>JAEZQX010000227.1 GCA_023441105.1 Pseudomonadota bacterium | reverse complement strand
GCGCTGGTGAGCGCCGCGCGACGCGAGCGCGAAGCCGGCAAGCCGCCGCGCCAGGCGCGGCTGCTTTATCGCGAACTCCACCGGATCATCGCCGACCATGACCTCGACACCACCCGCGACCCATCCTGACGCCGCCGCAGGCACTGCCGGCACGACCGCGGCCGACCGGCCGCTGCGCGTCGGGCTGGTATCCATCAGCGACCGCGCATCGAGCGGCCAGTACCAGGACCAGGGCATCCCGTCCCTGCGACAATGGCTGCAGCAGGCGATCACCACGGCCTGCGAGTTCGAGACCCGCCTGATCGCGGACGAGCAACCGGTGATCGAGGCGACCCTGGTCGAACTGGTGGACGTCGCCCGCTGCGATCTCGTGCTCACCACCGGCGGAACCGGGCCGTCGCCGCGCGATGTCACGCCCGAGGCCACCCTGGCAATCGCCGGCAAGGTGCTGCCGGGCTTCGGCGAGCAGATGCGCGCCATCAGCCTCAACTTCGTGCCGACGGCGATCTTGTCGCGGCAAGTGGCGGTGATCCGCGGCCAATCGCTGATCGTCAACCTGCCCGGGCAGCCGAAGTCGATCCGCGAGACGCTCGAAGGCCTGCGTGACGGCGAGGGCAAGCTGCTGGTCAACGGCATCTTCGCCGCCGTGCCCTACTGCCTCGACCTCATCGGCGCGCCGTACATCGACACCGATCCGGCGGTGTGCAAGGCCTTCCGTCCCAAGTCGGCGATCCGCGCGCCGCGCAACTGACCGGGGGCTACCCGCGGCTGCAGGTCTCGACGCCGGGTATCTCGCGCAGGATGCCGAGGACGCGTTCGAGCGCGACCGCGCTGGGGACTTCGACGATGAAGTTGAACCGGGCCTGGTCGGTGCGGGTATTGCTGCGCACCGACAGCACGTTGAGCCGCTCGCGCGCGAAGACTTCGGTGAGATCGCGCAACAGGCCAGGACGGTCGCTGGCGTTGATCTCGATCGCGCTGGGATAGCGCCGCAGCACCGGCTCGCCGCGCCGGCTGCGCACCGGCCGCTCCCAGTCGCCCCAGGAAGCCGGCAGGACGCGCTCGGCCGAACGTTCCGCCAGCTGCCGGAAGCTCGCGCAATCGGTGCGATGGATGGTGACGCCCTTGCCGCGGGTGACGAAGCCGGTGATCGGATCCGGCGGCACCGGATGGCAGCAGCGCGCCAGCTGCGTCAGCAGGAAGTCGACGCCGACCACCAGCACCGCGTTGCCGGCCGAGCGCACCGGGCCGGCCCGTGACCCGGCGGCGGGCAGCGGCAGCGCGCTGGCCGGCTCCGCCTGCTTCGGCGCCGGCGCGGCGCCCGACGTGGTGAACGAGCGGATCGCCTCCTCCAGCGCCCGGGCACCGATCAGGTCGCGCGCGACGTCGGCGAACATCTCCGCCGTCGAGGCGCGACCGAGCCGGGTCGCCAGCTCGTCCAGCGACAGCGAGGTGCGGCCTTCGCGCGCCAGCGTCTTCTCGACCCGTTCGCGGCCGGCGGCAAGCTCGGCATCGTGCTGCTGCGCATTGAACCACTGGCGCACCTTGGCACGCGCCCGGTGGCTGCGGATGTAGCCGAGCGCGGGATTGAGCCAGTCGCGCGACGGGCCCGGCTCGGCCATGCCGGCGCCGGCTCCGCGGCTGGCGATGATCTCGACCACCTGGCCGTTGGCAAGCCCGGTGTTCAAAGGCACCATCCGCCCGTCGACCCGCGCGCCGCGGCAGCGATGGCCCAGCGAGGAGTGGACGTGGTACGCGAAATCCACCGGCGTGGCGCCGGCCGGCAGCTCGATCACGCGTCCCTGCGGCGTCATCGCATAGATGCGCGAATCGTCGCTGGTGCGCGCCTCGTCGGCACCGAGGCGCATGCCGACGTCCTGCTGCCAGGCGAGCAGCTGGCGCAGCCAGGCCAGCCGCGCCGCCTGTTCCGCCGCCTCCGCCGCCGCGCCACCCGGGCCGCCGGTGCCGCCCGTGCTCCTGCCGCCCGCGCCGGCAGCGGCAGTGCCGCGCTCCTTGTAGCGCCAGTGCGCCGCGACGCCGTATTCCGCCTGCTCGTGCATCTCGCGGGTGCGGATCTGCACCTCAAGCGTCTTGCCGTCGTCGGCAATCACCACCGTATGCAGCGAACGATAGCCGTTGGGCTTGGGCTTGGCGATGTAGTCGTCGAACTCCTTCGGCTCGGGCTCCCAGCGCTGGTGCACCACGTCGAGCGCCGCGTAGCAGTCGGCCAGCGTGTCCACCAGCACCCGCAACGCGCGCAGGTCGTGCAAGCCATCGAGCGTCAGCTGCTTGTTCTGCAGCTTGTTGTGGATGCTGTACAGGTGCTTGGGACGGCCGGTCACCGCGGCGCGGATTCCGCGCGCCTTCAGCAGCGCGCCCAGCTCCTGCGCCACCCGGGCGACGAAGCGCTCGCGCTCGATCCGCTTGCTCTCCAGCTGCCGCGCCAGCGAACGGTAGACCTCGGGCTGCGAGCAGCGGAATGCCAGGTCCTCCATTTCCCACTTGAGGCGGAACAGGCCGAGCCGGTTGGCGAGCGGCGCGAGGACGGTCAGCGCCTCGTGCGCCTGGGCGCGTGCCGTTTCGTCGCCGTACCGGCCATCGGCCACCAGCCGGCGCAAGGTCTGCAGCCCCGAGGCCAGCCGCACCATGACCACGCGGACGTCGCGTGCCATCGCCATCGTCATCCGGCGCAAGGTCTCGGCCTGATGTCGGCCCGCCTGCAACGAATCGTCGACCGGCCCGAGCGACAGTGCCAGCAGGCGGCTGGAGTTCTCCAGCAGACCGGCCAGCTGGTCCGCCAGGTCCCGGCCGGCCAGCTCCACCAGCGCCTGCTCGTCGGGGACCGGCTGGCTGCACGCCAGGATCCCGACCAGGCGCGTCACCAGGTCGGCGCCTTGTGCCTGGAGGATGCTGTCGATGCCACGACCATGGCTGGCGGCCGGCTCGCCCGTCGGCACGGTCCAGGGCAGCGGCTCGGCGCCATGCGCCTCCAGCCAGGCCAGGGCACGCTGCAGCGTCGCGTCGTCGGCCGCTGCCGGCGGCTCCGCCGCCCGCAGGTCGACCGGATCGGGCCGGCCGCCCGCGGGACGCGCTGGGTCCATGGTCGGAAAGCGGCTGGAACGTGCTGCAGTCATCGGCTCGACGCTCCTCCCTGGCCTGCGTCTTTCGTCGTCGACCGGCTGCCGCCCGTCGACCCGCCTATTGTAAAAGTTCGCAGCGCTTGATCTGACCCCGTTCGTGCGGAATGTCCTCGGGAACCGGCGGCTCTCCTGCTGGAATACGGGTCATGGGAGCCTTGCCTTTTGCGCCTGCGATCACAATGCGCGTCATCATCGTCGAACTCACCCCTGGCCGCTCGATCGGCCTGGGCCCTTCACTTGCAGATCACGACGTCGCCTGCGCCCGTGGCATCGATGCGGCGATCGAGATCCTGCGCACCAGCGAACCGGAAGTGATCGTTCTGGACGTTGGTACCGAAGCCGGGCCGCACCTGGTGCCGTCGCCGGCAGAAGCGTTCCAGTGCCTCGCCGACGCGGCCGGCGGCGCCCGGATCGTGGTCGTTGGTGCCGGTGACGAAATCCTCGTCCAGGAGATGCTCGGACTGGGCGTCTTCGATTTCCTCACCTACCCCGACGAGCTCGATTCGCTGTCGTACGCGGTCAAGCGGGCAACGCGGGTGGCGCAGCTCGAGCGGCGCCCTGCCAGCGGCGGTCGCCGCCGGCTCAGCGAAGTCGTCCCCGGCATCTTCACCGGCGACCCGACCATGCGCCGCGTGGCGCGTCGCTGCGAGCGGCTGGTCGGACATGGGACCCGGGTGCTGCTGCAGGGCGAGTCCGGCACCGGCAGGAAGACGCTGGCGCGCATGTTGTCGCAGGGACGCCGCGGCCATTCGACGCAGGCTTCCGGCCACGCCGGCAGCGATCACGCCGGCAGCGGCCTGCTGCCGCCGACCTTGCCGTGCAGCGCCAGCACCCGCATCAGCGACATCGACGACCTGTTCGATCGCGTCCGCACCACGCCGATGATCGGCGCCAACGCCGCGCTCGGTCCGCTGGTGATCCTCGAGTCGATCGACGAGCTCAGCCCCGAAACCCAGGCGGCACTGCTGCGCCGGCTGGTGGAGGCAGAGACGATCTGGCGCGACCGCACCGCCCTGCCGCGCACCATCAGCGTCGCCACCGAGAACCTCGGCAGCCGCATCGCCGAGGGACAGTTCCGCCGCGACCTCTACGATCGCATCGCCGAAGTGCATCTTTGCCTGCCGGCCCTGCGCAACCGCAGCGACGATTGCGTGGAGCTTGCCGACTGGTTCCTGCAGCGCTACCAGCAGACGCTCGGCAGGCACCGGCTGCGGCTGTCGGACGAGGCGATCGACGCGATCCGCGACCACGACTGGCCGGGCAACGTCGCCGAGCTCAGCAACGCGGTGAAGCAGGCGGTGATCACCGCCGAAGGCCCGAGCGTGCGCGCCAGCGACCTCGGCCTCAGCTCCGGCAACACCAGCCGGCTGGTGAGCCTGCGGCAGGCGCGCGAGGATGCCGAGCGCGACGTCGTGCAGCGGGCGCTCAAGCGCGTCAACGGGAACATTGCGCGGGCCTCGGAAATGCTCGGGATCAGTCGGCCCACCCTGTATGATCTGCTGAACAAGCTGGGGATGCGCTAGCGGCATGCAGCGGGGGCGGCATGGCCATCCCGGCCGGAGTCCCCGCCCTTGTCATCCCGATCCGGCCCGCGGGCGCTGGCATCGGCGTCCCCTCGCCCAGCAGTGACTTTACAGGCGGGCCGATATTGCGGCGCAGACTGGGCGCTGGCGGGTGGCGGCTGTAACTGTCTCACAAGGTTTCATTGGTTTCGTTACTTACCTGAACCTTGCACGCCCTGGGACGGCGATCTGGTTCAATCAAGGGGCGGGATGGGACGAATCCCCCCTCAACAACCGCAGCAACCGAAGGAAGAAGAATTGGCGGCACCTCGACCAGCACTTGAACCGAACCCCAGGCAGCGGCGGATGACCGCCGTGCTGCACGACGGGTCGCGGCTGCAGGCTGCTGCGAGCGATGCCGCCACGGCGCCTCTGTCCAGGCCTGGCCGCAGCTGCGGCCAGCGCATGTGGCTCGCCACAGTGGTCCTTGCCGGCCTGCTGAGCTTCGCCAGCGGCGCCGCGGTGGCGCAGATCGGCGGCCCCATCGGTGCGCCCACCGGCGTGCCCAACGGCCTGCCCGC
>JAEZQX010000215.1 GCA_023441105.1 Pseudomonadota bacterium | reverse complement strand
CGGCAGCGCCGTCATCGCCGGCACCGCCGTTAGTTCGGCTGCCGTCGGCGGGACCGGCACCGGAAGGATGCCGGGTTCCTCGGCAGGCAAGGACTGGAAGGCCTCCACCACGGCCTGCGTGCCGGCGCTCGCCGGCGCCTCCAGCGGCCGCTCCTCGGCGGCAGTCTCAAGCGCGGTGGGACGTGCCGCCGGCAGCAGCAGCCGGTGAGGCGACGCGATCTCGCGCGTCGGCCCGCTGCCGTTGTCGCCGGCATAGCGTACGAGGTAGATGAGCGCGACCGCCGCCACCAGGCCCAGCAGGCTGAGGAAGACCAGCGGCGCCCAGCGGCCGCCGGCCGCGGTTTCGTCGGCCTCCCCGACACCGATCACCTGCAGGGCGGCCGGCTCCTCGGTCAGGAAGACGTCGTTGACAGGCATCGGCGAGAAGCGGCTGCGCGTCGCCCTGTCCGGGCCGTCTTCGGCACCGGTTTCGGTACCGGCGTCGGCCCTGGCCTCAGCCCCGGCTTGCAGGCCGGCGTCCAGGTCGCCCTCGGGCGCGCGGTCGACTCCGCGGCGCTCCTGCCGGTGGTCCTCGCCGTGGCCGGGAAAGACCAGCTCCGGATGGTCTGCCGGTGGCCTGCGGCTGCTGGCCTTCTCGATGAGTCGCTGGGTTTCGGCCAGCACCTCGGCACTGGCCGCTAGTCCACCGGCATCGCCGCCAAGCGTTGCCGCCGGCGGTTGTGATGGCGATCGGGACATCGGCCTCGCGGCCGGTCTCGCGGTGGGTCTCGCGGTCGGTCTTGCCGCCCGCTCCGGGCCGGCATCCGCCGGCGGGCCATCCCCGGCAACGGGCGGATCGTAGGCGGGCGCCTGCGGCGTGGCGGCCCAGGGAATCTCGACGCTGATCGTGGGCCGATGCGGGAACTCGCGCTTGCAGGCCGGGCACTGGCGAGCGTCGGCAACGGCCACCGCGCCGCAGTGGCGGCAGGGCTTGAGATGCAGCGCCGCCCCGCAGTGGTTGCAGTAGTTGCTCCCGACCGGATTCGGATGGGTGCAGTAGGCGCAGGACTGGAAGTTCATCTCGTTGCCGACCCTGTCGCGCAGGCGGTCCGGTCCTGGCCTGGCAGCGAAGGTGCTACAACGACCGGTCCGCTGCGATGAAGCGGTCGAGGAAGAAGTCGACCGTGCCGAACTGGCGCCCCAGCACCGTCAGGCGCCGGAAGGCGTGCGAAATCTTCATCTCTTCCGCCATGCCCATCCCGCCATGCAGCTGCACCGACTCCTGCGCGACCTTGGTGGCCGCCTTGCCGACCAGCACCCGCGCGGCCGCCACCGCCTTGATCCGTTCGGTTTCGCCGATCTGGCCGGCCGCCGCCGCGTCGCACTTGGAGCAGGCGAGGGCGGCCATGGAGCGGACCTGCTCGAGGTCGACGTACAGGTCCACGATGCGGTGCTGCAGAGCCTGGAAGCTGCCGATCGGCACGCCGAACTGCTTGCGTGTCTTGAGGTACTCGAGCGTGGCCTGGCATGCGTAGTCGATCAACCCTGCTGCTTCAGCGCAAAGCAATGCGCTGCCGAAATCCGCTGCATCCTCGATGGCTGCCGCAGCGCCCGGTCCGCTGGCGATGCGCTGGCTTGGCGGCAATTGGACGTTTTCAAAGTCGACGTCGGCAATCCGCCGATTGTCCAGTGCGCTGCCGTGCCGTAGGGTTACAGATGGTGTACTCGTCGCGACGATGAAGAGGCCGGCGTCACTGCCCCTTCCGGTTGCGACCAGCAGATGCGACGCGCCATCCACCCCAGGGACGCTGGCCAGGCGACCGGCGAGTCGCCAACCGTCGGCCGCGCGTTCCGCGCGACAGGCAGCGCCGTCGTCGCCGTCCATGCTGCGTACCCAGGCGAGCCGGGCTTCGCCCGCGATCGCCTGCTGCAGCAGGCTATTGCCCGCGTCGTGCCCGGCTCCCCCCGGGTCCGCAGCCAAGGCGCGATCCAGCAGCCGGCTGGCCGTCAGGTGTTCGACCAGCGGCTCCAGCAGCAGCGCCTGGCCGGCGAGACCCATGGGCCTCATCAAGTCCACCGCGCCGCCGCCGAATCCGCCCGCGGCCTCGGACACCGGCAGCGACAGGATCCCGAGGTCTGCCAGCTTCGACCAGATGGCGGGGCTGAACGAGCCCTGCGACTGAATGATCGCCTTGCGTTGTTCGATGTCGTACTGCTGCGCGAGCAGGCGCTCCAGCGAATCGCTCAGCTGGCGCTGCTCTTCATTGAGTTCGAAGTCCATTGTTCCGCCGTCCGCTTGGGTTGGTCGACCAGGTGGCCGAACATCGTCTGGAAGCCGGCCTCAGAGGCCGAGCATCATCTTGGCCATGATGTTGCGCTGGATCTCGTTGGATCCGGCGTAGATCGACGTCTTCCTGAAGTTGCAGTAGCGTGGACCGAGGCGCGCTGCGAACTGCGCCTCCGGGCCGTCGGCATCGGAGACCCGGACCGCCTGCGCGCCGGCGGCTTCCATCGCCAGCTCGGTCAGCCGCTGCTGGATCTCGGTGCCCCTGATCTTGAGCATCGATACGCCCGCGCCCGGCGGCTTGCCGCCGCGCAGCTGGTCGAGAAAGCGCAGGTTGGTGATCTCCAGCGCCATCAGGTCGATCTCGAGCTCCGCCAGCTTGTCGGCAAAGCGCCGGTCTTCCGTCAGCGGCCGGCCGTTGCGCTGCCGTCCGGCGGCGAACCGCTTGAGCGACGCCAGCTCGCGCTTCGAGGCGCCGACCCGGCCGGTGTTGAGACGTTCGTGGCCGAGGAGGAACTTGGCGACCGTCCAGCCCTTGCCTTCCTCGTGCTCCAGGTTCTCCGCCGGCACCTCGGCCTTGTCGAAGAACACCTCGTTGACCTCGTGGCCGCCGTCCATCAGGATCAGGGGCCGCACGCTGATGCCCGGCGTCTTCATGTCGATCAGCAGGAAGCTGATCCCTTCCTGGCGGATGGAGGTGCCGAAATCGGTGCGCACCAGGCAGAAGATCCAGTCGGCGAACTGGCCCATGGTGGTCCAGATCTTCTGGCCGTTGACGACATAGCGGTCGCCCTTGCGCTCGGCGCGGGTCTTCAGCGATGCCAGGTCCGAGCCCGAGCCTGGCTCGGAGTAGCCTTGGCACCAGAAGTCCTCGCCGTGGTAGATCCTCGGCAGGAAGCGCTGCTTCTGCTGCTCGCTGCCGAACTGGATCAGCACCGGCGCGCACATCGCCAGGCCGAACGGCACCAGCGGCGGGGCGCCGGCGGCGCCGCATTCCTCCTCGAAGATGTAGCGCTGGACGGCGTTCCAGTCGGTGCCGCCCCATTGAACGGGCCAGGAGGGCGCCACCCAGCCCTTCTTGGCCAGGATCCGGTGCCACGTCAGCAGGTCCTCGCGGTCGAGCTCCTGGTAGGTGGCAACCTTCTCCTTCAGGTGGGGCGGGATGTTGGCTTCGAGCCAGGTGCGGACTTGGTTGCGAAACGCAGCTTCGTCGGCCGAGTAGTTCAGGTCCATCCGGTGTGTCCTCCAGCGGTCTCGGGCGCCTGCCGGGCTCGTCCGGTCAGCGGTAGTGCCGTTGCGCGACATCCAGGCATCGCGCGACGGCATCCAGGGCGGACATTTCGGGCGGCTGCAGTGCTTCGATACATGCTACACGACCGGGCAGCGCCGCCATCAGCGCCGCACCGGCCGAAGCGTGCAGCGCATTATCGGCGCGCAGCGGCGCCAGCTCGAATTCCGCCAGCTGCACATGGCTCGCCAGGTGGCCATGCCGCTGCACGACGACGGCTGGATCCTCGCCGGCCAGGCCCATGCAGCCGACGTCCAGTGTCAATCGGAATGCGGCGTGTCCGACCCGCTGCACCAGTCGGGCCGCTTCGTCATGGTCGAGCAGGAAGTCGTTGCCGTAGCGCGCGCTGATCGGCTCGATGGTCAGGATCACGCCGAGCCGGGCGGCCTGCAGCGCCACCTCGCCGAAGAACGCGGCTGCCGATTCCAGCGCCGCATCGGCCGCCAGCGCCCCGCGCCGGCGGTTGCGCCAGGAGCCGAAGACCATCTGCCGCGCGCCGACCTCGGCGCCGAAGCGCAGCACCGCATGCAGGTGCTCGGCGGTCCGCCGCCGCGCCTCCGCATCGCCGAAGATGTCGAGCCCGGTGGTCGCATGAAGCAGCGACTGCATGCCGACGATCTCGATCCCGCGCGCCGCCCAGAAGCGCCGGATGCCATGCAACCGCGCCGTGTCGACGGCGGCGACATCGTCGACGTAGCGCGTCGGGACCAGGTCGATCGCGTCGATGCCTCGCCGGTTCAGCAGGTCCGCCACCGCTTCGTCCTGGTCCTGGGTCCACAACAGGTTGGAGACGCCGAGGCGCATCGAACTGCCGCTCTTCGAAGGCTGCGCCGGCGCGGGCTTCATGCGGCGGCCGCCGTCAATGCAGCGTGAAGCGATAGGCGAAGCCCACCAGCAGGGCCGGCTGGAAGGTCTTCTTGACGATCGGACTGGCGGCCGCAGGGCCGACCAGCTTGACCAGGCTCATGCGCGCCAGCCAGACCCAGTGCTCCGACGGCTCGCCCACCAGTCCGACCGAGCCGGCGACTTCGCGCAGGCCGGCGCCGGGCTCGTAGAGCGGCAGGCCGCTCGCCGCCTGCTCTTCCGGACCGATGCCGTAGTTGTTGCTCATCCCCTTCGCGTTGACGAAGGTCATGCCGACGTCGGCCTGGAACAGCAGCCCGTCGCGCAGCGAATGACGCCAGCCCAGGCCGATCGGCAGCTCGAGGTGTCCTTGCCTGCCGAGAAGGTCGCCCACGAGGGTGGCGGTGATCACGAGGTCGGGATTGATGTAGTAGCGCATCCGCATGCGCCCGATCAGGGTTCCCGGCAGGTCCTTCAAGCCCCGCTCCCGATCCTCCTCGCCGATGTCGCGTCCGCGATTGATCGAGGCGCCGAAGCCGAAGGCGAATTCATGCCGGCGATAGAGCGGGCCCGTCACACCGGTTTCCGCACTGCGGGTGCCCGCCTCGGTGCTGGCGCGGGAAACGCTGGACGTGCTGATCGAATAGCCGCGCCAGACGATGCGCGCGGCGGGTGCCAGCGCATAGCCGGTCTCGTCCGAGCCGGAGTAGGTGGGAGAGACGCTGCCCTGCATGCCGAAGGTGAATCGCACTTCGTCGATTTCCGGTTCGTCGTCGGCGGGATCGGGCAACTCGATGACGCGGGTGCCGGGGGTCGTGCCGGACTGGGCGAGCGCCGGCGCCGGATCCAGGCAAGCAAGGAGCAGGAAAGCGAGGAGCAACCGGCCGGGAGTCACGCCGGGAAGTCTCTGTCTGGGAAAAGGGGGCCGAGCCGGATACATGCCCGACCGGGCACCGGGCCCCGGCCGATAACAATCATTCATTTGTGGCATTCAGGCGATAGTGGGGTGTCGAAGGCGCAATTGGTGGAAAATAGTCTCTTCGGCCACCCGACCGGCTTATCGCCCTTTTTCGCACCTTCTCCTGCAGTTTTTTGGTCGCGCCCGACTAACCAAACGCTGGCAGCCCGTTGATCAAAACATAAGTAGCGTCTTGGATACAGATTCTCTGCTGAGATCGGGAAGCGCGACACTCAAGGTGTTGTTAATTGAGGACGATCCAGCCTGGCAGCATCTCGTCTCGGTGGGTCTCGGTGAGCGCGGCATCGACGTGCAGGTGGCGGACACGCTGGCCAAGGCGGTACCGCTGTTCAATCGCTTGAGCCCCGAAGCGGTGCTGGTGGACGATGCGCTGCCGGATGCTGACGGCTTCGAGGCGATCAGGCGGATGCGCGAAGTGATCGGCGAACGCCACGTGCCGATCGTGATGCTGTCCGGGCGCAACGACGATTCGATGATTGATCGCGCCTTCCAGTGCGGCGTCAGCGATTACTTCCTCAAGTCGTTGCAATGGACATTGCTGTCCGAGCGGCTGCTGCACCTGGTGAGTGCGGCCAAGGCACAGGCCGCGCTGGCCGACAGCCGCCAGCAGCTCGATCGCGTCAAGGACATGGCCTCGGTGGCGCAGGAGAGCGCGCGCAGCCTGCGCGAGCAGACGCATCGCGACCTGCTCACCGGCCTTGCCAGCCGTACCGGGTTCCTGCAGCTCGGCGAGGAGGCGCTGCGCCAGCCGCGACCGCCGGGATTCTGCGCCGCCATCCTGCTGGTCAACGTCGATCGCTTCAAGCGCCTCAACGATTCCCTCGGGCAGAAGGGCGGCGACCGGGTGCTGGTCGAGGTCGGCCAGCGCCTGCGGCATGCCTTCCGCAACCTGGCACCGCTGCCGTCGCCCGACGGCGGGCCGATCGACGCCGGCAATCGCCCCGGGCTCATCATCGGCCGCTTGTCGGGCGACGAATTCGCGCTGATGTTTCCCAGCCTGCCGTCGCAGAGCGCGGCCGAGAAGACCGCCGATATCGCTTTCGCGCACCTGAAGAAGCCGGTCGCCTTCGACGGCCTGGAGATGCTGCTGCGCTGCTCGATCGGCATGGCGATCTATCCGGCGCACGGTCGCAACATCGAGGCGCTGCTCGCCAAGGCCGACGTGGCCCTGGGCATCGGCAAGCGCGAAGGCGGCAACACCGCGGTGATGTTCAGCGAGGAATTCGGCGAGCATCTGCGCAGCAACTTCGACCTCGAGGCGGCGCTGCACTCGGCCGTGGATCGCAACGAGCTGGTGCTGCATTACCAGCCGATCATCGACGCCAAGACCGGCCGGGTCACCGGCGCCGAGGCCCTGATGCGCTGGATGCGCGGCGGCCAGTTGATCACCCCGGCGTCCTTCATCCCGCTGGCCGAGGAAAACGGGCTGGTGTTCCGCATGGGCGAATGGGCGATCTCCGAAGCGCTGCAGCAGGTGCGTCGCTGGCAGCTGCGCGGCCTGGGGCTGACCAGCGTGTCGGTCAACATCAACGTGCGCCACCTGGTGCAACCGTCGCTCACGCGCGCCGTCACCCAGGCCCTGGAGGCGACGCAGCTGCCGCCCAGCACGCTGACACTCGAGCTGACCGAATCCGACGTGATGCAGGACATCGAGAAGGCGCTCAGCGCGCTGCGCACGCTCAAGGACCTGGGCGTGCGTCTGGCGCTGGACGATTTCGGCACCGGCTATTCGTCGCTCGCCTACCTCACGCAGCTGCCGCTCGACTGCCTGAAGATCGACCGGTCGTTCATCCAGGAGATGCAGATCAATCCGCAGCAGCTGATGGTGGTGCGCGGCATCGTGGCGCTTGGCTCGGCGCTCGGCCTGACCACCACCGCCGAGGGCGTGGAGAATCGCGACGAGATGGTGGCGCTGCAGAAGATGGGCTGCCAGATGGTCCAGGGCTACTACTTCACGCGCCCGCTGACGGCAACGGACTTCGATACCTGGTGGCGGCAGTCGAAGCTGAATCCGGGGCTGCTGGTTTCGCCGGGCAGCGGCGCGCACGACGCTATAGTGGTGTGAACCCCCCTT
>JAEZQX010000213.1 GCA_023441105.1 Pseudomonadota bacterium | reverse complement strand
GCGAGGGCGCGCGCCATCGCGTCGAGGTCGTGGCCGTAGTGCACGGCCGGCACCTCGATCGCACGGGCACCGATCGACTGCGTCGCCAGCGCGTAGACGGTGAAGGAATACTGCGAGTAGACGATCGACTGGCCGCTCGCGCAGAAGGAGCGCGCCGCGAGCTCGAGCAGGTCATTGGAGCCGTTGCCGAGCGTGATCCAGTCCGCCGGCAGGCCGTGACGCGCCGAGATGGCCGCCTTGAGGTCGAAGCAGTCGGCGTCGGGATAACGCCCGAGGTCGCCCAGCGCCGCCTGGATGGCCGCGCGCGCGCTCGGCGGCATCCCGAGCGGATTCTCGTTGGAGGCGAGCTTGATGATGCGGGCGGCATCGAGGCGGTATTCGCGCGCCACCTCGCCGATCGGCTTGCCCGGCTTGTAGGGCGAGATCGCCTTCACGTAAGCCGGCGAATCGCGGAGCGGCGAAGCGCCGCGGTCCGACGCTGGCGACGAGGCGGTGGCGGGTTGCGACGAAGCGGTGGCTGTCATGTCGACTCGTGGAGTTGGATGGATGAGGGCTGCGGCGGTGGCGCCGATTCGCTGGGATAGGAGCCGAGCGACTTGTAGAACGCGCATTGCGCCTTCAGCTCGGCCAGTGCCGGTGCGACCGCCGGATCGTCCTGGTGACCGATCAGGTCGATGTAGAAGTAGTACTCCCAGCCCCCCTGGCGGGCGGGCCGCGACTCGAACCGCTTCATCGACACGCCGTGCCGGGCAAGCGGCTCGATCAGCGCATGCACCGCGCCGGCGCGATCGGGCACTGCCAGGATCAGCGACGTCTGGTCGCGACCGGACGGCAGGCTGCGATGCCGGCCGACGACGACGAAGCGGGTGCGGTTGAGCGGATCGTCCTGGATGCCCAGCGCCAGCGGCTCGAGACCGTAGATCTCGAGCGCCAGTTGCCCGGCGATGGCCGCCACCGACGGATCTTCCGCTGCCATGCGCGCGCCTTCGGCATTGCTCGCCACCGGCACCCGCTCGAGGTGCGGATAGTTGCGGTTGAGCCAGTTGGTGCATTGCGCCAACGCCTGGGGATGGGCACATACCTTGCTGACCTCGGCCGATTCCCCGGCAGTCTTTTCAACGGTGCTCGCCGCCGCGGCATTTCCGTGTCCAGCGGCTTCGACCGCAAGGTCCCTTTTTCTCGCCATCAGGATATGTCGAACCGGCACCGTCACCTCGCTGCAGATCACCAGGGGACTGGTGAGCAACAGGTCGAGGCTGCGGTTGACCGCGCCCTCGGTGGAATTCTCCACCGGCACGACGCCGAAGTCGCAAGCCTCGGCCTCGGTCGCGCGAAACACCTCGTCGATGGTCGGGCAGGCCACGCCCTCGACTCCGGCGCCGAAATGCTGGCGCATCGCCTGTTCGGAGAAGGTGCCGGCCGGTCCAAGGTAGGCCACCCGCAAGCGGCGCTCCAGGCCGCGGCAGGCGGACATCACTTCGCGCCAGATGGCGGCAATCGCCTGCGCCGGCAGCGGGCCGGCATTCAGCTCCTGAAGGCGGGCGATCACCTGCGCTTCCCGCTCGGGGCGGTAGACCGGCGAATTGTCGACCTTCTTGACATCGCCGACCGACAGCGCATGGCGCGCCCGCTCGGACAGCAGCGACAACAGCCGCCGGTCGATGTCGTCGATCGCGGTCCTGAGGGACTCCAGATCCGGCGCGCTCACCGCCCGGCTCCGCCATGTGCCCGGGGCTCCTGCCGCCGGCGTTCCGATTCCATACCGTCGATTTCCCGTTTCAGCTGCTGCCCGAGGCAGCGACTGCAGTCCCGCGACTTCCGTCACACGGCTGCAAGGCTTTGAACCTCACAATGGGTTCAAGCGACCAAGACGCAATGAAAAAGCTCCTGCTCTCAATCGTCATTGTCTCATTCGCGCTCGGCACCCAGGCCAGCGCCTCACCCGATCTCGCGCTGGTGCCGACGATGAATGCGCCGGCCAGCGCCACCCAGGTCGCCGCCTCGGACCTGCGGCTGCTGCCGGCGACCGCGCAACCGGTGTCGGTGCAGCTGGTCGGCATCGGCGACACCCGCATCTCGCGCACGGCGGGCAGATCGGCCACCGCCGACGGCAACGTCCGCGACGGCAAGGCGCCGGCCGAAGGCCTGCCCTCGACGCCGATCGCCCTGGCGACGCTGCTGCTGCTGCTCTGCCGGCTGATCGGGCGCCGCAGCAGCTGAGCCGCTGCCCCGGGCCGGCGACCCGGGATCATCCGCCTCATTCCTGGGACGGCGCGTCCGGATCCGCCGACGGAGCCTGATCGGGGTCCTGCTCCGCGTCCTGCGCAGCTTCCGACCGCTCCGATTCCTCCTGCTCTGCGACGGCGCTGGCGACGATGGCGTCGGCGGCTTCCGTCTCCACGATCCGCTGCACGCCCGCCAGGGTGTCGCCGTCCTCGACGTCGATCAGGGTCACCCCCTGGGTCGCCCGTCCCAGCTGACGAATCTCCGAGACGCGCGTTCGCACCAGCACGCCGCTGTTGGTGATCAGCATGATCTCGTCGCTTGCCTCGACCAGCACCGCCGCCACCATCTTGCCATTGCGCTCCGAGGACTGGATGGCGATCATTCCCTTGGTGCCGCGGCCGTGGCGCGTATATTCCGCGACCGGCGTGCGCTTGCCGTAGCCATTCTCGGTGGCCGTCAGCACCGACTGCTCCTCGCTGTCGGCGACCAGCATGGCGATCACGCTCTGGCCTTCCTCCAGCGCCATGCCGCGCACCCCGCGCGCATTGCGACCCATGCTGCGCACGTCGTTCTCGTCGAAGCGCACCGCCTTGCCGGCATCCGAGAACAGCATGACGTCGTGCTCGCCGTCGGTGACGGCGGCACCGATCAGGTAGTCGCCCTCGTCGAGATCGACGGCGATGATGCCGGCCTTGCGCGGGTTGGAGAATTCGCTGAGCGCCGTCTTCTTGACCGTGCCCTGGCTGGTCGCCATGAACACGTAGTGGCTGTCGTCGAACTCCCGGATCGGCAGCACCACCGTGATCTTCTCGTTGTCCTGCAGCGGAAACATGTTGACGATGGGTCGGCCGCGCGAGGCGCGCGAGCCCTGCGGGACCTCCCAGACCTTGATCCAGTACACCCGGCCACGATCCGAGAAGCACAGGATCATGTGGTGCGTGTTCGCAATGAACAACTGGTCGATCCAGTCGTCCTCCTTCATGCCGGTCGCCTGCTTGCCGCGGCCGCCGCGACGCTGCGCGCGATATTCGGACAAGGGCTGGCTCTTGATGTAGCCGGTATGCGAGAGGGTCACCACCATGTCCTGCGGCGTGATGAGATCCTCGGTGTCGAGCTCGCTGGTGTTGCGCTCGATCTCCGAGCGCCGCGGGTCCTTGCTGCGATCGCCGTATTCGCCGCCGATCTCGCGCAGCTCGTCGCGGATGATGGCGGTGATCCGCTCGGGGCGCGCCAGGATGTCGAGCAGGTCCAGGATGCGCTCGATCACCTCCTTGTACTCGGCGACGATCTTCTCCTGCTCGAGGCCGGTGAGGCGCTGCAGGCGCATCTGCAGGATCTCGGTGGCCTGCGTGTCGGACAGCCGATAGGTGCCGTCGGCCTGCAGGCCGGCGCCGGTTTCGACGCTCTCCGGGCGCAGCGCAGTGGCGTCGCCGGAAGCCCGCTCGACCATCGATGCCGCCACCCCGGCCGCCCAGCTGCGCTCGAGCAGCCGCTCCTTGGCGATGGGCGGCGTGGGCGAGGCCTTGATCAGCGCGATCATCTCGTCGACGTTGGCCACCGCCACCGCCAGGCCCTCGAGGACGTGCCCGCGTTCGCGCGCCTTGCGCAGCTCGAATACCGTGCGCCGGGTCAGCACCTCGCGCCGGTGCGAGAGGAACGACTCCAGCATCTCCTTGAGATTGAGCAGGCGCGGCTGGCCGTCCACCAGCGCCACCATGTTGATGCCGAAGCTGTCCTGCAGCTGCGTCTGCTTGTACAGGTTGTTGAGGATGACCTCGGCGTTTTCACCGCGCTTGAGCTCGATCACCACCCGCATGCCCTGCTTGTCGGATTCGTCGCGGATATCCGAGATGCCTTCGATCTTCTTCTCGTTGACCAGCTCCGCGATGCGCTGTTGCAGCACCGCCTTGTTCACCTGGTAGGGAATCTCGTCGACGATGATCGCCTGGCGGTTGCCGCGATCCATGTCTTCCAGGTGCGTGCGGGCACGGATCACGACCCGGCCGCGGCCGGTGCGGTAGCCTTCGCGCACGCCGGACACGCCGTAGATGATGCCGCCGGTGGGGAAGTCCGGCGCCGGCACCTTCTCGATGAGCTCGTCGATGCTGACGTCCGGCTTGTCCAGCAGCAGCATGCAGGCGTCGATCACCTCGCTGAGGTTGTGCGGCGGGATGTTGGTGGCCATCGCCACCGCGATGCCGGTACTGCCGTTGATCAGCAGGTTCGGGATCCGCGCCGGCAGCACCAGCGGCTCGCGTTCCGACCCATCGTAGTTCGGCCCGAAGTCCACCGTCTCCTTGTCGATGTCGGCGAGCATCTCGTGCGCGATCTTCGCGAGCCTGATCTCGGTGTAGCGCATGGCCGCCGGACTGTCGCCGTCGACCGACCCGAAGTTGCCCTGGCCGTCGACCAGCATGTAGCGCAGGGAAAAGTCCTGCGCCATCCGCACGATCGTGTCGTAGACCGCCGTGTCGCCGTGCGGGTGGTACTTACCGATCACGTCGCCGACGATACGGGCCGATTTCTTGTAGGCGCGGTTCCAGTCGTTGCCGAGCTCGTGCATCGCGTAGAGGACGCGGCGATGCACCGGCTTGAGTCCGTCGCGCACGTCCGGAAGCGCTCGGCCCACGATCACGCTCATCGCGTAGTCGAGGAACGAGCGCTTCATTTCCTGCTCGAGACTGATCGGTACGGTTTCTTTGGCAAATTGGTCCATTGGCCCTTCGGGTTCTCAGCTGGTGCGCGGCGCAACCTGGGGCACCGCATTGCCGCCTTGCCGGCGGCCTAAATCATTGAATTTTAAACTATTGCGCATGTGCTCTAATGGCAGCGCCCGGAATCTCGGTGCCCCGCCCTGGAAGAGGAAACCGGCCGCCATGGATGCCGCCGACACCATCAGACTTCTCCATCCCCGCTGGATCGCACCGGCGACCGCCTCCTCGCCGGTCCTGGTGGACCACATGCTGGCCATCCGCGGCGAGCGGATCGAAGCCATCGCGCCTGCCGCCGCGCTGGCGCAGCAGCACCCGCAGGCGCCGGTCGAGGAACTGCCGGGGCACCTGCTCATCCCCGGGCTGGTCAACGCCCACAGCCATGCGGCCATGACGCTGCTGCGCGGCATCGGCGACGACCTGCCGTTGCGGCGCTGGCTGGAGGAGCGCATCTGGCCGCTCGAGCGGCAACTGGTGAGCGACGAATTCGTCTACGACGGCGCCCTGCTCGCCT
>JAEZQX010000209.1 GCA_023441105.1 Pseudomonadota bacterium | reverse complement strand
AACCCGTACCAGGCACCCGCGCCGACGAGCGCGAGCGCGCCGGCCAGCTTGGCAATCAGCGCGGGCATTCGCGACGGGGTGGGCGGCGCGGGGGCCGCGAGCGGATCTCCGGTTGCGGCGACGGCTGGCTGCTGCGACTGCTTGCCCGCCGGCTGGCGAGCCCGGGCTGCCGGCCCCGGCTGCGAGCTTGCCGCTGTCGCCACAGACGCCGACGGCGCATACAGCAGCTCGCGGAACTCGGCGATCGAGCGCGGCCGGTCCTCCGGCTGCAGGGACAGGCCCTGGTCGATGGCGCGCAGGAACGACTCGCTGTAGCCTGCCGGGGGCACGCTGGCGAGCGGCGAGACGCTGTCGCGCATCACCCGCGACGCCGATGCCGGCGGCGGCTTGCCGGTGATCGCGAAGAAGAACACTGCCGCCATCGCGTAGATGTCGGTCCACGGACCCTGGCGGAAGCGGGGATCGTCGGAATACTGCTCGATCGGCGCATAGCCGGGCTTGAGCATCACGGTCATCGCCTGCACGTCGTTGGCGATCACCCGGCGCGCGGCCCCGAGGTCGAGCAGCACGGCCGATCCGTCCTTGAGGATCAGGATGTTGTCCGGCGCGACGTCGCGGTGGAAGCAGTCCTCGTCGTGCATGTGGCCGAGCGCGTCGACCAGCGGCCGGAGCGTCTTCTTAAGCCACGCCTCGCTGGCGACGCCGGGATGCCGCTTGAGGTACTGGGTCAGGGTCGCACCGTCGTAGTACGGCATCGCCATGTAGGCGGTGCCGTTCTGCTCCCAGAAGCGCAGCACGTCCAGCAGTCCGGGGTGCTTGAAGCGGGCCAGCATCCGCGCTTCGTTGATGAAGCTGCGCCGGCCCAGCTCGAAGACCTCGGCCTGGCCCCTCGTCAGCGGTCGCACCCCGCCCCCCGGGGGGCGACCCGCGAGATGCGCCGGCATGTATTCCTTGATGGCGACGCTGCGCTGTAGCGAGAGGTCGCGGGCGAGGTAGACGATGCCGAAGCCGCCCTGGCCGATCACCGCCGAGATCTCGAACTCCTGCAGCCGGGCGCCGGCCGCGAGCGGCGAGGGGCCGAGGAGGTCGGATTGCAGCCGCGCCGCGTCGCTCGTCGCGGCCAGTTCCGTCGTGCTCATGGCAGCGCCGCCTGTCGCGACAGCAGCGGCGTGAGGTCGACCCGCTCGTGCAGCCAGGTCTCGATCGGCTTGGCGCGCGAGAAGACATAGCCCTGGGCATAGTCGACGTCGAGGTCGACCAGGGTCTGCAGTGTCGCCTCGTCTTCCACCCATTCGGCGAGGCACTGCATGCCCAGCTCGCGGCCCACCTGCTGGATGGCGCGCACGATGCCGTGGTTCTTGGCGCCGCTGGCGAGCCCGGTGATGAACTGGCCGTCGATCTTGAGCAGGGTCGCCGGCAGCTCCTTGAGGTAGGCGAACGAGGTGTAGCCGGCGCCGAAGTCGTCGAGCGCGATGGTGGCGCCGATGGCATGCATTTCGTCGACGAAGCGGCGGGTGCTGCTGATGTCGTAGAGCGCGACGGATTCGGTGATCTCGAGGCAGATCTTCGATGCGATCGTCCGATGCTCGCGCAGCAGCGCAATGGCGTCGTTGACGAAGCGTTCGTCGTTGAGCGACATGCCGCTGAGGTTCACCGAGACGAAACCGAGCTCGCGGGTATGCGCCGGATGTTCGGCAAGATGCGCGACGGTGCGGCCGAGCACGAAGCGGTCGATAGCGGCCATCGCGCCTTGCCGCTCGGCGGCCGCCAGCAGGCGCGCCGGCGGCTCGATGCGGCCGTGCTCGTCCTCGGTGCGCAGCAGCACCTCGTACGACAGCACCTCGAAGCCCGACTGCAGCGGCACGATCGGCTGCGCGAAGATGCGCATCCGCTCGGTCGGCAGGCGGAACTTGAGCTGCGATCCGTAGAGCTTCTCGGCGCGATAGTTGACCAGCAGCTCGTTGGTCGCATCGAGGGCGGTGATGCGCCCGCGGCCGGAACGCTTCGACTGGGCGCAGGCCTCGTCGGCATAGGCGAGCAGCTCGCGGGTTTGCATGCCCGGCGTCGCCTCGATCACGCCGATGCTCGCCTCCACGTTCATCTGCAGGCCTTCGAAGTCCACCGTCTCGCGGGTGAGCGATGCCAGGATGCGCTGCGCTTCGGTCTTCGCCGCCGTGAGGTCGAGGCCCGGCAGCACGGCCAGGAATTCGTCGCCGCCGATGCGCCCGACCGCTGCGCCGGGGGGCAGCTGGTCGCCGAGGCGGCGCGCCACCTCGAGCACGATCGCATCGCCGGCGGCGTGGCCGAAGACGTCGTTGATCGCCTTGAACCGGTCGAGGTCCACGTAGATGAACGAGGCGGGATAGCCGGCGGCGATGCGCCCGAGGAGCCCGTCGAGCTCGCGCTCGAGTCCGCGGCGGTTGAGACAGCTGGTGAGGAAGTCGTGGTGGGCGATGTGCTCCAGGGTCGCCGCGAGCTTGCTGCGCTCCGACACGTCGCCGAAGCTGAGCTCGATGTCGGTCCCGGCGGCAATCGCATCCACCGCATAGGTGCGGACTTCGCCCGTCAGGTCGACCTGGATCTCGCACTGGTGCCGCCCGGTGCCGCGGACGCCTTCGAGCAGCGCCTGGGTGGCTCCCGTGCCGATCACCTGCGCCACCGGATTGAGCCGGCCGCCCACCAGCCCCTTGCCGAAGGCCTGCTGCGCCTTCTCGTTCCAGCGCAGGACGTTGCCCTGCGTGTCGATCGACATCAGCGCGATCGGCACCGAGTAGTAGACATGCCGGTACTTGCGCGCCGTCTCGACCACCTTGTCGTGCGCCGCGTCGATCCTGGCGCGCTCGATCATGGCGGCTTCGGTGACCGACATGCCCCAGGCGAAGGCGGCGAGCGACGTGGTGCCGATCAGCGCCAGGCTGATGGGCAGGTTGGAATGACCGCCGGCCACCAGCAGTGCGAACGCGATCGTTCCGGCCACCGCGAAGCCGCCGGCCGCATACCAGCGGATGGCGTCGCGCTGGGAGACGCGTGCGACCCTGGAGCTCGCCACCACCAGCGGCGCGGCGCACAGCAGCGTGCCGACGGCGGTGATGGCGATGAGGAATTGCGGCGCCGACCCGACGATCAGGCTCAGCAGCACGATGCCGGCGTGGGTGACCAGCTTGAGGCAGGTCTTGAGTCCGGAGCCGAGCGGCTTGTGCCCGAAGAGCGCCAGAAAGAGCCAGCTCGCGGTCATCAGCTCGAGGATTATCGCCGCCAGGCGGGCGCGGGTCTGCAGCGTGCCGGCGAACACGCCCGGCAGCGAATCGCCGGCGGGCAGGCCGGAGAGGGCGAGGACGGTGAGCGCGACCAGCAGCCAGCATGCGAAAGCGGCCTTCGGCGCGAGACGTCTCAACGCAGAAGCGGCGATGGTGGACAACGGGCTGGACCGCAAGCGACCTCCTCGAGTTTCCTCCCCCTGTAAGCCGTCGGCCGGACCGGGGATTTTTCGAAGGATGACGCGCCACGGCCACGCCGGCCGAAGCAAGTTGACAATCGGATGGATCAGTTGGATGCACGGTCGCCCGCCGCTCCCCGGCAGGCTCGATCCGTGAAATATTTCCGCCTTTCGTCGCGACAGGTTCTGCCTGCCGCGAGGAATCAACCGCCCGGGATTTCGACCGCGAACAGCTGGCGGGCCGCGCCCTCGACGATTTCGACCTGGCCGCTGGCGCTGGCCGCGCCGGCGGCGGTAACGC
>JAEZQX010000193.1 GCA_023441105.1 Pseudomonadota bacterium | reverse complement strand
GCCTGCCGCAGGCAGGCTCAGGTGACCAAGCCCGCGAAGCGGCCGCGCGGGTCACCGGCCGCTGCGGACGCGTCCTGCCGAGGGAACCGGCGCGTCAGCGCCGGCGCCAGCGCATGAGCGGGCCGCCCGCCCCCTCCCGCGAGCGCTCTCACAACGAAGGCGCGAGCTTGGCGACCGAAGCCTAGTACCGCACCACCTCGCGATAAGCATCTTCGTCATGCAGCGCCCAATACGCCTCATGCAGGCGCTGCGTGATCGGCCCAGGGAACGCCGCCACCGGCCGGCCGTTGACCCGCGCGATCGGCAGCACGCCGCCGCCGGTCGAGCTGAGGAAGACTTCGTCGGCCGCGGCCAGCTCGTCGGCGGGTATCGGACGCTGGCGCAGCGGGATGTCCAGCCTGCCGCACAGCTCGATCACCGTACGCCGCGAAATCCCCTCCAGCACGCCGCGCTCGGCGGTGCCGACCACGCCGTCTTTGACGACGAAGACGTTGAAGCCGGGTCCCTCGGTGATGTTGCCGGCGGCATCGACCACGCAGCTGGTGTCGGCGCCATGGTCGTAGGCGTCGAACAGCGACTGCACCAGGTCGAGCCAGTGATAGTTCTTGACCGTGGGATCGACCGAATCCGGCGCGATGCGCTGGCGCCGGCTGATGAACAGGTCGATGCCTTCGCGCTGCTTCTCGGGCGGCGCGATCCAGACGAACGGCAGCGCGTAGGCATAGAAGCGGTTGCTGGCCAGGCGCGGATCGCGCGATCCCGGCGGCGGCACGCCGCGGGTGCAGACCATTGCGACGTATGCATCCTGCAGCCCGCCGGCGCGGACGCAGGCATGCAGGATCTCCTTCAGTTGCGCGCGGTCGTACGGAATCTTCATCCGCAGCTTGGAAAGGCTGGCGAAGAAGCGGTCGATGTGATCGTCGAGGCGGAAGAAGGCCCCCTTCCAGACGCTGGCGACATCGTAGGTCGCGTCCGAGCGGGTGAAGCCCCAGTCGAACAGCGAGATCTTCGCCTCGGCGAGCGGCACCAGCGCGCCATCCGCGAAGGCAGCGCCGCCGGCGAGGCTGCCCGCCGGCAGCGACCGAAGGTCGGGCAGCGCCGCTTGCTGCGGCTGGGCCTGGGTCTGCGAGTTCGGCGAACGGTCCTGCATCATCGGCTTGCCCTCCGCTCGGGAATCGCCTCACCGCCTTCGTGGTCGGCGCGGATAGCCGGCGACGCCCCGGCTGGGGGCGCGAGGCCAAGCAGGCGCGTGCGGCCGGCGACCGTTCCGGGATGTCCGGTGAGCCGCGCCGCCGCCCAGGCGCCGGCCACCGCGCTGGAAACGACGGGGATGCCGAGCGAGCGCTCGAGCGGCAACTCCACCGGCAGCGTGCGCAGGCCGCCGCAGGAGATCAGCAATGCATCGGCGCCCGGCGAGGCGGCGATCGCGCGGCGCCCCAGCGCCAGCAGTTGCGCGTCGCCGACGGCGTGGATATCCGGAATCTCCACCAGCTCCAGCGCCGCAGTGCCCGCGACGCTGAAGCCGCTGTCACGGAGGAAGATCGCCAGCCGTTCGTTGACCTCGGCGGTGTAGGCGGTGGCGAGCGCGACCCGGTTGCCGCCGACAGCTCGCAGCGCCTCGACGACGGCATTGCTCATGGTGGTGACCGGCAGCCCGCCGGTCGCTTCGCCCATCGTGCGCACCAGTTGCCGGTTGAAGTCCGTGCCGCGATAGAAGGACAGCGACGTGCCCATCAGCGCGACCGCATCCGCGCCGCGCTCGACCAGATCGCGCGCTGCCGCGGCCACCTTGTCGATCACCGCATCGTAGCCTTGCGGGGTCAGCTGCCCGAGCGCGAGGCCGTAGGCGACGAAGTCGATTTCGCTGCCGTACAACTGCGGCAGCTCCGGCGGAACCTCGCCGGCCGCCGGTGGCACGATCACGCCGACGACCGGTCGCCGGCCTTCCTGCCGCCGTCCGCCCGGCCGGGCATCCTGCGGCGCTGGCTGGCGCGCGCCCATCCCCGTTCCCGAATCGCCTTGCATTGCGCTACCTCCCTGGGAGGCCTGCAGCCTCCCGCACCCTTCGACTTTCTCGAAGGCCAGCTTCGACCAATCCCGATTGCCCGGCGCGGCCCCGCCTGCTCTAATCCCCGCGATCCGGGCCGCGCCTGCGCATCCGGCCACCGCCGGCATCCTGCACCCGGCGCGCAGTGAAACCAGGGCTTCGAGACGTACCCCATGAAGATAACCGATTGTCGTGCCATACCCCTGAACCTGGAGATGACGCTGGACGCCGGCGCCACTTCCCGGCGGACCAACCTGTCCTGCGTGCTGGTGCGCCTCGAATCCGATACCGGCATCGTCGGCACCGGCTTCACCGCCATCACCGAGGAGGAGGTCGTCGCTGCCGCCATCGACCAGGTGGCCGCGCCGGCCGTGATCGGCATGGACCCGATGGCGCACGAGCGTATCTGGGAGAAGCTCTACTGGCTGCTGGCGCCGCGCGGCCAGAGCGGCTATGCCGCGCACGCCATCGCCGCCATCGACCTGGCGGTGTGGGACCTGAAGGCGCGGTCGCTGAACCTGCCGTTGTGGCGGCTGCTCGGCGGCAGCCGCAACCGCGTGCCGGCGTATGCCACCTTCGGCTTCGGCTTCTTCGACCAGGAACAGCTGGTCGCCGCGGCAGTGGACTGGGCCGGTCGCGGCTTCTCGCGCCTGAAGATGACCGTCGGCAACCACGGGTTGCAGCGGCGCGACGAGCCGCGGCCGTTGTCGCAGGTGATCGCGGAGGACGAGAAGCGCGTGCGGGCGGTTCGCGAAGCGGTCGGCCCGTCGGTCGAGATCTGCATCGACGCCAACTGCAGCCTCGATGCCTATCATGCAGCTCGGCTCGCGCAGCGGCTCGAGGATGTTGGCCTGGCATTCTTCGAGGAGCCGATCACGCAGAACGATGTGCGCGCGCTCGCCGACCTGCGCCGGCGCACGCGGGTGCCGATCGCCGCGGGCCAGAACGAAGGTCTCGCTTCGCGCTTCGCCGACTTCTTCACCGCCGGATCGCTGGACATCGCGCAGCCGAACGTCGCGATCACCGGCGGCCTCACGCAGTGCCTGCGCATCGCGGGACTGGCGCAGGCCTTCAACGTCGCGATTGCCAACGGCGGCGCCTGGCCGTTCCACAATATGCACCTGCATGCAGGCCTCGCCCATGGCGGCTTCGTCGAATACCACCGGGGCGCGGTGCTGCTCTACGAGCAGCTCTATCGCCAGCTGCCGGTGGCCAAGGATGGTTGGATCGAGTTGCCGGAGGCCCCCGGCTTCGGACTCGAGCCGGACTGGGACCGCATTGCCGAACTCGCCAAGCAGCCGCTTTCCCGCGGTACCGGAAAGGCCTAGCTCGCTGGCAACGTCCGAATCAGAGGAGATCCGAATGATCAATCGTCGTAATGCGCTGGGCCTGATCGCCGCGGGGGCGCTGGCAGCCATGCTGCCGCCTGCGATGGCGCAGGACTACCCTTCGCGGCCGGTCAAGATGCTGGTCGGCTTCTCGGCCGGCGGCGGGGTCGACGCCATCGCGCGAACCCTGGCCGCGCGGCTCGGCGAGCAGATGGGACAGAACTTCGTGGTGGACAACCGGCCCGGCGCGACCAGCACGATCGCCGCCAACGTGCTGGTCTCGTCGCCGGCCGATGGCTACACGGTGCTGCTGGCCGATTCGTCGCTGCTGATCGCCGCGCGCGCCATGCAGAACCTGAGCTTCGATCCGCTCAAGAATTTCGTGCCGCTGGCGGGCGTCGCCATCGCGCCCCTGGCGATCGCGGTTGCTGCCGATTCGAAGCTGCAGACGCTGGAAGACATGGCGGCGGCGGCCAAGGCCGGCGACCTCACCTATGCAACCTCGGGCATCGGCACGGTCCATCACCTGGCGATGGAGCATCTGCAGGCCCGCGCCGGCATCAAGATGACCCACCTGCCGTACCGCGGCGCGTCGGCGCTGCTGCCCGACCTGATCAGCGGCCAGGTGTCGCTCGGCGTGCTGAGCGCCGCCGCCGCCCAGGGACAGGCGCAGGCGGGCAAGATCCGGGTGCTGGGCCTGACCAGCCCGGACAAGCTGGAAGGCGCGGCCGATTGGCGGCCGATCGCCGACTGGCTGCCCGGCTTCGATGCCTCGCCGCGCCTGTTCCTGCTCGCCCCGTCCGGCACGCCGCAGCCGGTCGTCGCGCGCCTGGAGAGCGAGGTCGCCAAGGCGCTCAAGGATCCGGGCGTGGCGCAGAACCTGGTCAAGCAGGGCTTCATCACCACCTTCCGGCCCGGCCCCGAGCTGCGCAGCGAGATGGCCAAGGAACTGGACCGCTGGACCGAGCTGATCCAGAAGTCGAACATCGTGCTCAAGTGATGCCGGTCCGCCCAGCGCCCTGGGAGCCTCCTCAGCGGCTGCGCGCCGCCTCGAGCAGGTAGCGCGCTAGCCGCTGCGTACCCGGCGAGGGCGGCCGCAACCGCGGCCAGCCGAGCAGCAGGGTGCGCTCCGCCCACGGATCGGCCAGCGGCAGGCAGTGCAGCCGGCGCAGCCGGGCGTGCATCTCGGCGGCCATCCGCGGCACCACGCCGATGCCGGCGCCGGCCGCGACCAGGCTGCACACCGCATCGAAGCTGTGCACGCTGATGCGGGTGCGCAGCTGCCGGCCCATTGCCGCCGCCGACTGCGCCAGCTGGCGCTGGATGGCGGTGTCGCCCGGCAGCGCCACCAGCTCGTGGTCCAGCACCTGCTCGAGCCGCACCGTCCGCCGGCGGGCGAGCTTGTGCCCGACCGGCACGATCAGCGCCAGCTGGTCGCGGCGATAGGTCACGCTGTGGATGCCGGCCGAGACGTAGCTGCCCTCGAAGATGCCGAGGTCGCTGCGCTCGGTGAGCAGCGCGTCCACCACCTCCCGGCTGGTGTGCTCCGAGAGCTCGACGCGGATCGACGGATGGCCGGCGAGAAAGCCGCTGAGGTCGGCCGGCAGGAACTGGACTATCGCCGACGAGTTGGCAAACAGCCGTACGCTGCCTTCGATGCCCTGCATCTCGTCGCTGAGGTCGTTCTCGAGCGACTCGGTCAGCCCGATGACCTGGCGCGCGTACGCCAGCACCCGCTCGCCCGCGGCGGTGGCCACCACCCCGCGCGCATGCCGATCGAACAGGCTGTAGCCGAGGCGGCTCTCGAGGTCGCTGATGCGCTTGCTCGCCGCCGCCAGCGACAGGTGGCAGGTCATCGCACCGGCACTGATCTTGCCGGTCTGCGCCACCGCGACGAACAGGCGCAGCGCCGCCAGGTCGACCTGTGCCAGAGAGATGGCCATGCGGCTAGCGCTTGCGCCGCGCGCCGGCCGGCGGCGCGGTGCTGCCGCGATGGACCACCTCGATCGGAAAGGCCTGGAACGGCTCCCAGGGCAGGCCGTCGAGCCGCGCGATCAGCTGCGCCGCCGCCGCATGGCCGATCTCGACGATCGGCGTGCGGATGCTGGTCAGGCCAGGCGTCTGCGTCGCGCCGAGGTCGGTGTTGTCGACGCCGGTGATCGACAGGTCCTGGGGAATGCGCAGCCCGGCCTTGCGACAGGCGATCATCCCGCCCACCGCGAACACGTCGTTGGTGGCGACCACCGCGGTCGGCCGCCGCGCCAGCGACAGAATCCGCTGCATCGCCGCCTCGGCGGCGGCAAGCGAGATCGGCGCGTACTGCACGCAGTCGTCGGCCAGCGCCAGCCCGCCCTCGG
>JAEZQX010000187.1 GCA_023441105.1 Pseudomonadota bacterium | reverse complement strand
CGCCCAGCCCGGCTGGGCGCGCCGCGCACAGGCGACCGCCTCGTCCAGCTGGGCTTCGGTCGCGTCCGGAACCTGCGCGAGGCGCTCTTCGCTGGCCGGGTTGATCACGTCGATGGACCGACCCGAGTCCACTGCCCGGCCGGCGATCGTCTGCGTATAGTCCTGGAAGAAATCCATCGTCCTGCCCTGCCCTTGCCTGATCAGCGCCCGCGGTCGCGAGCGGTCCGCCCGCCGATGCCGAGGTCGTCCTTCGACAGCTCGCGAAGAATGATCCGCACGTTGTCGCCGGGAACCTCCAGGCTCTCGACCACCGCCTGGGTCATGGACTCGATCAGCCGCCGTTTCTGCTCGACGGTACGACCTTCGAAAAGATTCACTTCGATGATTGGCATGGGGGCTCCCTTGGCTCGCAATCAGTCCTGGAGGTATTCCGGACGTGCCGGCGTGAAGACATCGAGGTTGATGGCCGGCTGGTCGCCGACCACCTCCACGTAGTGCGTGACACCCGGCGGAACGACGGCGAGACCGCCGGCCTCGATGCGCAAGGTGTCGTCGCCGATGTGGAAGTCCACCGATCCCTCGAGGATGTAGACCACCTGCTCGTTGGGATGGGAATGAGGCAGCAGCTCATGTCCGGGATGCAGCCGATGCAAGGCCAGGGTCACCTTGTCGCTGCCGAATGCCTTTCGTTCGATGCCCTTGCGGACCATCTTCCAGGGCTTGTCGTTCCAGTTGACCTGCATGACGTTCATCGGATTTCCTCGGGTGGGGTGGGGACGGCGGGGCTCAGCTGCCGGAGAAGCTGAACACCGGCGGCGAGTTGCTGGCGTCTTCCTGGTTCGCCGGACCATAGGGATTGGCCGGCGCGCTGCCTGGTCCGTAGGGATTCGCCGGGGCGCCATCCGGCGCGGGGGCGCTGCCCGGCCCGTACGGGTTGGCTGGCGCGCTGCCGGGCGAGTAGGAATCCGCCGGTCGATCGATGCGCAGCTCGAGCTTTTCCTTCATGTCGACCGCCGCGCCGGTATGGATGAGGCCGGGGAAGAGGATGACCGCCGCCACCAGCGCGACCTGGATGGCGAGGAACGGAATCGCTCCGAGATAGATCGACGAGGTCTTCACTTCGCGCGGCGCGACCGAGCGCAGGTAGAAGAGCGAAAACCCGAACGGTGGATGCATGAACGAGGTCTGGATGTTGATGCTGAGCAGCACCCCGAGCCAGACGAGGTCGATGCCGAGCTTTTCCGCCACCGGTGCAATCAGGGGCACCAGGATGAAGGCCAGCTCGAAGAAGTCGAGAAAGAACGCCAGGACGAAGAACAGGATGTTGATGCCGATCAGGAAGCCGGTGTTGCCGCCCGGCAGCGAGGTCAGCAGGTGCTCCACCCACAGGTCGCCGTTCACCGCCCGGAAGGTCAGCGAAAACAGGCTCGCGCCGACGAGGATGAAGATCACGAACGACGTCAGGCGGGTGGTGGACTGCAGCGCCTGCTTCAGCGAGAGCCAGCTGAGGCGACGATTCGCCAGGGCGAGGGCCATGGCGCCGGCAGCGCCCATGCCGCCGCCCTCGGTCGGCGTCGCGATGCCGACGAAGATGCTGCCGAGCACGGCGAAGATCAGCATCAGCGGCGGCACCATGACGAATACCACCTTCTCCGCCATCACCGACAGCAGTCCGATCTTCAGGTAGCGGTTGACGCAGGCGACCACGAAGGCAAAGCCGATACCGAACAGGCCGCCGTAGATGACGACTTCATCGGTCTTGGCGACCGCGGGATCGGGAAAGCGGAAGCGGATGAACACGTAGGAAGCCGCCGCCGCGATCGCCAGCAGCGCGACCAGCGAGGTGACGCCGGCGCTGCCATCCGGCTCCCGCAGCTTGCGTGCGCTCGCCGGCAGCGCGGGAACGTACTGGGGCCTGAAGATCGAGACCAGCAAGACGTAGAGGGCGTACATCAGCGGCAGCAACAGGCCGGGCAGCAACGCCGCCTTGTACATGTCACCGACCGAGCGGCCCAGCTGGTCGGCCATCACGATGAGGACCAGCGAGGGCGGGATGATCTGCGCCAGGGTGCCCGACGCGGCGATGACGCCGGTGGCCACCTTCTGGTCGTAGCCATAGCGCATCATGATCGGCAGCGAGATCAGGCCCATGGAGATGACGGAGGCGGCAACCACGCCCGTCGTCGAGGCGAGCAACGCCCCGACGAAGATCACCGCGTAGGCCACGCCGCCGCGCACCGTGCCGAACAACTGGCCGATGGTGTCCAGCAGGTCTTCGGCCATCCCCGACCGCTCGAGGATCAGGCCCATGAAGGTGAAGAACGGGACCGCGAGCAGGGTCTCGTTCGACATGATCCCGTAGAGCCGATTCGGCAGTGCCTGCAGCAGCGACGGTTCGAGCAGTCCCAGCTCGAAGCCGATGAAGGCGAACAGCAAGCCGTTGGCAGCCAGGGCGAAGGCGATCGGAAAGCCGGACAGCAGGAAGACGACCAGCGCCAGGAACATCACCGGCGCGAGGTTCGCGACGAGAAAGGCGGTCACTTGCGCACCTCCGCCGGCTGCTCATGCAGGGGAGGCGACACCGCGGACTCGGCCTCGACGGCTGACCGCCGCTCGAAAGCGGAAGCGTCGACCTGGCCCATCAGGAAGCCGATCCGCTTGATGAGCTCCGAGACGCCCTGGCAGGCCAGGAGCAGGAAGCTGACCGGAATCAGCAGCTTGACCGGCCAGATGATCAGGCCGCCGGCGTTGGCCGACATCTCGCGGGCGGCGAAGGATGCCTGCACATAGGGCACCGAGAAGACGACGATGATGTAGCACATCGGCAGCAGGAACAGCAGCAGGCCGGCGATGTCGATCCAGGCCCGAGTGCGCAGCGACAGCCGCGACGAAAGGATGTCGATCCGGACGTGTTCGTTGCGGCGCAGGGTATGGGCGGCGGCCAGCAGGAAGACCGCGGCGAACAGGTACCACTGGATCTCGAGCCAGGCGTTGGAGCCGACGTGCAGCGTGTAGCGGGCAAGCGCGTTGGCGGTGCAGATCGCCACCGCCACCAGCAGGGCCCAGCTGACCGCGATTCCGATCCGATCGCTGACCTCGTCGACCACTTTCGAGACGGCAAGCAATGCCCTCATCATCCCGATCCCCGATTCAGTCGTACGAGACGGGCCTGCGCTCGTGCGCGGGGATCCCGTCCGGAATCAGGTGGAAGGGCTGCTTGTCACAGGTGAAGATGGCGAGACTTGCGCCGCCGAACGAAGCCGGCTCGTCCAGGGTGCCGGCCTTGATCAGCACCGCGCCCGGCACCCGCGGCGAACGCGTCAGCAGATGGGTGCCGCAGTGCTCGCAGAACTCCCTGCTGACGGGCGCGGGCAGATCGGGCCGCTCGAACGACTTTGGGGACCCCTGCAGATAGGCGAAACCATCGGCGGGCATGCCCATGACGAAGTTGGGCCCGCCGCCGGAGACGTACTGACATTCCCGGCAATGGCACTGCAGCCGGAAGAGCGGCTCACCCTCGGCCCGGTAACGGAGCGCACCACAGTAACACCGGCCTGTCAGGTTCATGTCTCACTCCCACCGCAAGTTGGCTTCGAACCGCGGGCGAGTGTAGCACAGGAAATTCTTCTATCGGAAAAGTTATTACGTGTATTCTCATATCGGAACACGATGAAGCCCCGGAAAAGCGCTTGCCGAGGCCGCCGGCGCAGGCGCGTGCTGGTCCCTCGCCGAGCCTCCCGCCGGCCGAGCTATCCCGCGCGCCTGCAGCCGAGGCGGACGCCTGACGCATAATCGACTCCTGTTTCCCGTGGAGCTGGAGATGGTCACCGTCGATTCAACGCCTGCTAACGACACCAATCCATGGCCGGTCCTCCGGTACGAGGACTGGCGCGACACCGCCGTCACGCTGCAGTTGTGGACGCAGATCGCCGGCAAGGTCCGGCTGGCGCTGTCGCCGTGGCTCAACCATGGCTGGCAGGTGCCGCTCTACGTCAATACCCGCGGGCTCGGGACCTCGCCGATCCACTATGAGCGCGGGATGCTGCAGATCGATTTCGACTTCCTCGAGCACCGCCTGCTGATCTCGACCTCCGAGGGGCCCGTTCGCAGCTTCGAACTCGCACCGATGTCGGTGGCGGCGTTCTACCGACAGTTCATGGCGGAGCTCGGCGCGGCCGGCGTCACCGTCGCGATCAACACCATGCCATCGGAAGTGGCGGCGCCGATCCGCTTCACCGACGACGAGGTGCATGCCTCTTATGACCGGGATGCCGTGCAGCGCTTCTGGCGGGCGTTGCGCCAGGCGGACCGTGTGTTCCAGCTGTTCCGGACGTCGTTCCTCGGCAAGGTCAGTCCGATCCATTTCTTCTGGGGCGGGTTCGACCTCGCCGTCACCCCCTTCTCCGGCCGCAAGGCCCCGCCGCAACCGGGCGGCATCCCCGGCCTTCCCGACACGATCACGCGGGAAGCCTATTCGCACGAGGTCAGCAGCGCCGGCTTCTGGCCGGGCAGCGAGTCCTACCCGGCAGCCGCCTTCTACTCCTACGCCTATCCGACGCCGGCGGGCTTCCGGCAGGCCAGCGTCCAGCCGGCCGAAGCCAGCTGGTCGACTGAGCTGTCGGAATGGATTCTTCCCTATGACGCGGTCCGCACGGCCGCCGATCCGGATGCCGCCCTGCTGAGCTTCCTGCAGTCCACCTACCTGGCAGCCGCCCGGTCAGCCGATTGGGATCGCAGCCTGGAATGCGAGCTCGGCGCACCGGGCAGGCCCAGGCCGCTGGGCAGCGCGACCTAGAGCCTGCACGGCGGAAGGATGGCCTGGCAGGCTCCTAACCGAGCCTCAGCAACCTGCCCAGCCCGCGCACCAGGAAGCCGCCCAGCAGCCGCAGGTGCATGCCGGTCAGCAAGGCGTTGTCGCGGTAGTAGTTGAAATGCGAGACGCCACCCTCCTCCGCCGCCAGGTAGCGGACCGGCGCATCGAGGTTGACCGGCTGCACGCCGTGCCATGACAGCCGCACCACCGCCTCGGCGTCGAAGTCGAAGCGCCGCATCCAGCGCCGCCCGAGCATGATCTGCAGCAGCGGCGCGATCGGATAGACCCGGAAGCCGAACAGCGAGTCGCCGATGCCGGCGTCGAAGGTCTCGAGGTTGACCCACCAGTTGGAGATCCGCCGGCCGCGCACCCGCAGGGCCGGGGCGCTGGCATCGAAGACGGGCTTGCCGAGGATCATCGCCTGCGGCGCCGACTCCGATGCCGCCATGAAGGCGGGAATCAGCTCGGCCGGATGCTGGCCGTCGGCATCCATGGTGAGGGCATGGCTGAAGCCCGCGTGCAGCGCACTGCGCAAGCCGTGGAGGATGGCGGCCCCCTTGCCCTGGTTGGCCGGCAGCTCGAATACCACCAGTCCCGGCCGATGGTGCGCGCTCGCCGGGTCGAGCAGGTCGTCGAGCAAGCGGGCGCTCCCGTCGGTGCTGCCATCGATCACCACCCAGACCGGATCCCAGTGCGCCAGCGCCTCCTCGACCGTCTGCCGCAGGCGGGTTCCGGTGTTGAAGCTGGGAATCAGCACCAGCCGGCGCTGGCTGCTGATCGGCGGGTTCGGGGTGGCAGGATCGCCGACAGCCATCCCGTTCAAGCCGCCGTCCGGGCAGCCGCCGGCGCCTCGGCGGGCGGCACGCTTTCCTGCAGCGCACGTGCGGCCTCCGCGTCGGCCACCTGCCCGGCGCCCCCTGCCCGGCCGTCACCCAGTTGATCGACGAAATAGCGCTCCATTTCCGTGACCAGCGCTTCGACGTCGTCGCGCGGCTCGAAGCGCCGGCCGAGCCGCAGCCGGAACCTGATCGGCATCGGCGGCAGCCGGAACAACGACCAGCCCTTGCGAAGGTAGGGAGAGTCGGACTCGATCAGGATCGTCTGCACCGGCGCGTTCGCCTTCTTGGCGATGAGCGCGAAACCGCCGGACAGCGGGTTGACCGGATGCCTGACCGTGCGGGTCGCTTCGGGGAAGATCAGCAACTGGCTGCCGCGCTGCAGGTCCCGCACCGCCAGCTTGATCATGCTGCGCGGCGAATCGTTGCGGATGAACTCCGCCATGCGCGCCCCGGCGCCCAGGAAGATGTTGTCCCACAGTTGCGCCTTCATGACACAGCCGACGTCCGGCAGGCGCGAGATGATCAGGATCACATCCATCATCGACGGGTGGTTGGGCGCGAGGATCAGCGACCGCTCGTGGCATAGCTCGTCCAGCGCGCCGTTGTCGATCTGGACGATATTCAGCCGGCCGAGCAGCGCCAGGTACGTCCGGAACACTCGATGCATCCCCACCCGGCCGATCCGGCGCCGGTCCGGGGCGCGCAGCAGCGGGCTGATCAGGAAGGCGATCCCGCACCAGCCCAGGAACACCACGCCGCAGGTCAGCAGGCCGAACCACAACGCGAGGTAGCCGGCCACCAGGCCGCCCGCCGGCGGCAAGTCCAGCTCCGGCGACCCCACCTCCGCGGCGTCGGTGCCCCCGCGGCCGGCATCCGGGAAGTCGGCGTCCGCAGCCCCGGCAGGGTGGCGATCCTGCGGATCGGCTTCGGAGGAGGTCGCGCGGTAGTTCATCCTGCAATCATCGCCCGATTTGGCTGCGGTCGCGCACGACGATCCGATCAGCGGATTCGGCAAAGATCCAGCTGATGGCGATGCCGGCCGCCACTGTCGTCTTGCGGGTGACCAGCGGCGAGTCCTCGAACACCGCCCCATCCAGCCAATCGGTCCGGACGAAGGCGCCGAACCAGTATTTAGGAAACCGCTTGCTCAGCGACATGGTGAGCTGCATGCCGCTGTAGCCGCCGCGCGCCTGGTAGGCCGGTCGGGTTGCCGTCGCGTATTGCGGGTCCACTGTATAGAAATAGTCGTGCTGCCGCTCGGTGGCGAACATCGGCCCGACCACCAGGCCGGCATTCAAGCCGCGATAGCCGCCGAAGTCGGTGACGTCCAGCCCCAGGCGGGGGTGGAAGATAAAGCCGGCATCCCGCGTGTCGGTGCTGAGCGCAAAGGCGTAGCGCAGCGGCAGCTGCAGCTGCAGCTTGGCACGACCGCCCGGCGAGGCCCACAAGTCGGCCAGCAACTGCGGGCCGATCTCCAACGCCGGCCTGAGATCCGGCATGCCGGCTCGGGCCGGGTTGCCGTCGCTGCGCACCGGCACCGACAGGTTGACGCTGAAATCGAGCTCGAGGCGTCCCTTGTCCAGCAGCTCCGCCCTCAGGCCGCCGCGGTCGACACTGAAGCGCGGCCCGCGGTACACCAGGTAGGGCAGCGGCAGCAGGTAGCTGCGGCTCTTCTCCGAGCCGCGGTAGTCCGGCAGGGTCAGGGCGGTCACGCCGATCCCGGCTTCCCAGACCGGCCCCTCCTCGACGCGCCCGGCGCCCGATCGCGTGACGGCGCTGCCGCCTGCCGCAGGGGTTGCAGTCGACGGACCATCCGCCGCCGGCAGCGCGCGCAGCTGACTGACGTCGGTCGCGGCCGGCTGCGCGGTCGCCGGATCGACTGCCGGCAGCAGGACGGCCATCAGGGCGCCGAGCAGGCAGATGATGGGAGAACCGCCCCGGCGGCGGGCCGCCCGCGTGGACGGCCGCGCCGCCTTCCTGCACGCCCGCATCAGGCGTCTGCAGCCAGGGACACGTCGCGGATGTTGTGCTTGCGGGTGCGCCAGCTCCGGATGGTGGCCAGCGGGGTTCTCATCAGGTTCATGTAATAGAAGGACTTGAAGGCCAGCAACGATGGCTTGTAAGGAGTGCCCCGGTAGATGTCGCCGGCCAGGATCGACATGACGGCCTCGCGGGCGCGCAGCACGTTGCGCGGGTGCATGAACAGCTCCCGCATCGCCGGCTGCGTCATGCGCTCGATGAACCAGGCGAACTCGGCGGGGGCCTTGCGGATCCGGCGCTCGTAGGCGCGCATGGCAGCAGCCGACCGGCCAGGCCGATCGAGGCAGGACTGTGCCGCCTCGACCGCCATGAAGGCGCTGCTCATGGCGAGGAACACGCCCGAGGAGAAGACCGGGTCGATGAAGGCGAACGCGTCGCCGGCCATCAGGCAGCTCGCCTGGCGATCGGCGCCGTGCGCCGTGGTGCAGCTGTAGGAATAGTTGCCGGTGGCGTGGACGTCGTCGACCCGGGTCGCGCCCTCCAGCCGGCTGGCAAGTCGCGGACACATCGCGATCGTGTCGGCGAGGAACTCCGGCAGCGGCTTGCTGCGCGACTTGAGGTAGTACGGCCAGCAGACGGCGCCGACGCTGGTCGTGCCGTCGGCAAGCGGGATGAACCAGAACCAGCCGTGCTGGAACCAGAAGATCGTGATGTCGCCTTCGCGGCTGCCGTCGTGGCGACGGGCGCCGCGGAAATGGCCGAACACGGCGGCGCTCGAATGCCCGGGGTACTTCTGCTTGATGCGGAAGGTGTTGCCGAGGAAGGTATCCCGGCCGGAGGCGTCGATCACCAGCCTGGCGTCCCATGAGCTGGACCTGCCGTCGGGGCCGGTCGCCTGCACGGTGGCGCCCCCGAAGGCGGGATGGAACTCAACCTGCCGCACCCGATGCCCCTCGAGCACCCGGGCCCCCTTGCGCCCGGCATTGCGCAGGAGCAGGTGGTCGAAGTCCGATCGCCTGACCTGCAGCGCGCCGCTCAGCGACTTGTCCCAGGCATCGATGAAGCGCAGGTCGACGACATGTTCGTGCTGCGGGGAAACGAACTCGACGCCGAGCTTGGGCATGCCTATTGCGTCCACTTCGTCGCGAACGCCCAGGCGGTCGAGCAGCGGCATGTTCGCCGGCAGCAAGGATTCCCCGATATGGAAGCGTGGATGGACATCCTTCTCGAGCAGCACCACCTGCCGACCCGCCTCGGCCAGCAGGGCTGCCGCCGTCGAGCCTGCCGGGCCGCCGCCGATCACCACCACCTCGCATTGCTGCACGCCCACTTATCCTCCTCTGCCTGCATCGGACCCGGGTGATTATAGAAATTGCCCCGGTCGCCAAGCCGACGGACGCTGTCGATGCAACGTTCCCAGCCCGGGCTATATGGCGGGCAGTGATGATAGTGCAGGATAATTTCGTCGCCGGCTGCCGGCCGCGAGCGGCCTCCCGATCGGGCCGACGGTCAGAAGATGCCCATCGCCAGGCCCTGGGCCATCGCCGCGCCGAGCTCGGCGGCTCGCGACAGGTCCTCCGCCGGGACCTTCTTGGGCGCAAGGATCGCCTCGGCGGTCTGGGCGTGCGTGATGACGATGATCGGTTCGGCCACCGCCTTGAGGCGCCAGCCGGTCGCGATTCTTTCCACCTGCCGCACCGCACCCTGGCCGTCGGAGCCGGCCGCGATGATCAGCGCGTAAGGTCGGCCGGCAATGCGATCGAGCACGCCGTAGTAGTTGCGATCGAAAAATTCCTTCATCACGCCGGACAGCGATGCGAGGTTTTCCGGCGCCACGAACAGGTACGCGGAGGCGGCGCACATCCGTTGTGCATCGACGCGGCTTGCGTGCACGCAGTCGATGCCGATCGGCAGCGCCGCGGAACCATCCTGGCGCGCCTCACCGCTCGCCGCGTCGTCCGACGATCGGCGCGCGCCGCGCGTCGCCGCGGCTGCCAGCTGACGGGCGGCGCCAGTCCGGGAATGCCATACGACCAGCAGCGAAGCGCGCTCGGCATTCACCCCGATTCACCTCTGGATTCACCCCTGTTGCCCGACTGCATAAGCTTGAAAAAATCTGCGTCCCGAAACGCCTTGTTCCGGCGTACACCGAAGCAAAGCGTGATACGTTATTGATGTCGTGTGAAGCAAAGAGCCCGCTATCGGATGTCGTCGCTGCCGTCTGAAGTCATCAAGTCCCTTCAAGCGTCCTGTCCACGGATGCAGCCCAACGACAGGATGACCCGGCTTCACTCTCACGATCTCTGCCCTGACCACCTGCCGGTCGCATTCCTGACGGGCCAGGAAGCTCGCTTCACCTTGCCGGCCAGCGCCTCGCCGGATTGTCTCGCAAACCCCGAACGCACTCCATCCATCGCATCCTTGCCCGCGCTCGTCCGGGCGGAACGGTGGAGTGAACCGTCGATGCAATTATCGGCACACACGGTGCACACGGTCTCTGCTACGTCCCATGGACGCTTCGTCCGTCCCGGAGGTCTCAATGAACCTGCTTGATTCGTTTCGCCAACGCTACGCGGCGGCACGCGATGAAGAAATGTCCCTTCTCGACTACCTCGCGCTGTGCAAGCAGGAACCGATGGCCTACGCCAGCGCCGCGGAACGGATGCTCGCCGCCATCGGCGAGCCGGAGGTGATCGACACGCGCAACGACCCGCGCCTGTCGCGCCTGTTCTCCAACCGTCTGCTGCGGCGCTATCCCGCCTTCAAGGAGTTCTACGGCATGGAGGATGCGATCCAGCAGATCGTGTCCTACTTCCGGCATGCGGCCCAGGGACTGGAGGAGCGCAAGCAGGTGCTCTATCTCCTGGGCCCGGTCGGCGGCGGCAAGTCGTCCATCGCCGAGCGGCTCAAGTCGCTGATGGAGAGCTTCCCCATCTACGCCCTCAAGGACTCGCCGGTCAACGAATCGCCGCTCGGCCTGTTCCATCCGGAGCGTGACGGTCCGATGCTGCAGAAGGAATACGGCATCTCGCCGCGCTACCTCAGCGGCATCGCCAGCCCGTGGGCGCTCAAGCGTCTCGAGGAGTTCGAAGGCGACCTGACCAAGTTCCGGGTCGTGCGGATCCAGCCGTCGGTGCTCAAGCAGATCGCCATCTCCAAGACCGAGCCCGGCGACGAGAACAACCAGGACATCTCGTCCCTGGTCGGCAAGGTCGACATCCGCAAGCTCGAGGCCCTGTCGCAGGACGACCCGGATGCCTACAGCTACTCCGGCGGGCTGTGCCTCGCCAACCAGGGCCTGCTCGAATTCGTCGAGATGTTCAAGGCACCGATCAAGATGCTCCACCCGCTGCTCACCGCCACGCAGGAGGGCAACTTCAAGGGCACCGAAGGCATCTCGGCCATCCCGTTCCAGGGCGTCATCCTCGCCCATTCGAACGAATCCGAGTGGCAGGCGTTCCGCAACAACCGCAACAACGAGGCCTTCCTCGACCGGATCTACATCGTCAAGGTGCCGTACTGCCTGCAGGTGTCGGAAGAGGTCAAGATCTACCGCAAGCTGCTCGCCAACAGCTCGCTGGCCAA
>JAEZQX010000145.1 GCA_023441105.1 Pseudomonadota bacterium | reverse complement strand
TGATCACCGCGCTGGCGATGCTGGTGACCGGCTTCGTCTCCAGCCGGATCGGCGGGCGCAGGACCCTGCTGCTCGGGCTCGCGCTCGTCGTGGTCTTCGCCGGACTCTCGGGCACCTCGGGGTCGGTCGGCGAGCTGGTCGGTTTCCGCGCCGGCTGGGGACTGGGCAACGCGCTGTTCGTCTCCACCGCCCTCGCCGTCATCGTCGGCGCCGCGGCCGGCGGCAGCGCGGCCGCCAAGGCCGCCGGCGATGGCGGGGAGCGCACTCGCATCGTCAACCAGCAGGATGTCGCGAGCCTGCAGGTCGCGGAAGGTTTCGACCGCGCCTGGCGCGAAGTCGGGCTGGTCCTCGACCGCGTCGGCTTCACCGTCGAGGATCGCGACCGTTCCAAGGGAACCTACTTCGTGCGCTATGTCGATCTCGACCGACGCGATCCTCGCCAGGGCGCGATCTCGCGGTTCTTCTCCGGCGAGCGCAAGGACCTGATGGGGCAGCGCTACCAGATCGCGGTGGTCGGTGGCAATGCCGCGGGCAGCCCGGCCAGCGGCGAGGTGATGGTCACGGTGCGCGACGAGGGTGGCCAGATACCGGCTACGCCAGAGAACAAGCGGGTGGCCAATCGCATCATCGCGCTGCTCCATGAAGAGATGAAGTAGCACGTGCGGTTTGCAAGCCTGGGAAGCGGCAGCGAAGGCAACGCGCTGGTGGTGAGCCTGCCGCAGGACGACGGATTCCTGCTGGTGGACTGCGGCTTCGCGCTCAAGGAGGTGGCTCGGCGCCTGGCGCGCCTGCAGCTCGAGCTGGGCGGGCTGCGCGCCATCCTGGTGACGCACGAGCATTCGGACCATGTCGGCGGGGTGTTCCGGCTGGCGGCGGCAGCCGGGGTGCCGGTCTACCTCACCTACGGCACGCGCGAGGGCTCCCGGCGCCTGCCGACCTTCGACGAGCAGGCCTGCCGCCTGATCTCGCCCGACCAGCCGCTCGAGATCCATGGACTTGGCGTGTCGCCGTTCCCCGTGCCGCATGATGCCCGCGAGCCGGTGCAGTATGTCTTCGAGGATCGACAGTCACGACTCGGCCTGCTGACCGACATCGGCCGCTCGACGCCGCATGTGATCAAGGCCCTGGCGAAGCTGACCGCGCTGGTGCTGGAAGCCAACCACGACCGCTCGCTGCTGGCGGATGGAAACTATCCGCCGTCGTTGAAGCGGCGCATTGGCGGCGACTACGGCCACCTGGAGAACGGCGCGGCAGCTGCCATCCTGCACGCGCTCGATCGCAGCCGGCTGCATACCGTGGTGGCGGCCCATCTGAGCCGCCAGAACAATCGCGCCGAGCTGGCCCGGCTCGCGCTCGCCGGCGTGATTGGCTGTGCGCCTGAATCGGTGCCGGTTGCGGACCAGGACCACGGCTCGGGCTGGTTGAACGCCTGAGACACGCGCGCGGCGCCTTGCAAGGGAGGCGCCGTGGAAGAGGCTGCGCCCTGGACGAGGCGGCGCCGCTACTGAGCGGGTTTGTCCGCTACTGAGCGGGCTTGTCGGCAGGCCGCTCGACGCCGTCCTTGCCGATCGCTGCCTTGGCTGCCGCGACCGCGCGAGCGGCGGCCTCCTTGGCTTCGGCTGCCGCATCGCGGCTGGCGCCGGCCACGTCGGCAGCGACGTCGCGCGTGACCTCGGACGCCTTGCCGGCAAATTCCTTCGACTTTTCCGTAACTGCAGCCGAGGCTTCGCGGGCCGACTCGACGGCCCGTGCCGCGGCGTCGCGCGTCGAATCGGCGGCGGAGCCGGCCACCTGCCGGGCGGCTTCGCCGGTGTGGGCCGCTGCGTCCTTGGCCGACTGCACCGCCTTGGCGGCCGCCTGGCGCGCCGCGGCGTTCGAGCCCTGGCCCGGATTCTGGGTCTGGCCTTGCGGCTCGGTCTTCGGCGCCGGGATGTCGTCCTTCTTGCCGCAGGCGACGATGCTGACGGCAATCAGGGGTGCCAGGAGGAGGGGGGTGATGCGCATCGGCTTCTCGTTGTAACCCATCAGCGGCCATTCTAGCCCGCTGCCGGTTCCAGCCAGCTCAGCCGGCCAGGCCGGTCGTCGTGCCGGTGAGGCAGGGGGTGGATTCCTGCCAGAGCTGCTCGTACTTGCGCAGCCAGGGTTCGACGGCCTCGGGCATGGCCAGCAGCAGCCGGCCGCGAAAGGCCTGGTAGTGGGCGCGGCGCAGCAGGTGGATACGGTCGCCCAGCATCAGTGCCTCTCCCGGCGGCAGCGTGACCGGCGCCTGGCGGCATTCGATGCGCCCGCCGAAGGTGCGCCGCAGGATCGCAAAGCGCGCGGCATGGCGATCGAGCCAGTCGGGCGAATGCACCACCAGCCGCAGGCGCGCATCCGGTTCCTTCAAGAGGCGCGTCAGCTCGGCGAACGCGCCCGGTGTCTCGAGCGGCCAATCGGAGAAATCATGGTCCGCCAGTGCCAGGCCATGCCGGCTGCGCGACAACAGCTCCAGCACCGCTTCCTGGAATTCGCTGCGAAACGAGAACAGCCGGGACTCAGGAGCCTGCAAGACGGATCCATCCAGAGGACAACCAGTCGTGCAGCCTATCCCGAAGCCACGGCAGCCGTAAGGCGCGCGCGGTCTGAACGGCATCCAGCCCGCGCTGGTCGGCGAGCGCGCGCGCCAGGACCCGCGCCGCGCGGTCCGCGCCGGCCAGGTCGAAGGCCTCGCCGTTGATGTAGCAGGTATTGCCGCGGTAAAGCATGCGGCTGCGGCGATCCAGCAGCAGCGCCGTGTCCGACGGAATCGCGAGATCCTCCTGCGGCGGGTCGAACCAGACCGATGGCTTGAGCTCGGTGAGATAGCAGCCCAGGAAGCGCTCGATCAGCGCCTGCGACGGGCGCTGGCGCAGCCAGTTTCCGAGGGTCCCGGCCATGTGTGCGGGAATCTCCGCCGGGTGGGCAGCCGGCTTCAAGGCGTGATCGCGGTAGCGCCGGCCCGGCCTGGCGGCGGGCAACGGGTTGTCGGCGAGGAATGCATGGTAGGCGCGACGCAACTCGTCGTCCGACGGTGACCGAAAGCCGATCGAGCAGGTCATGCATTCGCCGACCGCCGTCCCTTCGTGCCCCCAGCCCGGCGGCAGGTAGAGCATGTCGCCCGGCTCGAGCAGCCAGCCGTCGCTGCTGCGGAAGTCGGCCAGCAGTTTTAGGGGCGCGCCCGGCACCAGGCGTACCGGGCCGGGCGGGCTGATGCGCCACTGCCGCCGGCCGTGGACCTGCAGCAGGAAGACGTCGTAGGAATCGACGTGCGGGCCGACGCCGCCGCCGTTGCTGGCATAGCTGACCATCAGGTCGTCGAGGCGGGCGTCGGGGATGAAGCGGAAACGGTCCATCAACGCCCGCGCCTGCGGCAGGTGCAGGTCCACCCCCTGCACCAGCAGTGTCCAGCCCGGCCGGCTTCGCGGCGGCAGCCGGCCGAACGGGCCGTGCCGCAGCTTCCAGCCGGGCGGCTCGCGATCTGTGCCGGCCGCCGCCACCGGCGGCGCGATGACCAGGCGGCTCTCGACGTCGGGATCGCGTGCCAGCGACAGGATCTCCCGCACCGAGAAGAGCGGCTGCGTGAACGACCGCTGCGCCGCGGGTGCCGCTTCGCCGGCCATCGGACCGGCACCCGCACACAAGCCGGGCAAGGCTTGGCGGATCAGCAGCGGCTGGCGCTGCCAGTAGCGGGCGAGGAACTGGCGCGGGCTGAGCTCGCCCAGCCGCGGGGCCGCACCAGGGCTGCTGGCGTTGGGCCTGCGAGCCGTCATCGCACCGGCTCCCTCATGGCAGGGACCGGACACTGACCTGGAACGGGTCCGACGCCTCGCCGGCGCCCGGCCGAGCCAGCGCGGGATCCCAGCGGATCTGCACCCAGGACGACGAGAAGGGTGAACCGAAGCATTCGACGCGCCGGAAGTTGGCCAGGCCATGCGAGCGAAGCAGCAGCCGGTCGCTGCGGAAATGATGGGTATCGCCATGCAGCAGCAGCACCGGCCCGTCGAAGGCTGCCGCGGCCGCCACCACCAGGCTGCGCATGCGCGCCCAACCGTCGGCGCGATCGGCTTCGAAACGCATGTTGGCATGCAGCGCGATCACCAGGCCCTTGGCCTTTTCGGCGATCGCCAGCTTCACCGTCCGGCTGAGCCACTCACCGTTTGCCTGCTGCCGCCGCAGCCAGGCCTCTTCGAGGTCGGGCGACCTGCTGCGGCCGTTGTCGCTGCCGACCACATGCAGGGTGCAGAACCGCAGCGAACCGACCCGCCAGCGCAGGTTCTCCGGCAGCCTCGGCGGCTCGCCGTCCAGCTCCTGGGGAGGCGGCCGGTAGCTTCCCTGCTGCTGCACGGCGATGCGCTTGCGGCCCAGCGACACCGCCTCGCCGAAGGCATGACGGCGCAGCCAGTCGAGCCGGTCGAGCCTTGGGTCCGGCTGCCACGGCGGGCGCAGCCTGCCGCAATCGGTCCACTCGTTGTCGCCTGGCGTCAGGACCAGGGGATGAGGGCATTCGTCGAGCAGCTCGATCCGCGACCCGAGGAGGTCGTCATCGCAGCTCTCGAGGCTGCTCTTGATGTCGCCGACATGCAGTACGAATTCGAGCGGCTCGTCCGCCATGGCATCGAACACGCTCGCCAGGGCATTGGCCTCGAGCCGCGAATACGGGGTGTCGCCGATGAAGCCGAACCAGAAGGCGCGATCGTCG
>JAEZQX010000097.1 GCA_023441105.1 Pseudomonadota bacterium | reverse complement strand
CGGCTGGGCAGCCGGAAAGCGCCATGGCGATGGCGCTGGCCGCCGCCCGCAACGGCCGCGGCAGCCGCTGACGGCACGGGCGGCTGCACCCGGCAGCCGCCGCAGATCCCCGACGTCGAGTTACCGGCCAGGCGGCGCTCCCGCCCACGGCAGGTGGCGGTTCGTCAAGTCGAATGGCGCCTGCCGCTGATGCGCGGCATACTTGGCCAGCGCGCAGGTTGGGCGCCGGACATCATGCGCCGGACTTCAAGAACAGCCAGGAGACATGACCATGAGACTCGGTTCACTGATCAAGGCTTTCGGGGTACTCGTTTTGTCCAGCAACCTTGCCGTGGCGCAGGACAAGCCGGCGGAGCTGAAGATCGGCATCACCACCTTCCTCTCCGGTGCCGCATCCGTCTTCGGCGTCCCCGGCAAGGCAGCGGCGGACCTGCTGATCGAGGAGATGAATGCCGCCGGCGGCATCGGCGGCGCGAAGATCGTGCCCTCCTATATCGACGAGGGCGTCGGCGGCGACAAGATGCTGTCGGAATACCGCCGGCTGGTGCAGGAGCAGGGCGTGCGGACCTTCCTGGCGTCGATCTCCAGCGGCAGCTGCAACACCATCGCGCCGGTCGCCGAAGACCTCAAGGTGCTCAACGTGATGTGGGACTGCGGCACGGAGAAGATCCTCGAGGACCGCCGCTACAAGTACGTCGTGCGCACGCAGGGCAACGCCACCAGCGAGATGGTCGCCACCGTGCTGTACCTGATGAAGACGCGGCCCAAGTTCGCCACCATCGCCGTCGTCAACCAGGACTACGCCTGGGGACGCGACTCGTGGGAGATCTTCCTCAGCACGCTCAAGGTGTTCCTGCCGGATGTCAAGGTCGTCGCCGAGATGTTCCCGAAGCTCGGCGCGCCCGACTTCTCCACCGAGATCAGCCGGCTGCAGGCGCTGCGCCCGGACGTCATCCTCTCGACCTCCTGGGGCGGCGACCTCGATACCTTCGTGCGCCAGGGATCGCAGCGCGGGCTCTTCAAGCTCGGCGCCACCGTCGTCCTGCCGCTGGCCGAAAGCTCGCTCGAGCGCCTGGGTTCGGCCATGCCCGAGGGCGTGATCGTCGGCGCCCGCGGCGACCACTACTTCCTGCATCCGGAAACCCGCGACGATCCGAAGCACAAGGCCTTCGTCGAGAAGTTCCGCGCCCGCAACGGCGCCTACCCCATCTATCCCACTTATCACATGGCGCAGGCGCTCACCGGGCTCAAGACCGGCTATGAGACCGCGATGAAGGCCAACGACGGCAAGTGGCCCAGCGTCGAGCAGGTGGCGGCGGCCATGCGGGAAATGCAGTTCAAGACCTTCGGCGGCACGGTCAAGATGCGCGAGGACGGCCAGGGACTGGAGGACCAGATGCTCGGCGTGACGAAGAAGGTCGATGCCTATCCGTTCATGATCATGGACAAGATGATGCTGGTGCCGGGTGCGCTGGTCACCGCGCCGGTCGGGACCAAGTCGGTGCAGTGGGTGAAGACCCTCAAGCCGGAGATCCTCCAGGACGCCCAGCTCAAGACCTACGAGCAGCGCTAGCCGGCGCCACGCAAGACCTGCGGGCGCACCTGCCACCGCATTCACCTGCCCCTTGAACGCCAGCCTGTTCGCCCTCGCGCTGATGGACGGCATCTCGTATGCCGCCCTGCTCTTCCTGGTGGCCGTGGGACTGACGCTGATCTTCGGCGTGATGCGCATCATCAACATCGCGCACGGCAGCCTCTACGCCTGGGGCGGCTACTTCGCGGCCACCCTGGGGCTCGCCATCGCCAGCTTCGGGCTGCCTGCCGGCCTGGCTCTCCCCGCCCTGTTCGTTGCCGCGCTCGCCGTCGGCATCCTGCTGGGCAGCCTGCTGGAGATCGGCCTGCTGCGGCGGATCCTCGACAAGGATCCGATCCTGCAGCTGCTGGTGACCTTCGCCGCCTTCATGGTGCTGGAGGACCTGCAGCGATTGATCTGGGGCGTGCAGCCCTATTTCGTGTCGGAGGTCGTCGGCCAGCTCGGCACGCTGTCGGTGGCCGGCGTCACCTACACCCGCTATCAGCTGCTGGTGCTGCCGCTGTGCGCCATCGCCGTATTCCTCGGGCTGCGCTGGTTTCTCGGGCGCACCGCGCTCGGCCGCCAGATCACCGCGGTCACGCACGATCGCGAGGTGGCCACGGCGATGGGCGTGAATGCCTCCCGCGTGTCGCTCCTGACCATCGTGATCGGCGCTTCCCTTGGCGCGCTGGGCGGCGCCCTGTCGTCGCCGACGACGTCGCTGGTGCCGGGCATCGGCGCCGAGATGATGGTGCTGTCGTTCGCGGTGGTGGCGACCGCCGGGCTCGGCCAGATCGGCGGCGCGGCGGTGGCGGCGTTGCTGATCGGCATCGCCCGGTCGTTCGCCATCTACCTGGTGCCGGAGCTGGAAGTGCTGGTGCCGTACCTGATCATGGTGCTGGTGCTGCTGGTGCGCCCGCAGGGCATGTTCTCGGTCGCCGAAGCGAGAAGGATCTGATGCGCCTCAGGCTCTTCGTCGGCAGCCTGCTCTTGCTGGCCCTCGCCCTGCCGCTCGCGATCCCCTGGTTGAAGACGCCGTTCCTGCTGGCGCTGAGCAACGGCGTGGCGGTCCTCGGCGTGGCGGTGCTGATCCGCGCCGGCCAGGTGTCGTTCGGCCATGCGATGTTCGCCTGCCTGGCGGGATACGCAGCGGCCTACGCCGCCCGGCTGTGGCATCTCGACGCGCTGCTGCTGATCCTCGTCGGCACCGGGCTGGCCGCCGCGGCTGGCACCGTCATCGGGCTGTTCATGGTCCGCTACCGCGGCATCTTCTTCGGCATGCTCAACCTCGCGTTCTCGATGATGCTGTTCGCGGTGCTGGGCAAGTTCGGGGCGTTCACCGGAGGCACCGACGGGCTGCGATTCGACCGTCCGACCTTCGGCTTCGCGCACCTCGAGCGCGATGCCTTCGAGAGCGCCCTGCTGATGGTGGCGCTGCTGCTGGCAGTGGCCGCAGGCTGGTGCGTCCAGCGCTACTACCATTCGGTCGCCGGCCAGGCGCTCGCGGCCATCAAGACCAACGAGACCCGGCTGGAGTACCTGGGCATTTCGGCCAAGCGCGTCTTCTGGGGCGGCTACGTACTGGCCGCGACGCTGTGCGGCCTGGGCGGCAGCCTGTTCGCCCTGACGCAAAACCTGGTGACACCGGAGATGGGCTATTGGGTGCGCTCCGGCGAGCTGGTCTTCGTTGCCATCCTGGGCGGGTCCTCCCATGCCGTGGGCGCGTTTCTCGGCGCCTTCGTCTTCGAGTTCATGAAGCTCTACGCCGCCGCGCTGATCACCGGGATGTGGCAGCTGGTGCTCGGGCTGGTGCTGATCGTCATGGTCTTCGTGGCGCCCACCGGCATCTTCGGACTGCTGTCGCCCTACCTTGGCCGCCGCGCCCGCAAGAGTCCTCTGGCCGGCAGCCGCGCCGTCTCGCGCGAGGCGGCCTGATGAGCGCCTCCCCACGGCCGCCCGACGGGGCCGCGATTCGCGACGGGAGGGCAAACCGGTGACTGCGCTGCTGGAAACTCGTGGCATCTCGCTCGCCTTCGGTGGCGTCGTCGCCGCGGAATCCATCGACTTCAGCCTGCAGGCCGGCGAGCGCCTTGCGGTGGTCGGCCAGAACGGCGCCGGCAAGACCACCTTCATCAACATCTGCACCGGGCACCTCGCGCCGGCAAGCGGCAAGGTGTTCTTCGACGGCCACGACGTGACCGGCCGCAGCTCGCGTTCGATCACGCGCATGGGTGTCGGGCGAACCTTCCAGCTGCCGCAGATCTTCACCGCGCATACCGTGCGCGAATGCCTGCTGCTCGCCGCCTCGTCGGTCGCGCGCCGGCGCGGCTTCTGGATACCCTTGGAGGAGGCGGTCGATGCGCCGGCGGTGGACGCGACCTTGAGCCTGCTGCGGCTGGCGGACCGCGCCGACGATCTCGCCGGCTCGCTGCCGGGCGGCCAGCGCAAGCTGCTCGACGTCGCAATGGCGCTGGTGCTGCAGCCCAAGCTGATGATCATGGACGAGCCCACCAGCGGCGTGTCCTCGGACGAGAAGCACGACCTGATGCAGGTGCTGATGGGCGCACTCGACGAGCGCCGGGTGACAACCATCTTCGTCGAGCACGACATCGACATCGTTCGCCGCTACGCGACCCGGATGTGCGCCTGGATCGCCGGCCGGATCGCCGCCGACGGACCGCCCGACCGGGTATTGGCGGATCCGGTGGTGATCCGCAACGTGATCGGCGCGTGACATGCTGACGCTCGAGGCGGTGGCGGCGCAGATCGCGGGGGTCGCCGTCCTGCGCGGCATCACCGCCGAGTTCCAGGCGGGCGACACGGTCGCGATCGTCGGCCGCAACGGCGCCGGCAAGACGACGCTGCTGCGCCTGGTCATGGGCTTCATGCCGAAGCACGGCGGCCGGGTATCGCTGGACGGCCGCGACCTGGATGCCGTCCCGGCACGCGACCGCGCCCGGCTGGGCATCGGCTATGCGCCGGAAGAACGGGTCATGTTCCCCACCTTCTCGGTGGAGGAGAACCTGCGCTTTCCCTGCGAGGTCATCGGCATGGCGCGCCCGGCGGTGAACGAACGCCTGGCCGAGACGCTGTCGATCGTGCCGGAACTCGAGCCGCTGCTGCCGCGCTCGGGTGCGGCATTGTCCGGCGGCCAGGGCAAGATGGCTGCCCTGGGCCGGGCGATCATGGCGGGTCGGCGAATGGTCCTGCTGGACGAGCCCTTCCAGGGACTCGCGCCGGTGCTGGCGCAGCAGTATGCCCAGTCCCTGCGGCGACTGCATGCGGCGCGGCCGCAGCTGTGCATCGTGATCACCGAGTCCAATCGCAGCCTGTTGAAGGACATCCCGACCCGCACGCTGGTCCTGGAGCGAGGCGAGATCCAGGCTGGCGGGGACGGACACCGGGAAGGACACTGAGATAGGCTCAAGGAAGCAAGGAATCGCACCGAAGGATGGAACCGAAGCAACCGATGGAAACGAAGCAACTGAAGGGGCTGGAGGCGTGGGTCGGCCGCAGCGAAAGCCGCACCGATCTGGTCACCGCGGCTCCCATGGCCGCCTTGTCTGCAACGCTCGACCGGGCCGATCCCGAGCCGCTGCCCGGCAGCGAGCTGCCGCCGCTCTGGCACTGGCTCTACTTCCTGCCGATGGCGCGCCACAGCGAGATCGATGTCGATGGCCATCCCCGGCGCGGTGGCTTCCTGCCGCCGGTGCCGCTGCCGCGCCGGATGTGGGCAGGCGGCCGGCTCACGTTCGAGCAGCCGCTGCAGGTCGGCGACGCGATCAGCCGGCTGTCGCGCATCGCCTCGGTCGACATCAAGGAAGGCCGCAGCGGCCCACTGGTGTTCGTCACCGTGCGCCATGAGGTATCGACCGCGCGCGGACCGGCGCTGACCGAGGAACACGACATCGTCTACCGCGAAGCACCGCGGCCGGACGCACCGGCGATCAAGCCGCAAGCGGCGCCGGACGACGCCACCTTCCGGCGCGACGTCGTGCCCGATCCGGTGCTGCTGTTCCGCTATTCCGCCCTCACCTTCAATGGCCACCGCATCCACTACGATCGGTCGTATGTCACCGGTGTCGAAGGCTACCCCGGCCTGATCGTGCATGGCCCCCTGATCGCGACCCTGCTGGTGGACCTGCTGCGCCGGCAAGCGCCGGAGTCGCGGCTGCGGCGCTTCGAATTCCGCGCCATGCGACCGATCTTCGACATCCATCCGTTCAGCGTCTGCGGCCGGCATGACGGCGGCGATCGGCACAGCCTGTGGGCGCGCGACCACGAAGGCTTCCTGGCGATGCAGGCCTCGGCGCAGACCGCCTGATCGGCCACCGCGCGGCGTCGATTCCGCCGGCGGCGGCCGGGCACCGGCTTGACGGACTACGACGCGCCTTTTCAAGGACGGACTACGACGCGCAGGGTGGCGAGCCGCTGGCTTGCGCCAGGAAAGCCACCAGGTCGGCCCGCTCCTTCGGATCGCTGACGCCGGCGTAGCCCATCGCGGTCCCGGGTATCGCCTGCATCGGGTTGGCGAGGAATCGGTCGAGCGTGGCGGTGGTCCAGACGATGCCCGAGCGCTTCATCGCCTCCGAGTAGGCGAAGCCCGGAACGCCGCCGGCCCGCCTGCCAAGCAGGCCGCAGTGGCGCGGGCCGGTGCGGTCGACGGTGAGCGAATGACAGGCGGCGCAACGGGCGTAGAGCTGCTGGCCATGGTCGGCATCGCCGACCGTGCCGGCGACGCGCTGTGTTCCCGCGGCGGACGTGCCGGCCACGGTGGCCGCGGCACTCATCGCACCGGCACCGGCAGCACCGGCAGCACCGGGAGCACCGGCAGCATCCGCAACGCCAACGGCGCCCGCGACAAGCGCCGCGCCCAGCAGCGTGGGCAGGCCGCGCCCCACCATCCGCAGCGTGCCGCTCGCGCTGGCGCTGGCGGCACGAGCGGCGCTCATGAGACGAACGCCGACGGCACCGGCACCTCGCCAAGCGCCTGGCGCAGGACCGCCCAGTGCATCGCCTCGTCGCCGAGGATGCTGGCCGCCGCCTTGGCGAGGTCGCGGTTGTCGAAGATCGGCACGGCACCGAGATAGGCGCTGACGGCGCCCTGCTCGAGTCCGGCAGCGAAGCGCAGCACGTCGGCCTGGTTCTTGAGCTTGCCGGTGGGGAACTCGTACTTCACCTTGGCGGCAACCGGCGCGCCGCCGAGCTTGCGGATCGTCTTCTCCAGCAGGTCGGCATGCTCCTTGTGGTGCCCCTGGAAGGTGAGCGCCAGGCTCTTGACCGGCGCCTGCAGCAGGCCGCTGCCGGCGCCGACCTGGTAGGCGGCGATGGCTTCGAGCTCGGCACCCAGCGCCGAATTCAGGATGCTCACGTCCGCCGCGCCGGCCTCGCCGCCTTTGGCGAGCGCCGGCCGGTTCGACAGCAGGGCCACGGCCGTTGCCGAGAGCAGCACGCCGGAGGCCTGCAGCATCGAACGACGCGGCAGGCGGCGGGCGAGGACGGCGAGATCGCCAACGGGGTCGGACCGCGAACCGGTCCCGGACAGCGCGGCGGTATGGATGACGGGCGTAGGCTTCGGCGTGATGCTGGACATGACTTGCTCCGATGGTGGTCGCGGATTGCGGTCCGCGGTCTGCAGAACGGCGTGCCGATGCCGCGGGCGGCGGGCGCGCCGGGTCCCGGGCAGCGCCGGTTCATCCGGCCTGCCGCAATTCGGGTGATCCAGGGGCGGAAGTGTCAGGTACGCCGACTAGGGCGCGCCGCGTCCGTCCAGGCGCGCCAGCACATTCGCGACGATGCGGTCGCAGCGTTCGCCGGCAAAGCCGAACGCACTTTGCAGGGAGCTGTCGACCTCGCGTTCCAGCGCTTCGCGCAGCATCGACCGGGCGCGGAAGTAACGGCTGCGGACCGTGGCCGCCGGAATGGCCAGCGCGGCTGCGGTTTCGTCGACGGACAATTCCTCGACGGCCCGCAGCATGAACACCGTGCGAAACGTCTCCGGCAACCGGTCGATGCTGGCCTCGATCAGTTGCCGGGTCTGCTGCCGGACTGCGTCCCGCTCCGGCTGTCTCTGCGTGTCCTGGGCCATGATCCCGTCGCTCCCCGTTTCGATGTCCAGGCCGGCATCGCCGGCCAGCCAGATGACGTCGCCCCGACGGTCGATCCGACGCTTGCGCGCGATGGCCTCGTTGACCACGATGCGGATGAGCCAGGTGGAAAGCCTGGCCTCTGCGCGGAAGGTCGCCATGGCGCCGAACGCGCTCAGGTAGGCCTCCTGGACGCAATCCTCCGCTTCGGCGTCGTCTTTCAGGATGCTGCGCGCGGTGCGGTAGAGCGTCTGGTTGTGACGCCGCATCAGGCCGGTGATCGCGACCCGGTCGCCGGCGGCGACTCGCCGCGCGATCTCGACGTCCGAGAGGTCGTTGAAGCCTGCCGGAAGGGGTGCCGCCTGCATCGGACTCTCCTGGTTTTCCGCTGTTCCTGCCTCATTGGACGCAACTGCGCGGGATTTCGTTCCCGGACCTGGAGAAAAAGCTGCAAATCACCGGATGATCCCCGGACGAATCGACCGGACAAAAAAAACCGCGCCGTCTTTCGACCGGCGCGGACCAAGACAGAGTGTCGTCTTAGGAGAGGGTGTCAGCCCGTTGAGGCCGACACTTCCACTAACGAGCCACCTGCCGATCCGGTTGACGACCGGCCGGAGGCCGGTTGACTACCGGAGGAGACAGCGGTGCCCGACGGCGGGCAATCAGCGAACTTTCCCTTCTTTCCAAGCAGCTAGCAGGTTTTCATAAGGAATCGTCTCACCTTTCGGCTTCTCGTTGCCGAGCTTCTTCCAGGGCGCGCTCTTGTCGCTGAGCCACTTCTCAGGATCCCCTTTCGGGTTCAGCTTGGGCGGGCAGTTGGTCATGCCGGCCCTTTGCAGGCGGGCCATGATCTGATCCATTTCGTCAGCGAGGGTATCCATCGCCTTCTGCGGGGTCATTTCCCCGGTCACCGCCACCGCCACGTTCTTCCACCACAACTGGGCGAGCTTCGGGTAGTCCGGCACGTTGTTGCCGGTGGGAGTCCAGGCGACCCGCGCCGGGCTGCGGTAGAACTCGATCAGGCCGCCGTACTTGGCGGCGTTGTCGGTGAAGTACTGGTGGCGGATGTCGGAGTCACGGATGAAGGTGAGACCGACGATCGACTTCTTCAGGCTGGCCGTCTTGCTGGTGACGAACTGCGCGTAGAGCCAGGCGCCGGCCGTCCGGTTGGCATCGTGGCCCTTGAAGAAGGTCCAGGAACCGACGTCCTGGTAGCCATTCTGCATGCCGTCCTTCCAGTAGGGACCGTAGGGCGATGGCGCCATCCGCCACTTGGGCGTGCCGTCGTCGTTGACCACCGGCAGACCCTTCTTGGTCATGTCCGCGGTGAAGGCGGTGTACCAGAAGATCTGCTGGGCGATCTGGCCCTGCGCCGGCACCGGCCCGGACTCGCCGAACGTCATGCCGGTCGCCTGCGGCGGCGCGTACTTCTTCATCCAGTCGACGTACTTGGTGAGCGCATAGACTGCGGCCGGCGAGTTGGTGGCGCCGCCGCGCGAGACCGAAGCACCCACCGGCGTGCACTTGTCGTCGGCGACGCGGATGCCCCATTCGTCGACCGGCTGGCCGTTGGGAATGCCCTTGTCGGCCGTGCCCGCCATCGACAGCCAGGCGTCGGTGAAGCGCCAGCCGAGCGACGGATCCTTCTTGCCGTAGTCCATGTGGCCGTAGATGCGGCGGCCATCGATCTCCTTCA
>JAEZQX010000080.1 GCA_023441105.1 Pseudomonadota bacterium | reverse complement strand
CCCAGCCCTCGCGCCGCGACCTGCGGCTCGACTTCTTTCGCGGGCTCGCCCTGTGGTTCATCTTCATCGACCACGTGCCGTCCAGCATCGTCGGCAACATCACGTTCCGGAATTTCGGCTTCAGTGATGCCACCGAGATCTTCGTCTACATCTCCGGCTACACCGCGGCGATCGTCTACGGCGCCTCCCTGCGCCGCAACGGCTTCCTGCAGATGACCACCCAGGTGCTCAAGCGCTGCTGGCAGCTCTATGCGGCGCACATCCTGCTGTTCGTGTTCTTCATCGCGCAGATCACCTGGGTGTCGCTGCGGTTCGACAACGCCTCGTTCGTCGAGGAGCTGAACGTCATGCAGTTCCACGAGCAACCGCAGGAATCGATCATCCGCGCCCTGCTGCTCCACTACCGGCCGGTGAACCTCGACGTGCTGCCGCTCTACATGGCGCTGCTGCTGGGCTTTCCGCTGTGCCTGTGGCTGATGACCTGGTCCCGGCCGCTGACGGTGCTGGCGTCGGTGGTCCTGTGGGCCTGCGTGCAGGAGTTCCAGTGGGCGTTTCCGGTCTACGAGAACGGCGATACCTGGCTGTTCAACCCGCTCGGCTGGCAGCTGCTGTTCGTGATCGGCGCCTATTTCGGCCTCGGCCGCGACATCGACAGCCCCTGGCTGCGCTGGCGCCCCTGGCTCGGCTGGCTGGCCGGGGCCTGGCTGATCTTCTCGGTCTTCGTGACCCTCAGCTGGAAGTACCCGCCGCTGAACGACTGGGTGGAGGTGGTGGTCGGGCCCTGGCTGTACCCGATCGACAAGAGCAACTTCGGCATCGCCAGGCTGCTCCACTTCCTGTCGGTCGCCTACCTGGTGGTGCGGCTGGTGCCGGAGAACACGGCGGTGGTCAACTGGCCGCTGGCGGCCCCCATCATCCGCTGCGGCCAGCATTCGCTGTACATTTTCTGCGTCAGCATCTCGCTGTCCTTCGTCGCTCATTTCGTGCTGGTGCAGTTCGGACGGGGCATCCTGATGCAGCTGGCGGTGATCGCCGGCGGACTGGTGCTGATGTCGGCTCTGGCCTACCTGCTTCACTGGCTGGACCGCGGCGGCCGAAAGGCGACCGCGCCGGCCCATGCTTCACAGTGACGAGGTGCCTTCGATGAAACCAGCCTCTTTCCCGCGGTCGTGCCGGATGCTGTGCCGGAGCCTGCCTGCCGCGGCCCTTGCCGCGATGATCGCGCTCGCAGCCGGCATGGCGCTGGCAGCGCAGGAAGGCACGACCAGTGACGCCGCGCTGCCCGACACGGTCGCCCCCCCGGCGGAAGGAACACCCGCCACGGTGCCGGGCCCGACCGGGCCCGAACCGCTCGCGAAGCGGTGCGCGTCGCCGGAGGAGATCGCTCCCGACCAGGAGCGCGTCGACGACATCGCCAGCGCCGTGGCCAACGGCGACCAGCCGCTCACGGTGGTGGTGCTCGGCTCGCTGTCGGGCCAGGACGCCGGCAGCCGCGGCAACGCCGCCTTCGCGGCGCGGCTGCAGGAAATCCTGCAGTCCGAGCTGGCAGCCCGCGGGATCCGGCGACCGGTCGAAATCCGCCATGTCGGCAAGATCCGGGCCATGGCGGCCGACCTGGCCAAGCTGGTCGACCGGGAGGTGCTGCCGTTGAAGCCGGCGCTGGTCATCTGGCAGGTCGGCCGGTCGGATCCCCGCCAGGGCAACCCGCCGAACCGCTTCGCCCAGGCACTCAAGGACGGCATCTCCCGCCTGCGCAAGGCGGGAATTCCGGTGATCATCGGGGACATTCAGTTCCATCCCCAGTTCGAGGCCTTGTTTCGCACCGACGAGTACCGCAACTATGTGCGGTGGGTCGCGGGCAAGCACGATTTGCCGTTGCTCAGGCGCCATGAAATGATTGAAGATTGGTCTCAGTCCGGCCGGATCGACCTTGATTCGGGGGAAGATGCGGACCAGAACGCGTCCTACGCGTTCATCCAGGAGTGCCTGGCCTTCCAGGCGGCGCGGCTGATCGTCGGCGCTGCCGGCCTCGCGCAGGGCAATCGTCAAGGTGGAACATGATCGACTTCCGGACGTCGAATGGCAACGATTTGCAACAACGAGCTGGCAGCCGCCGCGTCGGCCGGGCCGCCGCGATCCTGCTGGCAGCGGCCATGGCCATCCCGGGACTGGCTGCGGCGGCGCCGCCCGGGCCTTGTCCGGAAGCCGGTTCGGCGGCCGTGATGGAGGGCGAGCCGGCACGTTTCCTGGCCCGGCTGGACCAGAGCCGCAGCCTGAAGATCGTCGCCATCGGCTCCTCGTCCACCGCCGGCGCCGGCGCCACGACCCCCGGGAACTCCTATCCCGACCAGCTGGAGGAGGACCTTGCGCGTCTGTTCCCGGGGCATGTGATCGACGTGGTCAATGCCGGCGCCAACGGCCAGGAGGTGCCGGACATGCTGGCGCGGCTGGACCGGGACGTGCTTGCCCACAAGCCGGACCTGGTCATCTGGCAGTTCGGCAGCAACGGGCTGCTGCGCGGCCGGCCGCTGGCGGAGATCGAGAAAGGCGCGCGGCTCGGCATCCAGCGCATCCGGGACAGCGGCGCCGAAGTGGTGCTGATGGACCTGCAGTATGCCCCCCGGATCGACAGCGCGCCGGCGCGCGACGAGATCCTGGCGATGATGGCGCGGGTCGGGCAGTCCACCGGCACGGCGGTGTTCCATCGCTACCGGCTGATGAAGAGCTGGGCGGCGAGCCTCGGCGGCGGCTACAGCAGGATGGTCCACCCCGACCAGTTGCACATGACCGACGACAGCTACCACTGCATGGCGATCGCCCTCGCAACCAGCCTGCGCAGCGCCGCCGACCGGCACGTCCGCGCCAGGGTCGCCACCCGCAACCTGGCGCACGTGGTCACGCGCCCCGCGCCACCCGCAAGAGCAGTATCAGCGCCATGAAGGCGAGCGTCGCCTTCAGCCAGCCGCGATAGCGGCTGGGCTCGAACCGCGAACGCAGCCTGACCCCGGAAAAGAAGGTCGCGGCACCGGCCAGGGCGAGCGGCAGCGCCGCCTGCAGGACGCCGGTATCGAAGGCGCCGCGCGCGCCGAGCGCGCCGGCCTGCACCACCTTGCCGAGCAGGAACAGGTAGTTCATGGCGGCGATGATCGCGGTGGCCGGCAGGTCGAGCAGCAGGAAATAGATCAGCAGCATCGGCCCGGAAACGTTGACCGCCCCCTCGCAGATGCCGGCGGCGAGGCCGAATGGAAACGCGAAGGCCGTGGGATGGCGGTGCATCAGGTCGACCCGGGTGCGGCCGCGCCAGTCGAGGTAGAGATACAAGCCCATGACCGCGGCCAGCGTGATCATCAGCAGGTCCTGGTCGACGGCGAAGAGCAGCTGGGTGCCGACGACGATGCCGATCGGCGACATCGGCAGCAGCGGCCAGTAGCGCCGGAAGGCCTCCCGCGGCGAGATGGCCTTGCCGAAGGCGACGAAGGTGCACACCACCAGCACCAGCGTGGGCAGCACCAGCATCGGCACGGCCCGCTGGAAGCTGAACATCAGCGCGAACAGCGGCGTCGCGATCAGCGGAAAGCCGATGCCGACGAAGCCGTGCACGAAGCCGGAGGCGAGGGCGATCACCAGCATCAGCACCCATTGCAGGAGCGAGAAGTCGCCGATCACGGGCCGATCCTGCGCTGCAACTTGCGGCCGCCACCCCACCCGCCTACGATGGCGGGATGAAGACATTCGAGCAGCAACTGGCGCAATACGCTGCCTACCACCGCGATCCGCGCAACATCGCCACCCATTTCCTCGGCGTGCCGATGATCATGTTCGCCGTGGTGATCCTGCTGTCGCGGCCGCCGCTCTTCGACGTCGCCGGGCTGCCGGTGTCGCCGGCGCTGCTGGTAGCGCTCGCCACCGGCCTCTACTACCTGCGCCTGCATGCCGGCACCGGGCTGCTGATGGCCCTGGTCCTGGCAGCCATGCTGTGGTGGGCGCGGCAGATCGCCGCCCTCGACACCGCCGCCTGGCTCGGCTGGGGCGGCGGCCTGTTCGTGGTGGGCTGGATCATCCAGGCCATCGGTCATGTGTTCGAGGGACGCAAGCCCGCCTTCCTGGACGACCTGGTGGGACTGATCGTGGGGCCGCTCTTCGTGCTCTGCGAGGCATTGTTCGCGCTGGGCCTGCTGCAGCGCGCGCGCTCCGCGGTCGAGGCGCAAGTGGGCCCGGTACGGCGCAACGGCAGCAATCCGACCAAGCTCGCAGCCTAGGAGCCCGCGCGGCACGGCGCACGGCGCCGCTTCCGCCCGGCGGGCGGCCTTTCCGGACGAGACCATGGCAACGGAATCAGTCGCCGAAGTCGACGGCTGCCTCCAGTTCGTCGCCCACCCGCACCACCGCCTCGTCGGCGCCGCGCAGCACGATCGCGTTCATGCCGAAGGTGGCGCCGTCGACCCGCGGATCCTGGCGGTAGCCGAGCAGCGTGTCGAGCGGCTCGTTGCCGACCTCGCCGGTCTGCTGGTCGACGCACGGGATGCCGCAGCGGGCGCAGGGCTTGACCATCCTGAGCTCGTAGCCGGGCGCGGCGAGCGTTGCCAGGTGATCCTCGCCATAGGCGTCGAGCCCGTCGACGACGATGTTCGGCCGGAAGCGTTCGATCGGCACCGGCGACTTGCCGGCGGCCTGCAGCCGCTGGTTCAGGTCGTCCAGCGAAGCCTTGGAGATCACCAGCAGCGGGTAGCCGTCGGCGAACTGGGTGATCGCCTCGTGCTCCTTGGTCCAGTCCGGATTGCACAGCCGGCGGAAATCGGGGTCGATCCGCACCAGCCGCACCGGCATCTCGAGAAAGCGGCTGAACCAGGTGTTGACCAGCTCGTTCTCGGGGAACGCCGCCACCCGGTCGCCCCACACCTCGACCTCGATGCGGCGCTCCGGGGCGTAATCGAAGCCGCCGATCGGAATGTCCAGCCGCAGCATGCCCGGCGCGCGCAACTGCAGCGTCTCGAACCGCAGCGCCGTGCTCACCAGGGCCAGGCGCGGGACGGTGCGCTGCGAGATGAAATGCCCGTCGGCGGTGACCACCATCCACAGCCGGTCCAGGTACAGCCCGGTTTCCCAGAGATCCGCCGACGTGACGCGGATGCCGGCGCACGACTTGACCGGATAGATGAAGAGATCGGCTACGGCGGGCATGGGCGGCGCTCGGTGGACCTGACGATGGGATGGGAAGCGGCCGAATTGCTGGAATTCCGCCGGCGAGGCCGCATTGTAAGGAACTGCCGCCCGGAAGGTCGAGCCGGCGACCGGCCGGTAACCGATCTAGAATTCCCCCTGGGCCGCTCCGGCGCGCTCCCGCGCCGCTTCGCGCCCCCGCTTTGCCCGCCCTCCACCGCTCCAACTGGAACACCCATGACTGCTGTCTCGCTGATCCGCAAATCGATCCTGCGCCTCAATGCCGCCGACGACGTCGTCATCGCCGCCAAGCCGCTCTCCGCCGGGACCCGCCTCGAGGGTGAAGACGTGGTCTGCGTCGACGCGATTCCGCCGGGCCACAAGGTGGCTACCCGGGCCGTGGCCCAGGGTCAGCCGGTGCGCCGCTACAACCAGATCATCGGTTTCGCCAGCCGCGACATCCTGCCGGGCCAGCACGTGCACACCCACAACCTCGCCTTCGACGGATTCGAGCGCGACTATGCGATCGGCGTGGACGTCAAGCCCACGCCCAAGGTCGCCAGGCCCGCCACCTTCAACGGCTACGTTCGTGCCGACGGCCGCATCGCCACGCGCAACTACATCGGCGTCATCTCGACCGTCAACTGTTCGGCCAGCGTCTCCAAGTACGTGGCGGCGCACTTCACCGACGAGCGGCTGGCCGCCTTCCCGAACGTCGACGGCGTGGTGCCGATCACCCACAGCGTCGGCTGCGGCATGGACAGCAACGGCAAGGGCATGGACGTGCTGCGCCGGACCATCGCCGGCTATGTGCGCCATCCCAACTTCGCCGGTGTCGTGATCATCGGCCTCGGCTGCGAAGCGAACCAGATGGACGCCCTGTTCCAGGCCCAGGGCCTGGAGGAAGACAAGCTGCTGAGGCCGCTGATCATCCAGGCCTCGGGCGGCAGCCGCAAGACCGTGAAGGCCGGCATCGAGGCGGTCGAGTCGATGCTGCCCATCGCCAACCGGCTGCAGCGCGAGCCGGTGCCGGCGGCCTGGCTGACCGTCGGGCTGCAGTGCGGCGGCTCCGATGGTTACTCGGGCATCTCCGCCAACCCCGCCCTGGGAGCGGCCTGCGACCTGGTGGTGGCGCACGGCGGCACGGTGATCCTGTCGGAGACGCCGGAGATCTACGGCGCCGAACACCTGCTGACGCGGCGCGCGGTGGACCCGGCCGTCGCCCAGAAGCTGATCGATCGCATCCACTGGTGGGAAGGCTATACCGCCCGCAACGAAGGCAGCATGGACAACAATCCGTCGCCCGGCAACAAGGCCGGCGGGCTGACCACCATCCTCGAGAAGTCGCTGGGCGCGGTGGCCAAGGCGGGCACCACCAACCTCGTCGACGTCTTCAACTATGCCGAACCGGTCACCGCCAGGGGCATGGTGTTCATGGACACGCCCGGCTACGACCCGGTGTCCGCCACCGGCCAGGTCGCGGGCGGCGCCAACCTCATCTGCTTCACCACCGGCCGCGGCTCGGTCTACGGTTGCAAGCCCTCCCCCTCGCTCAAGCTCGCCACCAACACGCCACTCTACGAGCGCATGACCGAGGACATGGACATCAACTGCGGCGACATCGTCGAAGGCAACTGCACGGTGGCGGAAAAAGGCCAGCAGATCTTCGAGCTGATGCTGCGCACCGCATCCGGCGAGAAGAGCAAGAGCGAAGCCTACGGCATGGGATCGGAGGAGTTCGTGCCCTGGTATCTCGGTGCGGTGATGTGACCGGCGGCGTTCGCCGCCGGCGCTGATCGCCCTGCCGCTTACCGGGAGACGTCATTGATTCCGCTGCTCCACGACCGCGCCGCGCGCGCGGTGGCCTGGCTGCTTGCCGCCGCCGGTTGTGCGATTCTCGCCGCCCCTGCCGCCGCCGAAGTCCAGCGCCGGGGCCAGCCCCCGGCGC
>JAEZQX010000009.1 GCA_023441105.1 Pseudomonadota bacterium | reverse complement strand
GCGCCGGGTCGAGCCGGCCGCGGCGGTCGCCACCGCACAGCGCACCGCGAAAGCCGGCGTAGTCCGGCGCCAGCTGCCGCAGCATCGGCACATCGTCCGGTCCCAGCGAGCCGGCGATGCCGCACAGGCGACCATGCCGCCGCGCCAGCGCGACGAAGGCCTGCAGCGCCTGCGGTTGCGCATGCCGCAGCAGCGAGCCGGTCGACTTGTCGGCGGTATCGACCATCAGGCCGGCGAAACCGAGCGTCGCCGCCTGCTCCGCGAGCGCCAGGTCGATGCCGCCGTCGGCCAGGAACACGATGACCAAGGACGGCAACCGGAGAGCCGCCAGGCTTCGGAGCGCGGCCACCGCATGCGCGCCGGGCGCGATGCCCACCTTCACGTAGTCGACGCCGCACGCCGCAACCGCCCCTGCCATGGCGCAGCGTCGGTCATGGTCCTGCGCGTCGAAGTCGCCGACGGTGGCGCTCACCGGTCGCTGCGGCCAATCCCGCCGGATATCCGCTGCGATGGCGGCGATGTCGCGCAAGTCCAGCGCGCCGAGCGCGCCTGCCGACGGGTCCTTCAGGTCGACGAGATCGGCGCCGGCGGCCGCAGCCTCGCGCGCCTCCGCCAGATCGCGCACGCTGGCGAGCATCGCGATCATGGGGTGTCTCCGCTCAGGGTGGCCGGCAGCAGCCCGGGGTGGTGGCGCTCGATCGCTTCCATCAGCCAGCCCCATGCCAGCCGTTCCGCGTCGCCGGCGGTCTTGGAGATGGCGATGTGCAGATACTCGACCTCGCGGGCGATCTTCTGCGGCTCCAGCATGCCCAGCCGGCTCACCAGCACGGCCGCCTCGAGCACCGCGGACTGCGCCCGGTTGAAGCCCTGGAAGTCGCCATGCCGGACCTCGTGGACCCGCTGCATCAGCAGTTGCGGGCGCTGCGGATCGTCGCGCTGCTCGAGCAGGCGCAGCTCGCAATGCGCCAGCGTCGCGGCCAGGCGCGCACCCTTCACCACCTCCGCAGGCAGCGTCGGCCACTCCTTGCGTCCGGTCACGCAGCCGGCGAAGATGCGGACGTCGGTGGTGAAGTTGACCACCGCCGAGCCGCTTGCCAGCACGTTGTCCAGCGTCACCGACGGCCTGAACGGCTTGAGCAGGATCGTCCGAGCGTCGGCCACCACGCCCATCGGTGCGACATGCACGATGCCTGCGGGCGACACGGTGGTGACCACGGTCTCGTGGATCATCGTCACGACTCCTTCGCCGGACGCGGCGCCGCGCATCCCCAGTCCAGGTCCTGGTCCTGCACGTAGCGCTTGCCGAGCATGAACGCCGTCTGCGCCCGCGCCAGCTCCACGCCCATGTAGAACGCATGGCTGCCGTCGGCCTCGAGCTTGAGTGGTGGCCACAGCGAGAAGGCATCCGCGGCGACGTGATGGCCGTCGCGGTTGTACACATGGATGCCGTCGCACGCCACCTGCACCCGGAAGCTCGGATCCCGGACCTGGGCCGCGATCTCCCCGATCTCCTCCGGCGTATCCGGGAACGGCCGGCGCGCATGCACCGTCATCAGCTGCTCGGTCAGCCCCTTGGGCAGGGAACGCTGCTCGCGCGCGGCATACATCAGTCGTCGCGCCACGTCGGCCTCGCGGATGGCCCGGCGCGCATGGTTGCTGACCTGGGTGGTTAGGATGGCGGCGGCATGCAACTCGACGCAGATGCCGAGCAGGATGGCGTTGATCCCGCTGGTGTCCGCCTCGGTCAGCTCGGTGAGGTTGCCGACGCCGACGAAGATCGGCGCGTCGGGATAGCGCTCGCGCAGGCGCTGGTAGCGGCACAACGACGACAGCAGCCCGAACGGCAACGGATCCAGGATGCTGTCCGCCAGGTAGCTGCGGCCCTTGCGTTCGCACCAGTCGATCGCCTGGTACAACGAAGCCTCGTCGCCGCTCTCGCGCGCCACCAGCACCGGCGTGGCCGGCACTTCCTCGGCGATCCACAGCGTGTCCTGGTTGAGGCTCAAGAGGTAGTCGGCGCCGGCCCGGCCGCCGCGCAGCAACTCCTGCTCGTCCATCGAATCGACGCTGACGCGCAGGCCCTCGGCCTTGAGGGCGCGCACCGCATCCTCGAGGTGTGGAAACGGTGTCGCCGGCAGGCCGCCGATGTCGATGACGTCGGCGCCTTCTTCGCGATAGTGGCGGGCGCGGGCGCAGATTGCTGCCACCTCGAGGCGCGGCGCATCGACGATCTCGGCGAAGATGGTCACATCGAACCGCGACAGGTCCACCGGCCTTGCCTTCAGGTTGAAGAACTGCGGCAGGTCCTTCAGGTCTTCCGGACCTCGTTCGAACGGCATGCCGAAATGACTCGCGAGGCCGTCGAGGTCGCCTTGGCAGCGGCCGGGCACGATCACGCGGTGCGCCTGCAGCGGCGCGGTCAGGCGCCGCCTGATGAGGTCGGCGGTCATCAAGGCAGCGACCTGCACGCCGATCTCGCGCACCTGCCAGGTGAACGGTGCCGGCGCCATCGCCTCGAGCACCCGCAGCAGCGACTTCTCGGCCAGGCGACCGGTCAGGAAGAGGATGTGTTCCATGCCAGGTCGCATTCCGCGAGGCGTCGGTCCAGCTCGCCGCGCAGCTGGTCGATGGAGCAGGCAACGCGGACCTGGTCGATGCGACGCAGCCGCTCGACGTTCTCCAGCTCGATGTTCCTCGGCATCAGCCTGACCCAGCCGTGTGGGCTCATGGTCACGACGACCGGCTCCGTGTCGCAGGCGAAGACGATGCCGGGGATGCCGAGCTTGCCGGCCTGGGCCAGCATGTTGGTGGGCAGCGAATCCGAGATGCCGAAGGCGCATTTCGCGACGGTGTTGCTGGTCGCCGGCGCGATGACCACCGTGTGATAGTGATGGTCGTAAAGCATGCCCACCGGCACGGCGCTGGCGGTCTTGTCGCGGATCACCCGGAACCGCTTGCGCAAGTCCTCGAGATGGATGCCGTAGATCTCCAGCACTTCCTCGCCGGCACGCGACAGCAGCAGGTCCACATCCGGAAGCCGTCCGGCCAGCTCAAGCGATTCTTCGAGCAGGTGTCCCGAGCCGGTGATCATCCAGGCGAAGCGGGGCGGTCCGGGATTGCCGGACGTGTCCAGGCTGCCGACGTCGAAGCCGCGCATGTCAGCGGCTTCCCGGCATGCGACTGCTGCCCCTGGCATCCGCCCGCCAGATTCGGCGGCGGCGCTTGCCGGGATGGCTGCCCGGCGTCCGCTGGAATGAGAGCATCTCCTCTCCTGGCCGGTACACTATGTCCAGCCGGATCATTCTACCGGCAGGCCCGCAGGCGCAGGACGCGCCATCCCGGACTTGCACCACCGCGGACGCGCATCATCCCGGCGTGCCCCACAGGCGAAGCGATATGACCAACGTGCCTAGTCTTCCAGCCGCCGCGTTCCTTCAGCGGGAGACGCGGAGCTCGACGGCGGACCACCGCCGCGACGCGCCGGCGGGCGAGACGATGGACCTGATCTTCATCGAGGGCTTCGAAGGCGAGACCGTCATCGGCATCAACCACGACGAGTTGAACCGGCCACAGCCGGTGCGGATCGATCTCGTCGCCGGCGTGCCCCGATCCCGTGCCTGCGACACCGATCGCATCCGCGACACGATCGACTACGGCGCAGTGCACCAGGCGCTGACCGACCTGCTCGTGTCGCACAAGGTGAAGCTGCTCGAGACGCTGGCCGAATCGATCACCCGGCTGCTGATCGACAGCTTCGGTGCGCACTGGGTGCGGGTGGTGCTGGTGAAGCCGCGCAAGTTCGCGAACGTGAGCGCGGTCGGCGTCGCCATCGAGCGGCGCCGACCGGTTGATCCGGAACACCATTCCGCGGGGGACGACGACGCCTCGGTCTCGTATCTCTGGCGAACCGGTCCCACCGGCTGACGGGCTCGCCGCGCCAGCGGGAACGCGCGGCAGCCCCTTGCAGGCGCCGCGCCGACGGAACTATTGCGGCGCGAAGGGGTGCTTCATCGTGCTCTTCTGCGCGAGCACTTCCTTCACGTTCGGTTCCTGGTTGACCGCGCGCTTGATCGACTCGCGGACCGCCTTGTAGTTGTACTCGTAGATCTTCTTGTCGTCGTCTGCAAGCCAGTGGATGAAGACGCCGACGCAGATGAAGGTGTTCTCGGCGTCTTCGGCAGGAATGGTGCCGTCCTCGACGCTGTCTGCCACGGCCATCGCCACCGCCCGCTGCGCCGGTCCGAAGATCTGGACCACCTGCTTGGAGCCCTTGAGCGTCACCTTGTTGAACATCACCGTGTGCGGCTTGGCCGGCAGGTTCGGCGCAACCACTGCCAGCAGCGAGGTGAAGCCATCCTTGTTGTTGGTCAGCGCATTGGTGAATGCAGTCTCGGCTGCCGACCCCCTCGGCCCCATGATGAGGTCGATGTGCGCAACTTCGTTGCCGTCTCCAACAAGGGATTCGCCGACCAGGAGGCGATCGATTTTTGCCATGTCAATGAGCTCCTCGCACGTTGGTTATGCAGCGCAGGGGATGCCGCTGCTCGGGGTGGCCTTCTGCACCATCCGGCTGAAGCATACCGCCATCCCGGCCGGCTGTGGGCATGGTTGAACGGTGAAGAACGATTTCAACCAGGTATGCCGTGGCCACGGCCAGGTCGGCGCTGGTGCCCGGATTGATGCCGGCGGACTTGAGCTCCGCATCCCAGACGGCGAGATCGGCCTGGGCACCCCCCGGGTCGCCGCGCCGGCGTCGCAGCCGGCTTCGCGCCTCTTCGGTGACCGCCTGGGCGACCGCCAGCCCGTGCTTGCGGGCGATGTGTGAATCGGGGAAGCGGGCGAGGAATTCGAGGTACACCCGCTGCATCGCCAGCGCTGCCGCATTGTCGTCGATTGCCGGATGCGAGAGGCATTCCTCTCGCCAGGCGGCAATCCCGGTCTGGAACAGGTCGGCAAAGCCATTGGCATATTGTTGCGCGACCATGTCGCGGTCCGCCGCCAGGGACATCGCCGCACGCAGGTCGATGGTCGCTGCCGTGTGGACGTCGTGCTCCGCGACGGTGCCCAATCCGCCCGGATTGGCGAGCGCGATCGCACGGAATGCTTCATCGGCATCGGCTATCGTCAACGATGCCACCACCTCGCGCAGCCGGTCGCGAAGCGATCGCTCCGGGTCCGCGTCCGCCGCGACCGCGTCGGCCGTGGTTCCCTGCGCCGCCGCCGCGATCGGCGCGCACAGCAGGACGATGCCCAGGTTGGTGTTGCAGCCCGCCACGCGGAAGCTGGCCTCGACAGCGCCGTGGATGCGCTGCCCGACCGGGGCAGCGGCACGACAAAGCATCGGCGCCGCCGCCGCCGCGCTGGCAATGAACTGGGCGGCGGTCATCCGGTGACCCGGCGCGTGCTCGCTGACGTTGCCCGGCTTGAGCGTGGTGACATCGAGCGTACAGGCGCGGATGAACGCCTGCTCGAGCGCGGACTGGCTGATCGGGTCCATGCTGGCGTGGTCGGTCAAGCGGCGCGGAAGGTCATGCGGCACGGGAAGTCATGCGGCGCGGCCGGTCATGCGGCACTCCCTCAGGCGGCCTTGTCGGCGGCTGACTGCGGCAGCTTGCGCGACAACAGGTCGTCGACCAGCAGCGCCGCGACGTCGATGCCGGTGGCGCGCTGCAGCTTGTGCCAGGCGGCAACGCCGTTGACCTCGAGCACCAGCGCCCCATCGGCTGCCTCGTCCGACGGGATCAGGTCCACCCCGGCATAGTCGAGGCCGAGCGCCGCGGCGGCCCGCACCGCCAGGCGCTCATAGGAATCCGGTGCCGTCGCGCCGAAGCAGCGGGCACCCTGCGCCGCATTGTGGATCCAGCCCCTGCCCTGGCGACGCATCGCGGCACACAGTCTGCCGCCCACCACCAGCAGGCGCCAGTCGCAGCCGGCGCCATCTCGCGGCGGGACGAAACGCTGCAGGTGCGCCACGTCGCCGAAGTCCGCCAGCTCGGGCAGCGGCGCGCCGCTGAGCCTTTGCAGCCCCTTGCCCTGGGAGCCGAAAAGGGGCTTCATCACCACCTCCCGGGCGGCAGCAGATTCGCGCATCAGCCGGCGCCGGGCGTGGGCCGGGGATTCCATCGTCCAGGTGGCGGGTGTCGCGATGCCTGCACGATGCAGCAGGAAGGCGGTCATCGACTTGTCGACGCTGCGTTCGATCGCCCGCGCGTCGTTGTAGACCGGCACGCCGCATTCGCGCAGCGCATGCAGGATCCCGAGTCGCAAGGTGACCTGCTCGAAGCTGCCGCCGGCAATGCCGCGCACGATCACCGCATCCGGCAGGCCACGGCCAAAGCCCGGGATGACCAGCCCGTGTGGCGACCAGGTGGTTTCGAAGCGGCAGTCGGCCAGGTCGACACAGCGGCCGGTGCAGCCCCGGGCGCGCAGCGCTGCTCGCAGCCGCGCCGTGTGCCAGCCGGTCTCGTCGGTCATGATCGCGACGGCCAGCCCCGCCGCCGGCCGCGCGTCGCTGCCGTTGCCGGGTGAAGCTGCGGAGTTGCTCATCGGCCGTGCCGACTCAAGCGGCCGACCGCGACCACTGCCGCATCAGCAGGTCGAGATCGGTCCTGCCGGCGTGCCAGGTGGCGCCGGTGGTGCGGCTGCTGACGAACACCTCGGCGGGTGCGAACAACTCCGGATCGATCTTGTAGAAGTCGTATTCGTAGTCGCGGAAGACGTCCGCAAAGGGGCGGCCATAATCCCGCGAATCGACCGACGGCAGCCGCTTCGCCAGGTCGCGGACGTCGTCGTCGCTGCCGTCCACCAGCAGGTGCACCTGGCCGCCATACAGGATGGCGTCGTTGGTGCGGCCCATCGCCACGCCGGAATCGGCGGCAGGCGCCGGCAGCGGCGCCGTGCCGCTCCCCGAGATCACGGCCTGCAGCGGAAAGCCGAGGACGTGGACCTTGTGCAGGGCAACCTCCAGCACCCGGGCCACCACCTGGGTCGTGCCGGCCGCGCTGGCGGTCGGCGTGAGGATCACCGTGAGGCCTTCCGCCGCCAGGCCGCAGTCGCGCAGGATCTTCTGCAGCACCGCCGGCGGCGGCGGCCGGTCCACCTCCATCACCAGGCAACCGGTATCGCTGCGATCGCGATAGCCGAGATCGCCGAAGAGATCCTCCCGTGCGGCAAGCGCGCGGGCGGGACCGGATCCGAGCGCGAAAAACTTCTTGCCCCCGGTTTCCTCCTTGCTGGCCGACAGGCTCCAGCCTGCGTACTGGCTGCCCAGGCAGGCCAGCACCGGCTGGGCGCTATGGACGTCGATCCAGGTCGGCCAACCGCTCTTCGACGCGTCGGCGCGGAGGTGGAAGCGCGCCAGCCCCGCGGTGCAGATCTCCGCGACGGCCAGCCCTGCCTCGACGCTGCCGGGCACGGCGATGCCGGCATCGACGATACGCACCCCTTCGTCCGTGATACGGGACTCGATCCGCAGTCGGGCCGCATCCGCGACCAGCTTCTGCACCAGTGGCCGGCACAGCGCATTGACGCTCAAGGCATTGTTGGCAAGACCGGCAGCATTGGCCGCGGCCGATCCGGTGTCCTCAGCGCTCATTTTCTTCTCCATGGATGCGTTCGACTTCGCTCGCCCGGCGCGCCAGCAGCGCGATCACCGCTGCCGTCGACTCCGCCCGTGCCGAGATGCTGCAGAGCGGATCGCCGCGGCTGCTGCGCGTGCCCTCGCGTCCGATGTCATGACACCAGCCGAGTGCCTGCAGGCCCTGGCCGGCGCGGCGGGTCATCGTCACGCGGCGCCGCGCGTAGATGACCTGCATGCCGTGGCATGGGACTGCCGAGGCGGGCACGGGCGGCAGCAGGCGCTGGCTGCAGGCGGCGAGATGAGCGTTGAAGAGCCCGCCAGGCAGGCGATGATCGTGCAGCTCCATCGTGGCCGACGGGCGCGGGTTCACCTCGATCACGCTGACGTGGTCGCCGTCGAGCAGGAAATCGAGGCTATTGAGCCCTTTCAGCTCGAAGTGCCGGGCGAGCGAGGCGATCGCATGCTGGACGACCTTTGCCGCCGCAGCGGGAACGCCGACCGGCCCGACCGCGCCGTGGAAAACGAAGGGCCGCTCCGCGCCACCACCGGTCAGAAGCCGGTTGTAGCCGACCAGGATCGCGTCCCGGCCATTGGCCAGGAAGAGCGCCGACATCGGCAGGCCCGGCTCCTCGCGCTGGTAGTAGATCGGCGCGGAGCGCCTTGCCCGCTGCGCATGGCGCGGGTTCGGTTGGGCAGCGGCCGGCGGGGCGCCAGCCGCCGCCAGGAGGATTGCTGCCTGCGCCGGCGTCACCGGCAGCGGCGCCGCATCCGCGCGCTCGCGCGCAGCCGTCGACAGCCGACGCACATGCCAGCCGCCGGTCCCGCCGATTCGCTTGACCAGCCAGCCAGCCGGCGCCTGCGGGGGAACGAGAGAGGTCCGGGGATGAGCGATACCGTGGCGATCGAGGATGCCGAAGAACTCGCTCGGCTGCTTCGCCGCAGCGATTACGGCCGGCTCGTTGCCGACGAGGGTGAGCGTGCGGGCACAGTCCCGCAACAGCTCGAGCCGGTCCTCGAAGCCGCCGCCGGCGACCCAGCCGCGCACCTGCGGATGCCGCGCCAGCCGGGTCATTGCCGCATGCATGCGTTGCGAGTCGATCCGGCTGCCGCCGCGATTGCCGATGCCGACCCAGTGGGCGGCACGCCGGGTATCCACGTCGCCGAAGATGTCGAACGCGACCGGCCTCAGCCCGCCGCGCCGCGCGGATTCCGCGAGCATCCGAGCCGACGTTGCCGCCACGATCACGACCGGCGCCAGCACCCGCCCGCCTCAGCTCGCGGAACCGCCGGTCACCAGTTCCCGCGCCATCTCCAGCGCCTCGGGGAAACCGAGAAATACCGGCTTGGCTGTTTCCAGCATCCTCACGAACAAGCGGTGCTGCACCTGGTATTTGACGTTGCCGACGGCAAGCGCACCGATGCCGACCGCCTTCGTGCCCTCCAGCGGAACGCCGTCGTGCTGGACGTCCACGCCGGCGATCCCGGCAGGCGGCACGGCATTCACGTCTGCCGCCACCAGCATCCGACCGGCCGCCGGCAGGTCGTCCTTCCCGAGCACCTGCACGCCGGCGGCGGCGGTGGCCAGCACGACGTCGGCATCTCCAAGCTCGCGCCGCAGCGCTGCCGACGAATCGATCAGCACGCCGCGGGTTGTGACGTCGAATCGCTGGTTGATGGCATCGGAGGCGGCCTTCGCCCTCTTCTCGTCCGAATGGCTGCAAAGGCGCACGGCAGCGCCGGCGCGGGCGCACATCACGCCGCAGATCCGGCCGACCGCGCCGGTGCCGCCCAGCACCAGCACCTGCTTGCCATCGAGGCTCGCGCCGTGCGCCTTGCGCAACTCGCGCTCGACGCAGGCGACCATGGCCGCGGCCGTCGTATAGGAGCCGCTCGGATCCGCGAATACCGACACCATGAATGGCGGGAACATCGACTTCCGGGCCAGCTCGAGCATGTCATTCGCCATCACCACGTCGCGACCGCCGATAAACAGCCCGGTCTTGCGCACCCCCTTGGGCCCGCGCGAGAAAATGGCGTCCTGCGTCAGGGCGGCAAGATTCTCGAGGTCGACGTCGGCATACGGCACCACGACCTGGTAGCCGGCATCGACGGCCATGTTCACGTCGAAGGGACTCACCTGCTTGCCTGGAGTGAACAGGTGAAGAATGGTGGGGCGATCAACGCCTTGACCCTGCATGGCTGCTCTCCTGTGCCGGTGTGAGTGAAACTCGGGCGTCCTCGGGCGGGGCTATGCCGATGCACCCGCAGGTCTACCGCCCCCGGGGGCGGCATGTGCAGCCGCCACCGCGGGAACAACCGGATGCCGGACGACCCCAGCCCCGTGGTTGCGGCCCGCTACGATGCTCGCGACCAGCTCGCCGATCGCTCCAGACGCTCGCGCGTCGCGCAGCACCTCCTGCGCCTGGGCTTCGGACGGCAGGATGGCGAACGCGGTCGGGCCCCACGAGCTCTGGCCGATCCCGGCCGGATGGCGATCCGCGATCCAGCGCATCAGTTGCGCCACCGCCGGACTGGTGTAGATGCCACCCTGGGCAGGGGCGAAGTATTCGCCCACGATTGCCTGCAGCTCGCTGAGCCCGGCGGCAAACGGGGCGAAGTCGGCTTCGGCGAGGGCCGGCAGGATCTGCATCAGGACCAGGTGGCACAGGTGCGCGGCCCGGGCCCGCTCGAACAACGGCAGGCGGGCGATGCCTTCCTTCTCGCTGTCCCCATGCAGGCCGCTGCGCGCCTTGTCCTGCACCAGGATCACTCGCCACTCGGTTGGAAAATCGAAGCGCGCCAGCACCGGGGGCGCGATTGCACCGGCTCGCGGCCCGCCGTCCACCAGCACCCCGCCGTGATCGAAGCCGGCGATGCCGATGCCGGAGCGCCCGCCACGATCGAGCAGGCTCGCAACGGCCGGCGTCGACAGGCCGAGGCCATGCAGCTCCGAGAAGGCCCGCCCCAGTGCCAGGGCAAGCTGGGTGCCGGAGCCGAGCCCGACGTGCGGCGGCAGAGCCTCGCTGATGCGCACCGCCAGTGGTTCCTTCCGGCCGGTGGCGCCCTTCAGCTGCCTGACCAGCCGGCGCAGACGGGGAAGCTCGTGACCGACGCCGGGAGTCGCTTCGACATCATCAGCCTCGGCCTGCGCCACACGAACCTGCGTGGCCATGCCGTCGATCATCATGCCGAGGCTGCCATAGCGGCGACCGAGGGTGCCGCTCGGATCGAGAAATCCCAGATGAAGGCGGGCCGGTGCTGTCACCGACACCGCCGCAGCAGGCTGTGCGGCACGCAGCGCGGAGTCGGGATTGCTGGCATCGTCGAAGGCGCTCATCGTCTCCTATTCTGGACCCGATCGCGCTTTTTGCACCGCAATAGCTGCTGCGAGCCGCGGGCTCGGCCGCCGGCCCGGGCGCCGATTCCGCGGTCAGGCCCGGACGCCGACCGTGGGGCGGCCGGCTCCTGGCGTCCCATCACCGGGCCGCATCACCTGCCAGCAGGGTTGGCCGGTTTGCCGGCCCCGATGGATTTGACCGCCTTCGCCCTCGCCCCGCCGCTCTTCAGGTTCAGCATGTTGCCAGCCAGGATCAAGCCGGCGCCTGCCGCCGTCAGCAGGTCGATCCGTTCGGTATAGACCAACCAGCCGACTACCGCGCTGAGGGGCACGCGCAGGAAATCCATCGGCACGACCAGCGTGGCATCGGCGAAATGAAGCGCGCGTGTCATGCAGTAATGGGAGAACGTTCCGCAGAACGCGATGAGCACGACCCAGCCCCAGGTGACCGCCGACGGCCAGCGCCACACGGCGATCGCCGGCACCAAACCGATGGCGGACTGGATCACCACCATCCAGAACAGCACCGCCAGCGCGCTCTCGGTCCGCGTCAGCGATTTGACCATGGTGATCGAGATACCGAAGCCGACGGCGGTGGCCAGCGCCACCATCTGGCCGACGTTCACTTCGCCGACGCCGGGCCGCACGATGATCAGCACGCCCACCAGACCCAGCACCACGGCGATGTTCTTCCACACGTCCATCCTTTCGCCGAGAAAGGTCACCGCGAGGATCGCCGTCCAGATCGGCATCGTGAACTCGATCGACACCACCTGCGCCAGCGGAATGAGCAGGATCGCCAGCAGCCAGCCGTACTGCGCCAGGTAGTGGACGAAATTGCGCGCCACATGCAGCCAGATCCGCCGGGTCTTGACCACGCTCAGGCCGCCGCTGCGATGAATGAGCGGATAGAGCATGAAGAAACCGATGATGGAGCGCAACTCCATGACCTGGATCAGGTCGATGTCGCGAGCCGCCTCGCGACCGGCAACCGGCATGATCAGCATCAGTGCGAGCCACCCCGACATCCACAGGGCCGCGCGCAGCGCAGGCGCTTCGGCGTTCAAGAAAAGCAGCTCACGAGAAGAAGCAGCCCTCGCTCAAGGCGCGCGGCAATCAGGAAGCGGTAATGCAAAAGGCCACCCCGCGAGGGGTGGCCTTCTGGCTTAGGTTTGCCTGACGATGTCCTACTTTCACGGACGAATGCCCACTATCATCGGCGCTAAAGCGTTTCACGGTCCTGTTCGGGATGGGAAGGAGTGGTTCCACTTCGCTATTGTCGTCAGGCATGACTTGTCGG
>JAEZQX010000565.1 GCA_023441105.1 Pseudomonadota bacterium | reverse complement strand
GCCCCAGGCGAACCGCCGGCCGAGCCGGTGGTCGTCAGCGACATCGGCGCAACGCTCGCTTATCGCGACGGCGCGCTCGTGGTGGAGGAGCTCGGCGCCCGCACCCCCTACGGCCGGCTGGCGGATGCCCGCCTGCAGATCGGCGATCGCGCGCCCCACGCGCTGCAGGCCCGGCTCGGCTGGGAAGGCGAGGTCGCCAAGCTGCCCCTCGACCTCACCCTCGAAGCCGACGGCGACCTGAACGCGACGCAAGCGAACCTGGCCGGCACCGTCGCCGACGCGCGCATCGCCCTTGCCGCCAAGCTGGCACCGCTCGAGGTCATGCCGCTGCTGTCGGCCCAAGCCGAGGTGGCGAACCTCGACCTGCGGCAGTTGCACGAGGCCGCACCGCGCACCCTGGTCGACGCGAAGGTCGATCTTGCGCCGGCTGCGACACCGGCCGGCGGCTGGGACGGCTCGATCGCGCTGCGCAACCAGGACAGCGGCAGCTTGTCGCAAGGCCGCCTGCCGCTGCTGGCGCTCGACACCCGGGTATCGCTCACCGACCCCGACGATCCGCTCGCCCGGCAACTGCAGCTGCAGGATTTGCGACTGACGCTGCCGGCCACCGCTGCCAGCAGCCAGAGCGCGAGTGGCCACGCGCCGACCGGGCAGACCCCGACCGGGCAGGCCGGCGCCACGGAAAGCAGCCGCCAGGGGAACCCCGCCCCCGCTGGCAGCGCCGAAGGCCGCATCAGCGGCTCGATCGCCGTGCAGCCCGGCCGGACCCTCGAGCTGGCCGGCAATCGCATTCCCGCGGTGCAGGCGGCGCTCGATTTCGAGGCGATCGATCTCGCGCAGTTCGGCGCGCAGCTGCCGCCGACGGCGCTCGACGGCAAGCTCGGCTTGAAGGACAACGCCTTTACCCTGAACCTGGCGCAGTCGGCGTCGCGCATGCGCGCGCTGCTGCCGGCGTCGCTGGCCGATGCCGCCGCGGCCGCCGAAGTGGTCCTGCGTGGCCGGCTGGACGAGTCGCTGCTCCGCCTGGAGGAAGCGCGGCTGCGGCTCGGCGAGTCGTCGTTGAGCGCGAGCGGGCAGGCCGGCCTGGCAGCGCCGCACCGGATCGCGCTGAAGGGCGACGCCCGCAACGTCGAGCTCGCCCGCTGGCTGCCGGCCGAGGGCATCGATGCCCGCTGGCGCGACGGCCGCATCAGCGGCCACTGGTCGATCGACGGCAAGGCAGTGCCCGGGCTCGACGCCTGGCTCACGCTGGCGCTGGCCGACAGCACCCTGGCCGGCAAGCCGCTGTCGGCGAGGATCGAAAGCCGGGTGGTGCTGAACGAGCAGTGGGCGCCAAGGCGGCTCGAAAGATCCGCGCTGGACCTGCGGTTCGGCGACAACCGCGTCCGCGCCAACGGCGCGCTGGGGGAGGCCGGGGACAAGCTTGCGCTGGAGCTGTCGCTGGCCGATCCGGGGCTGCTGGACCCGCGCCTGGCGGGACGGCTGACCTTGACCGGCGACGTCACTGGCGCCTTCGATCGGTTGCGGGCTCGGCTGCTGGCGAACGGCGAGCGGCTTGCATTCGGCCCCGCAGGCGCGGACGGCATGAACGTCGCGTCGCTCAGGATCGAGGCGAGCGGTCCGATCACTCTGCCGGTGCCGGAGCGGGCGCCGCTCGAGGTCAAGGTCCGGCTGCGCGACCTGGAGGCGGGCGGGCGCAAGGTCGGGGCGCTGGACCTCGCGGTGAGCGGCCCCCTCGCCGACCATCGCTTCGACCTCAGCGCGCTCGCCGAAGGACATACGCTCAAGCTCAACGGCAGCGGGCGGGCGACGCTGGACGGCGATCCTTCCTGGCAGGCGCGGCTGGCTGCGGCGACCCTCGACGGCAAGGTGCCGATCCGGCTGACGGCGCCGGCGAGCCTTCGCGTCGCCGCATCCGGCCTGCGTCTGTCCGACTTCCGGCTCGCCGTGGCCGGCGGCAACGCCAGCCTCGAGCAGCTGCTGCTCGGCTGGGGCGAGGCCTTCTCCTTCGACACCCGTGGCAATGCCAGGGAACTGCCGGTCTATCGCCTGCTGGCCCTCGCGAATACGAATCCGGACGTTCCCGCACTGCAGGCGCTGCGCCTGAACGCCGACTGGAACGTCCGCGGCAGCGGAGCCGAAGACCTGGACGGCACCGCGCGCGTGGCGCTGCGCGAGGTGGCGTCGACGGCTGCGGCCGGCGCATCGGGTGCGGCGACCGCTGCAGCCGACAATGATCGCCTCGGCCTCGAAGGCGACAACGGCGCCAACCTGACCTTCCGCAACGGCCAGCTCGACGGCCGCTTCGACCTGCGGCTGCCGTCGCTCGCCTTCACCCACCCGCTGACCGCGCCCGACGTGGTCCTCGACGGCCGCCTGCGACTGGCCGGTTCGGTCGGCGGTCCGGTCGTGCAGCCGCAATGGCGCGCGACGCTCAGCGGCGAGAATCTCTCGGTCCTGCATCGCTCGATCGGCTGGCGGCTCACCGACGGCGCCCTCACGGCGCGTTTCGACGGCCGCAAGGTGCAATTGCAGACCTTCGAGTTCAAGTCGGGAGAGGGCTCGGTGGCGTTGCGCGGCGAAGCCAGCCTGCTCGATGCGCCGCGCCCCGAGCCCGCGCGCCCCGCCCCGGCCGCGGCACGCGACGCCAGCGGCACGGTGCTGCCGATCGACGGCCGCTTCGAGCTCACCACCTCCCGCTTCGAGGTGCCGCTCGGCCCCGGCCAGCGGGTGGCGGTCTCGGGCGTCACCCGACTCGAAAGCTCGGCCGACGGCCTGAGCCTGCGCGGCAAGCTGCGCGCGGATCACGGCATCATCGAGATCCAGGGCTCAGCGGCCCCGTCGCTGCCTGACGACGTCAGGCTCGTGGTAACCGGCCCGCAGGGCCGGCGGGTGGTCGATGCGCAGGGCAGGACCGTGTCCAAGGAAGGTGCCTTGGTCGAGCCCGAGATGCCGAGGAGCCGGCTGCGCGTGCTGACGGACCTGGCCGTCGACCTTGGCGAGCGCCTGCGCATCACCGGCAACGGCGTGGCGGCGCGCCTCGGCGGCAGCCTGCAGGTGCTCGGCACCCTGCCTGACCAGCCGCGGCTGGTGGGCACGGTGAACATCGTCGAAGGGTCCTACCAGGCCCACGGCCAGAACCTGCGCATCGACAAGGGCGCCGCGGTGCGCTTCAACGGCCCGCCCGACAATCCCGCGCTCGACATCGTCGCCAAGCGCCCGTTCCTGCCGGTCGAAGTCGGCGTGAGGATCACCGGCACCGTCCTCAATCCGGTCATCACCCTGGTGTCGACGCCCGAGATGTCCGACACCGACCGGCTCTCCTGGCTGGTGCTCGGCACCGACCCGCGCAACGCGCCCAGCGCCGCCCAGTCGCTGGCCTTGCGCGAGGCGGCGCGCTCGATGCTGCTCAACGACGACGGCCGCCAGAGGCCCGGCATCGCCGAGCGGCTGGGCCTCGACGTGGTGAACTTCGGCTACGGCTCGGACACCGGCCCCATGCAGGGCATCACCGAGAGCAAGAATCCCACCGGACTGCCGGGCGCATCGAGCAGCTCGTCCGCCTCGACCACCCAGCAGGAGGTCGTGACGCTCGGCAAGCGCATCGGCTCGCGACTGTTCGTCAGCTACGAGCACGGCGTCCGCGGGCTCTACAACCTCCTGCAGATCCAGTATTCGCTGTCACGGCGCCTGTCGGTGCGGGCCCAGAGCGGCAGCGACAATGCCGTCGACCTGCTGTTCTCGCATTCCTTCGATTGAGCGGGCCCGGCGCCAGGAGTTTGGGCCGCAGAAGGCCCAGGTCTCCTAAGCCGCCGCGGCAAGCATCCCGCCCAAGGCGAGGTCGAAGGCCGCGGCGTCCTCGTACTGCACCCAGTGGCCGGCCTCCGCGATGAAGCGCAGCTCGCGGAACTGCGGCGCCTGCCGCAGCGCCGGCTCCAGCTGCGCCTGCACGCCGCGGTAGAGCGCGTCCTCCGCCCCCCAGATGCCGAAGACCGGACAGGCAAGCTGCGGCAGCGTGCGAAGGAGGATGTCGGTGCGCGACAGCCGGCGCAGCTTCATCCGGTCGCGCCGCAGGTTGGCCGCGTGGATCGCCAGCGCCAGATCATCGACCGACCCCGCCTTGGCGAGCATCAGCGCGCGCAGGTTCGAGCGTTGCACGGCATCCAGCTCCTCGCCCGGCTCGAGGTGGCTCCAGGGCCGCAGCGCGACCGGCCGCGGCGGTCTGATGCCGAGCGCCGGCGCTCCGACCAGCACCAGCCGACGCACCCGCACGGGGTGCTGCGCGGCTAGCAGGGTGGCGACCATGCCGCCGAAGGAGAAGCCCACCAGGTCGACGCGCGCGTCGCCCCGCAACGACTGCAACGCGCTCTCCAGCGGCGCCGGCACCGCGTCCGCATCGCCGCCGGCCGGCGGCCGGGCGGAGTCGCCGAAGCCCGGCAGGTCGGGCACCCACGCCTGCCGGCCCGCGCGTACCAATGCCGCGATGTTGCGCACCCAATGGGTCCAGCTGCCCGAGCCGCCGTGCAGCAGCACGACCGGCGCGCCGCCGGCATCGCCCCATGAATGCCAGACCAGGACGCCGTCGCCGCAGGGCACCTCGTGGCGTCGCGCGGCACGCGCCACCGCTGCGAGATCACCGGCCGTGCGGACCTCCTCCGGGAGGTCGGATGCAGGCGAGCCTGCGGACGCTGGCGTGGAAGAAGGCGGGGATGCGGATGGCGTTGCAGGCGTCGGCTTCATCCGACGATCATAGCGAATCCGGTGGGCTGATGCGGCTCAGCAAGGACCCGCCCTCGCGTCCGTGCGCACCAGGTCGACGTACGCCACATCGATCAGTTGCCCCGCGTCGACGCCCAGCCGGCCCATCAGGCTCAGCGCCTCGGCCTCGGCGACTGCAACCGCGTCGGCGCCGTCCTCATCCGACATCACCACTTCCAGCTCGAGGAAGTCGCCGAGTCCGTCGACGCGGTCGAGGTGGATTCGCGTCCGCCCGGACAGGAACAGCGTGCGCTGCTTGCGCACCCGTCCGACCTCGCCATAGGCCAGGGCCAGCGCTTCGCGCAGGATGCGCGGCGTCGTGGTCGGTGAGCGCAGATAGAAGGACTCCTTCGGACCGGCCTGGTCGGGTCGCCGATAGAAGATCAGTTCGCCCGCTTCCTCCGAGAACATCCGCAGCTTGAGGCGTCCCGCCTCGCAGCGAAAGAAGGTGTCCTCCTGCAGGATCTCCACCGGCCCGACGTCAGCCAGCGCAGCCGCTTTGGAAAGCAGCGCGGCCAGGTCCGCGATACGCGCCTTGATTTCGATGTTGCGGGACATCTCCTCCTCCGGGCGCGGAACATCCGCAACACGGCAGCGGCCCGCGCCGCCGCAGCGCTGCCACAGCGGGCGCGGCGTGCCAGAGATGGAGCATACCCGAGTCGATTGTTCGCTCCCGCGAGGGGTCACTCGATCCCCCGTCCGCGCTGCCGCCCATAAGATCTCCTTCCCCCGCTCTTCAACAACCGAAGGAACCGAGACATGGCGCGCAAAGAAATCCCTGCTACGACGAACGGCGCCGGCAATGGCGGCGAAACCCATCAGACCGCGTCGACGCCGGAGACGCGGATCACCACCAACCATGGCGTACCGGTCAGCGACAACCAGAACTCGCTCAAGGCCGGCAGGCGGGGTCCGACCCTGCTCGAGGACTTCATCCTGCGCGAGAAGATCCAGCATTTCGACCACGAGCGGATTCCCGAGCGCATCGTCCACGCCCGCGGCTCGGCCGCCCACGGCCACTTCGAGCTCACCGAGTCGCTGGCCAAGTACAGTCGGGCGCGGATCCTGACCGCGGTCGGCGAGAAGACGGAAGTGTTCGTGCGCTTCTCGACGGTGGCAGGCGGTGCCGGCTCGGTGGACACGCCGCGCGACGTGCGCGGCTTCGCGGTCAAGTTCTACACCCGGGAGGGCAACTGGGACCTCGTGGGCAACAACATCCCGGTCTTCTTCATCCAGGACGCGATCAAGTTCCCGGATCTCGTCCATGCCGTGAAGATGGAGGCCGATCGCGGCTACCCGCAGGCCGCCAGCGCGCACGATACCTTCTGGGACTTCATCAGCCTGATGCCGGAGTCCACCCACATGATCATGTGGGCGATGTCCGACCGGGCCATCCCGCGCTCGCTGCGCATGATCGAAGGCTTCGGCGTCAACACCTTCCGCCTGCTCAACGACAAGGACGAGGCGACCTTCGTCAAGTTCCACTGGCGTCCGAAGCTCGGCCTGCAGTCCACCTGCTGGGACGAGGCGGTGAAGATCGCCGGGGCCGATCCCGACTACCACCGCCGCGACCTCTTCGAAGCGATCGCCGCCGGCGACTTCCCCGAATGGGAATTCGGCGTGCAGCTGCTCAGCCAGAAGGAGGCGGACGCACTGCCGTTCGACATTCTCGACGCCACCAAGGTGATCCCCGAGGAACTGGCGCCGATCCGCGTCATCGGACGCATGGTCCTGGATCGCAATCCCGACAACTTCTTCGCCGAAACGGAACAGGCCGCCTTCCTGCCGACCAACATCCCGCCCGGCATCGACGTGTCGGAGGATCCGCTGCTCCAGGGCCGGCTCTTCTCCTACCAGGACACGCAGCTGTCGCGGCTCGGCACGGTCAACTTCCACCAGATCCCGATCAACCGCGCCAAGGGCTGTCCGTTCCAGAACCTTCAGCGCGACGGGCAGATGCAGACCCAGGTGTTCAAGGGACGCGCCAACTTCGAGCCCAACAGCCTTTCTGAAGCCGGCGAGGAAGGCGGCCCGCGGGAAGATCCGGCCGGCGGCTTCCGCAGCTTCAAGCTGCCCACCGACGCGGAAAAGGTCCGGCTGCGTGCGGAGAGCTTCGCCGATCACTACAGCCATGCCCGCCTCTTCTTCCGCTCGCAGACGGAGATCGAGCAGGCGCACCTCGCCAGCGCGCTCGTGTTCGAGCTCTCCAAGGTGGAGTTGCCGCATGTGCGCACGCGGATGCTGGCCAACCTGCGCAACGTCGACGAGAAGCTCGCCGCCCGGGTCGCGGCCGGACTTGTGATGGAGCTGCCG
>JAEZQX010000510.1 GCA_023441105.1 Pseudomonadota bacterium | reverse complement strand
GGGCGGGGGGGCTCCGCGGCCGCCCCGCGCGGCAATACCTGGCTGCCGATGGCGGCCGGGTTGCGCCGAAGCATCCTCCCTGTTCGACTGGCTGGTCCTCGTCACCGCTCGCAATCCGAGATCCCATCGATTCCATGGCCACGCCCAGACTCATCGTCGGACTCGGCAACCCGACTGCCGAGCATGAGCACGACCGCCACAACGCCGGCTTCTGGTTCCTGGAGGCGCTGGCGCGGCATCACGGCGAAGGCCTCAAGCGCGAAGCCAAGTTCTTCGGCAATACCGGCCGGCTGCGTATCGGCGCGGCCGACGTCCATCTGCTGCAGCCGATGACCTACATGAACCGCTCCGGCCAGGCGGTGTCGGCTGTGGCGCGCTTCTACCGCATCGAGCCGCAGGAGATCCTCGTCGCCTACGACGAGCTCGATCTCGCGCCGGGCACGGCCCGCTTCAAGCTCGGCGGCTCGAGCACCCACAACGGGCTGCGCGACGTGACGTCCGCGCTCGGCGGCCAGGGTGGCGGCGGCGCCGGCTACTGGCGGCTGCGCATCGGCATCGGCCATCCGCGCGATTTCCATCAAGCCGGCAAGCCGGTGGTCGACTACGTGCTCGACCGGCCGTCGCGCGAGCACAAGCGCCAGATCGACGAGGCCATCGAACGCGCCATCGACGTGTTGCCGCTGGTGATGAAGGACGACTGGCCGGAAGCGATGAAGCGGCTCCATACGGCCGCAGAGCCAGGGGCCTGACGGCCCGGCGGCGAACCGCCGGGTTGTAGAATCCGGGTCTCCGACTGGCGGGCGCTGCCCTCGGCGCGCCGCATGGCGTGAGCCCGGCGGCACCGGCACGCGTGGCCCGTCGGTGGCCGGTCATCATCTCCCGGGCGGCTCTGCCCTGCCCTCAAGCGTAACCAGCGAACCAGGCGGTTTTTCATGTCCCTGAAGTGCGGCATCGTCGGATTGCCCAATGTCGGCAAGTCCACCCTGTTCAATGCCTTGACCAAGGCCGGCATCGCAGCGGAAAACTATCCGTTCTGCACCATCGAGCCCAACGTCGGCATCGTCGAGGTGCCGGACGCGCGGCTCGAGCAGCTCGCGGCCATCGTCAAGCCGCAGAAGATCCAACCTGCGATCGTCGAGTTCGTCGACATCGCCGGGCTGGTCGCCGGCGCGAGCAAGGGCGAAGGTCTCGGCAACCAGTTCCTCGCCAACATCCGCGAGACCGACGCGCTCGTCAATGTCGTGCGCTGCTTCGACGATTCCAACGTGGTCCACGTCAACGGCAAGGTGGATCCGATCGCCGACATCGAGACGATCGTGACCGAGCTGGCCCTGGCTGACCTGGCAGCGGTGGAGCGCGTCCTGCACCGGGAAGGCAAGAAGGCGCGCTCCGGCGACAAGGAGGCGCTCAAGCTGGTGACCCTGCTCGAGCGCCTGCAGCCGCACCTCAACGAGGGGCGCCCGGCGCGCACCTTCGGCTTGAGCGACGACGAGAAGGTGCTGCTGCGGCCGCTGTTCCTGCTGACGATCAAACCGGCGATGTACCTCGGCAACGTCGACGAGGACGGCTTCGAGAACAACCCCTATCTCGACCGGCTGCGCGAGCATGCGGCCGCCGAAGGCGCGCCGGTGGTGGCGCTGTGCGCCAAGATCGAGGCGGAGCTCGCCGATCTCGACGACGAGGACAAGGCCGCCTTTCTCGCCGACCTCGGCCTCGCGGAGCCCGGCCTCAACCGGCTTGCGCGCACTGCCTACGACCTGCTCGGGCTGCAGACCTACTTCACCGCCGGCGTCAAGGAAGTGCGCGCCTGGACCATCCACAAGGGCGACACCGCGCCGCAGGCAGCCGGCGTGATCCACACCGACTTCGAGAAGGGCTTCATCCGCGCCCAGACCATCGCCTTCGACGACTTCATCGCCCACAAGGGCGAACAGGGCGCCAAGGAGGCGGGCAAGATGCGCGCCGAGGGCAAGGAGTACGTCGTGAAGGACGGCGACGTCATGAACTTCCTGTTCAACGTCTAAGGGTCCGGAGTGCGGCGGCTGGCAGCAGGCTTGGGCAACGACCAGCCTCGACGGCACTGATACTGGACATGGGCACCCGATCACCGGATCTCGGGACGCCAAAGTAGGCGTGACCGACCGTCACCCCAAGCGGCTGCCAGAGAAGGCGCGCTTAAGCATCGGCATCAACCGCATCCGGGAAAGCTAGACCGCTTTCACTTGGACGATCGACCGCCGTCGGGCAGGAGCGAACGCCGCCGCTCCGCTATCCCGGTCCTGGGACACAGTCATGTGTCCTGTAGGGTCGGCTCCAGCCAGCACCGAAGCCAATCCGTCACTGACACTTCGGCCATGGGACCAAGGGCCATCTTGTCGTCTGTGTCGTCCCAATCGCAGAATTGGCGGCGCGGGACCTGCGGAGACTCCTCATGGACCGAAGACGCTTCCTCAAGACCACCGGCTCGGTGCTCGGCGTAGGCGGCAGCGCGCTGGTCCTCGACCTCGCCTTCGGTGATCGGGATGCGCTGGCCGCCGCCGACGACAGCAAACCCAACATCCTCTTCATTTTGGCCGATAACCTCGGTTACGGCGAACTGGGCTGCTATGGCGGCGGCGCCACGCGCGGCGCACCGACGCCGAGGATCGACAGGCTGGCTTCCGAGGGCCTGCGCCTGACCAACATGAACACCGAGCCGCAATGCACGCCCAGCCGCTCGGCGATCCTGACCGGACGACATGCGATCCGCTCGGGCACGCACTCGGTGCCCTTCGGCGGCGTCGCGGACGGGCTCACGCAGTGGGAGGTGACGCTGCCCGAGTCGCTGGCGGCGGCTGGCTACGCCACCGCCCTGTATGGCAAGTGGCACCTGGGCAGCAACGACGGGCGCTTGCCCAACGATCAGGGCTTCGACGAGTGGTACGGCATTCCGCGCACCACCGACGAGGCTCTCTGGCCTGCGGCACCAGGCTACTCCGCGTCGGTGATGCCGCCCGAACCACTCATGGACGGTCGCAAGGGAGAGAAGAGCCGCACGCTGAAGGTCTACGACCTGAACGAGCGGCGGCTGATCGACGCCGAAATCACGCGGCGGACGGTGGACTTCATGGAGCGGCAAACCCGCGTCGGACGACCGTTTTACATCTATGCCGCGATCACGCAGCCGCACATCCCCACGTTGCCGAATCCGGCATTCGTCGGCAAGACGGGCAATGGCGACTGGGCCGACATGCTCGCCGAGATGGATTTCAACGTCGGCACGATGCTCGACGCCGTGGACAGGCTGGGCATCCGCGACAACACAATCGTCGTGTTCATGAGCGACAACGGCCCGGAGTTCACCAAGCCGTACGACGGCTGGCCGGGACCCTGGCGAGGCCAGTACTTCACCGCGTGGGAGGGTGGGATTCGAGCCCCGTTCATGATCCGGTGGCCCGGCAGGGTGCCGGCAGGTCGCGTCAGCGACGAGATCGTTCACGAGGTTGACCTGTTCACCACGCTCGCACGCATCGCCGGCGTGCGCGTTCCGGACGATCGACCGATCGACGGTGTCGACCAGTCGGCGTTCTTCCTCGGGCGCACCGACAAGTCGGGGCGCGAGGGCATCATCGTGTGGTGCGCCGACCGACTACAGGCCGTGAAATGGCGGAACTTCAAGATCCACTTCTACGATCAGGAGACGATGGTTTCGCCGCCGCTGAAGCTCGGCATTCCTTACCTGTTCAACCTGTACACGAATCCGCAAGAGGACAGGAACAAGCTGGCGCTGGACAGCTGGGTCATTGGTCCGGCCCTGAAGCTGGTCGCCGACTTCGAATCCAGCGTCAAGGACCATCCACTCATCGCGATGGGCACGCCGGATCCCTACACGCCGCCGCGGCCGTAACGTGAACCCGCCTGCCGATCGTCGCCGGTTGGAACTACATGGTGGTCTCTACCCGCCCCGTGCCAAGATCCTGAGCGACAAATGGACCTTCCCCGAGGCAGAACTCCTGAACCAGCCGCGAAGCCTTCGGTTGGGATGCGAGTCACCGAGTTGGATATGAGTTGTCGGCTTCAAGCCTGGGGAAAGGTCATTTTGCGGTGGGCGCGATGCCTCGGCTCGTCAAATGCTGTTCGAGAGCCGTCCGCGCTCGTTGACCTGCCTGGGCGTCGCCCCTGAGCGACAGTTCGCTGGCGAGCTGATCGAGTTGCCCGGCTGTCAATCCCACATTCATGCTGATGCGGATATGGGATCCCAGTTGCGACTCGACGCCGCTCATCGCTGAGAGCATCGCCACCGTGGCAAGCTCGCGGCTCTGCCAGTCCAGGTTGTCACGCGCAAAGATGTCGCCAAACAAGTGCGACTTCAGGAACTGGTCGATCGCGGGCGCGAAGTCGAACAGCGGCCCACGAACCGGCGAGCCGGAAAGCCTGGTCTGATTCGCGGTGCCCACTTCGGCAATCTCGCTTGCCTGCGGCAGCGCTCCCGGGCTCTTCCCCACGGCATCGACGACGCCGCGGCTGCGACGCTCTTCCAACACCTTCATGAATTCCCCGAGCGCGTTGAGACTCCTGGGGAAGCCGGCATACGCGTACACCTGTACAAGAATCTCCTTTATTTCGTTGATGCTGAGACCCGCCTCGAGTCCGCGATTCAGCATGGCCGCCAGCCTTGGCAGGTCCCCGACTGCTGCTGCCGCCGCAATAGGGCCAATGGCAAGTTGCCGCTGGGTCAGCGATACATCCGGTGTCATGGTCTCGATTCCTTGAATTGCCCGAGGCTTCGATGAAGCCTCCCCTAGGGCAGGCCCCAGACCCGCCGCGGCGAGCAGGGTCAGCAGGCTGCGCCGAACGAGGATGGAATCATCGCGAAGCGTATTGCTCATCACTCACCTTCTCCAGCCAGTTCACGTTCTTTCCCTCGACGGTTCCTGTCACGGCCAGATGCGACATCCCGGTCGACGGGGCGGCTCCGTGCCAGTGCTTCACCCCAGGGGGGCACCAGATGACGTCACCCGCACGAATCTCCTGAACGGGCTGTCCCCACTCCTGAGTCAACCCGACCCCGGCGGTGACGATGAGATGCTGACCGGCTGGATGGGTATGCCACGCCGAGCGCGATCCAGGCTCGAAGGTCACCAGGCCGCCCGAGGCGTTGATGTCGTCGTTGGCGGGAAACACCGACTCGACTTGAACGCTCCCGGTGAAGTACGCGGCCGGCCCGGCGCTGGCCGCGGAAGAACCCGCACGCGAGATCTTCTGACCCTTGGAAACAGGCTCTGCGGCGGCGCCGTGCGCAATCGCGGCGCATGTGAGACAGCCCAACAAATGTTTGAACATCTTGACTCCTTGATAGTCGCTCGGGAAGCAGCGGTCGGCGCGACAAGCCCGCTTTGAGAGGTTGATCGGATCTGCAGTCGACGCGGGTGACTCCGACCTCTTGCGGAGTTGCGCAAGCAGTGGGAGGTACTATAGAAACCCGGCAGTCGCTTGAGAAGAGCGCTAAACCGACAACGCTCGTGCATCCAGTTCAACAATGCCCAGAACCAACCTCACAGAGCTTCAAGCCTTTGTCACAGTGGCTCGGACCCGGAGCTTCACTCGTGCAGCCGCGCAGCTCGACGTGTCCCGATCGGCCTTGAGCCACGCTGTTTCAGGTTTGGAGGCACGCCTCGGCGTCCGCCTGCTCACGCGAACGACGCGGAGCGTCTCCGTCACGGAAGCGGGCGAGCGCTTGTTCAACGTACTGGCTCCTCGACTCGAAGACATCGACGCCGAGTTGGAGGTCCTGAGCTCGTCGCGGGACAGACTTGCGGGGACCATCCGCATCACTGCTCATGACCACCCTATCAGGACCGTGCTCTGGCCGAAGCTGCTGCCTCTGATGCGCGGCTATCCCGAGCTGCAGATTGAAATCAGCGTCGACTACGCCATGACCGATATCGCCGCGCATCGTTTCGATGTCGGCGTACGTTCGGGGGACCAGGTCGACAGAGACATGATCGCGGTGCGGATTTCGCCGGACTTCCGCATGGCTGTTGCGGCCTCACCTGGCTACCTCAGGAACAAGTCGATACCGAAGACACCGCGGGATCTCACAAGTCACCAGTGCGTGAACCTGAGGCTGCCAACGCGAGGCAACCTCTACGCATGGGACCTCGAGAAGAGGGGCAAGGCGGTGCAGGTCAAAGTGACAGGTCAGATCGTGCTGGGTAATACGCTGCTCATGGTGCAAGCCGCCCTCGACGGGATGGGGCTCTGCTACGTCCCGGAAGACCTGATCCAGCCGCACTTCGAGGCCGGTCATCTTGAACCGGTGCTCGAGGACTGGTGGCCCCGATTGGCCGGGTACCACCTGTACTACCCCTCCCGGCGTCACATGTCGCCTGCGCTCGCGCTGGTTGTAGACACCCTTCGCCACCGGGCTGCTCCGTCAAGGGAGAAGCGCCAGACCGTGCTGCAGTTAAGATGAGGCCAAGCGCCTGCATGCCAGCCGCGCCCCTGCCTGGGCGACGCAACTTCGGCCCGCCTTGGCCAAGGTCCAGGCCCGGATCCGGATTGGCGTGATTGACGGCGCGGCAGCAAGCGGGGCTCACCATGCGCATCACGAGCTTCATGGTTCTTGCGGGTCTGGCCGCTGCTGCCGCAGCAGCACAGGCTGCCCAAGTCACGTTCGACGATGACCCGGTTGACCGGGTGCCGTCAGGCTGGACCTGCGGCATGACCGGGAACGGGACGCCCAAGTGGCAGGTCGAAGCGGACGCGCATGCGCCAACCCCGCCGCATGTACTGACTCAGCGCGGGCGTGCCGACTTTCCCTGGTGCGTCCAGGAAGGGGAGCTGGCTGAGAACGGGTTGGTCGGAGTCAGCTTCAAGCCGATCTCGGGCAAGAAGGACCAGGCCGGCGGGGTCGTGTGGCGGTTCAAGAGCCCGAACAACTACTACGTCGCCCGCGCGAATGCGTTGGAAAACAACGTCTCCCTCTACTACGTCAGCGCGGGCGTGCGTCACACCATCAAATACCAGCCGGCGCCGGTTGCACCGAATACCTGGCACCGCCTTGAAGTTCGTTTCCAGGGGGAGCGCGTCCAGGTCTTTCTGGACGGCAAAGGCTACATCGATCTGGCCGACCGGAACATCTTCGGACCTGGCAAAGCCGGCATCTGGACCAAAGCGGACAGCGTGACGAGCTTCGATGACTTTCAGCTCAATATCAGCAACTAGAGGTGAACCTCTGTGAGGTCGTCGGCTGGGCGCTACCCGATGCCTGACGCGCCGCGCCAGCAGGAGAACGCCTGGGCTAGTCCGCTGCCCAGGTAGAGCAAACCTGCCAGCAAGAGCGGCAATATGTCGCCGGGCCAGCACTTTGGCAGTGGCGTGCTGGCACCAGAAGAGCAAGGCAGCGGCCAGGGCGGAAACGACGGCATCGATCGACATTTGCCCAGGTTAATCAGTGGCTTGTACCCAACTTTTCGTCGAATGGAAGATCCTCGTGGACAGCGTCAGGTGATCTGGTAAGCCTTGCCGGACACGATGGCTTTGTAATAGTCATCGCACTATGCGATGATTGCTACATGAACCAATGGCTCCTCCTGACGGCCACCCTTCCCACGTCCCCCAGCGCGCTGCGCGTCCGGGTCTGGCGGGCGCTGAAGGCAACCGGCTGCGGCGCTTTGCGGGACGGCGTCTATCTGCTGCCTGCAGCGGCGCCCACCGCCGATTCATTGTGGGGGATCGAGAAGACGATCCAGGAAGGAGGCGCGGAAGCTCACATGCTGGTCGTGACCGCCCGCGACGCGGCCCAGGAGCAAGGCTTCATTGCCCTCTTTGACAGATCGGAACTGTATTCGGACCTGCTCCAGTCGCTGAAGGAGGCACGCGGGGGAATCCGGACGTCGACCGAGCCGGCACTGCACAAGACGTTGCGGGCGTTGGACCAGCAGCTTCGAAGCATCCAAGCCATCGACTTCTTTCCCGGCCAGGCCGGCGAACGCGCCGCAGCCGCCCTGGAGACGCTGCGCCGGGAAGTCGAACGACATCTCTCGCCCGGCGAGCCGACCCCGCGACCTGAAAGGATCGAGCAGCAGTCAATCGGGCAATTCCAGGGCAGGACCTGGGCGACCCGTCAGCGGCCCTGGGTTGATCGCTTGGCGACGGCCTGGCTGGTTCGGCGCTTCATCGACTCGAACGCGCGATTCGTCTGGATCGAAACTCCGCGCGGGAGCCCCAAGGGTGCTGTCGGCTTTGACTTCGACGGCGCGACCTTTTCGCATGTCGACGGGAAGGTGACCTTCGAGGTGGTCACCGAGACGTTCGGGCTCTCCCGGGACAAGGCGCTCGAAGCCATCGGGAACCTCGTCCACTACATCGACGTAGGCGGCGATCCGCAGGACGAAGGGCCCGGCGTGGAAGCGGTCGTCCGAGGTCTTCTCGCGCTCCACAAGGATGACGACGTACTGCTCGAAGCAGCGTTGCCGTTGTTCGATTCTCTCTACGCGGCCTGGCAGCCCAAGCCCTGAAGGGCCACCTGCCCGGCCAGACGGCTGCATCCAGCTGATCGAGGATTCGAAAGTGAACGACCTGCGAAGCATCAAGGCGTTGTACGAACGAACGCCGCCCTACTCGGAGTTGCTCAACGCGGCCCTGCCGCTCTTTGACTCCCTCTATGCCGATGGGCGGGTTCAGCCGTGAACGAAGATCTCCCGCGTCCGGCCACGCTGACTTTCCGGGAGGCCTTTGTCTTCTGGCTGAAGCTCGGCTTCATCAGCTTCGGCGGCCCGGCGGGCCAGATCTCCATCATGCATCAGGAACTCGTCGAACGCCGCCGCTGGATTTCCGAGAACCGCTTCCTGCATGCCTTGAACTACTGCATGTTGTTGCCCGGACCGGAGGCCCAGCAACTGGCCACCTACATCGGCTGGCTCATGCATCGGACGTGGGGCGGCGTGCTGGCTGGCGGGCTGTTCGTGCTGCCTTCGCTCTTCATCCTGATTGGCCTGTCCTGGGTGTACATGGCGCATGGGGATGTGCCGGCGATCGCGGGCCTGCTTTACGGCATCAAGCCTGCAGTGACCGCGATCGTGATGTTGGCGGCCTGGCGCATCGGGTCGCGCACCCTGAAGAACGGCTGGTTGCTCTCCATTGCAGTGGCAGCCTTCATTGCGATCTTTGCATTCGACGTGCCCTTTCCGCTGATCGTTCTGGCGGCTGGAATCATCGGCTACGTTGGAGGACGCCATTCGCCTCATGTCTTCGCCATGGGAAGCGGCGGGCATGGCAAGGCGGCCACATCATTTGGGCCCGCCTGGATCGACGACGATATGCCGCCCCCCGAACACGCGCTGTTCACCTGGAGGAAGCTGATTCGAGTAAGCGGCGTCTGCCTGGGCATGTGGCTTATTGCCATCCTCGGCCTGATCGTCGCTTACGGCTGGGACGCGGTTCTCACGCAGATGGCCTGGTTCTTCACCAAGGCAGCCTTGCTGACATTCGGGGGTGCCTATGCAGTGCTTCCCTATGTGTACCAGGGTGCCGTAGAAGGCCATCAGTGGCTGACGCCGGTGCAGATGATCGATGGGCTGGCGCTCGGAGAAACAACCCCGGGCCCGCTGATCATGGTGGTTTCCTTCGTCGGCTTCGTCGGCGGTTGGACGAAGGAGATCTTCGGTGCGGATGCTCTCTTCATGTCGGGCGCGGCGGCGGCGACGGTGGTGACGTTCTTCACCTTCCTGCCTTCATTCTTCTTCATCCTCCTGGGCGCGCCGTTCATCGAGTCCACACACGGGAACCTGAAGTTCACCGCACCGTTGACCGCCATCACGGCAGCGGTGGTTGGCGTCATCGTCGACCTCGCCGTCTTCTTCGCGTACCACGCTCTCTGGCCGGATGGTCTTCCCGGGCGGTTCGAATGGGCTTCCGCAGTCATCGGCCTGCTGGCGACAGCCGCCCTCTTCCGATACAAGGTTGGCGTCATTCCTGTCATTGCCGGCTGTGGGGTTCTCGGGCTCGCCTGGAATCTTCTTCACTGAGGATCCCATCATGAGTCACACCTTCACCGTTGCACAACTGCAGGCTGCCCTCGCGTCAGCCACGCCCCCGCTCGTGCTGGATGTCCGTCGGGTGGCAACGTTCGAGCGCGCCACCGAGCTCATCGTGAATGCGGTCTGGCGCGACCCAGAACTCGTCACCAGTTGGTCTGAAGGTCTCGACCAGGCAAGACCGGTGGTCGTCTACTGCGTACACGGGCATCAGGTCAGCCAGGATTGCGCCCGGAAGCTGCGAGATCTCGGCCTCGAGGCAGCCTATCTCGAAGGTGGAATCGAGGCCTGGACTTCAACCGGCGGCAACACGGCCGCCAAGACTGGAGGATCGACATGAAATGGATCACGCGCGAACGCCCGAAGATCGACCGCATTGCGTGTCCCTGGCTGATCGACCGGTTTATCGACGAGGAGCCGGAGTTCCTCTACGTGCAAAAGGGGGAGGTTCTGGCGGTGGCGGAGAGGACAGGTGCGATCCCCTACGATATCCCCGGGGTCGAGCTGTCGCACGTGGGAGATCGCTGCAGCTTCGACGCCTTTCTGGCGAAGTACAAGTTGACGGATCCGGCCCTTCAGCAACTCGCCGTCATCGTCCGCGGCGCGGACACCTCCCGGCTCGACCTGGCGCCGCAGTCGGCCGGCCTCCATGCCATCTCACTAGGCTTGTCCAGCAACTTCAAGGACGACTTCGAGATGCTCGAGCATGGGCTGATCATGTACGACGCCCTCTATTCCTGGTGCAGGGATTGCCAGGACGAGGCACGAGCGACTGATCGATAGCCACAGTGCGCATTTTTCCGCCCGACGTCGTGCCCACGAGGCCATGACACCTGCTTCAGTCGAACTGCTGCACGGAGGCATGCGATGAAAGCATTGAGCCTGCTCGCAATGATTCTGATCGGCGCCTGTGATTCGGCTACCGGTCCCCATGTATCGCCCGGGATCGACCTGGCTTCGACAGGTTCGAAGGAGCACCGGGACGCGCTTCGCGTGAAGCCCGACGCCACCCGCGATCGTCTCTGGGTGCTCGATCTCGAGTTCGTGGACGTTTATGACAAACGAACCGACACCCTGATCCAGCGCATCGCATTGCCGCCTTGGACGGTGGCGAATTTCGTCTGCCCGCCAGACATCGCGTTCGACCGCACCGGCACCGCATACATATCGCACAACGTCGAGCCCAAGCTCTGGCAGATCGATCCGGACACCTTCCAGCTGAAAGAGCACCGGCTGCGACTTCTCCAAAGGGAGAGCCTTGATATCGGGCTCACCAGGCTCCGGTTTTCGGCGGATGGCACTCTGTTCGCCGGTGCTTCGCTGGGCGGCCTGCAATGGCGAATCGATCTTGAAAGTGCCACCGGGCAGCTCGTCGATGTGCTGGGTTCCGTGGCGGACGAGTGCGGGTTCCGGGAAGCTTGATCTGCCACGAGGCAAACACACCCTTCCTTCAGGAGGCTGACCTCATGTCGCTGAAACGGGTTGGTCACTTGGCCCTCCCGCCCAATCGCGGGGCTGGCGGCTTCGATCACGCGGATGTACACGCCGGTTCCGATCGGCTGTATGTCGCGCATACCAGCAACGACGCCCTCGACGTCGTCGACTGCACAAGGGACTGCTTCATCGAGTCCGTTCCCGGCCTCCCCGCGGTGGCCGGCGCCCTGGTCTCGGAGAGGCGCGGATTGGTCTTCACCTCGAATCGGGGCGAGAACACGGTCTCGATCCTCGCGCCAGGAAAGGAGCGCGACGCCGTCAAAATTCAGGTCGGCGTGAAGCCGAATGGGCTGGCCTTCGATCCTGGTCGAGGCACGCTGATTGCCGCGAATGTCGGCGATCCCGCTATTGCCGGTTCCTTCACGGTCTCGGTCGTCGACGTCGAGCGACGCGAGCGCGTTGCGGATATCCCGGTGCCGGGGCGCACTCGATGGTCGGTCTACGATGCTGCGCGCGACATGTTCTACGTGAACATCGCCTCACCCCCAAGAATCGTCGCGATCCCGTCAGCCGAGGCGCGAAGCCTGGCCGGCGAGATCGACGTCCCCGCGGCCGGGCCGCATGGGCTCGACCTCGATCTAGAGACCGGGCAACTGTTCTGCGCCTGCGATGCGGGCGTCCTATTGGCAATCGATCCGTCAACGGGGCAGATTCAGGGGGAGGCCGCCCTGAGCGGCGGACCCGACGTCGTCTTTCTGGACCGCCTGAAGAAGCACCTGTACGTCGCCGTCGGCAATCCCGGTGTCATCGACGTCATCGACACCATCCGGATGCGCCGCGTGCAGACGGTGGAGACCGAGCTCGGCTCCCACACCTTCGCGCTCGACCGGAAGCGCCGCAAGCTGTACGCCTTCCTGCCCGAAACGCATCGTGCCGCCGTCTTTCTTGACCAGGATTGAAGCATCGAGCATCAAGTGGCGAGCCACCGGTTCCCGGCGCCAGTCCCTAACTGGTGAACCGGGCGGTGTCGAGGAACCCTAACCGGAGATATTCATGAAGCTCCTACCTTTCCTCTCGAAGGGTGCCATGTCCCTGCTACTGCCCGTCGTCGTCCACGCCGCCGACGGCAACTGGCAAAGTCAGATCGCGGCGAGCCTCGGCAAGGCCGGGACCGAATCGCCGGACGGTGTATACCGCGTGTCGTTGCCCAGAACAGACCTGAAGGTCAAGCTCGATGGCGTCGAGATCAGGCCCGCCCTGGCCTTGGTCAGCTGGCTCGGTTTCATGCCGATGGGTGCCGAGGTCATGGTCATGGGCGATCTGGTATTGACCGCGGAGGAGGTCGCCCAGGTCACGCCAAAGCTTCGAGGGGCAGGTCTCGAGATCACCGCCTTGCACAATCATCTGCTTCGCAACGAACCATTCACGATGTACATGCACGTCCATGGACATGGACAGCCCGGCAAGCTTGCAGCCTCCCTGCACGATGCTCTTTCGGCGACCAAGACCCCGTTGTCGACCCCGCCGGCCGGCGCGCCACCGGATGTCGGGTTCGACCCCGCGATGGTCGAACGCGGCCTAGGGTACAAGGGCAAGGCGAATGGAGGGGTCTTCGCGATCAACATCCGCCGTGCGAAGCCAGTCAAGGACGATGGCATGGAAGTTCCCGAGGGTCTGGGCTCTGCCATCGCCATCAACCTGCAGTCGAGCGGCAATGGCAGGATTGCCGGGACCGGTGACTTCGTGCTGACCGCGGAAGAGGTAAACCCCGTCATCACGGCCCTGACTCGAGCAGGCATCGAGATCACCGCCCTGCACAACCACATGCTCGCCGACGAGCCACGGCTATTCTTCATGCACTTCTGGGCCAACGACCAGGCGGATCGCGTGGTGACCGGGTTACGAGCAGCTCTCGACAAGGTCGCGATCGCGAAACAGTAGTGACCACGGCTAGTGTGCTTCGCAGACGAAGAACACCAGCCAGCGGATAGAGACAAAAAAGGAAAGGGCGGACAGCTGGCGCCGCGTCCAGCCGCCCAGGTGAACCCTCTTCAGTCGTGTACCGGGATCATCAGGTGCTCGCTGGCCTTGCCCGGGAACATGATGAAGGGCTGGGTCTTGTCCTTGACGTCCTCATCGCGGGGATAGCTGCTCAACCGTTCCCGCGCCGACCCGCCGACGATCATCACGTGCGGCCCGGTCTGCACCCAGTGTTCGTGGGTGTGCCGCTGCGATGGATCGTGGTTGCTGATGCCGGTGTCGCCGGCAAGCATGTAGATGAAACCGATCTTGTCCGGCGGATCCTGGTTGGCGATGAGTGCCTTGCGCCAGTTCATGGCGTTTTCGTCATCGCACTCGGGCGTCCCGTCGGGGCCGACGAAGCAGGTGAAGCCATTGGTGCCGGTCTGCAGCGTCTTGGATGAGCCGTCCGCCTGCGGCATGGTGATGGTCGCCTTGCCGACGACGGACGCGGGCGCAGCCGTCTTCACCTTGGCGAGGTACTCGGGCTCGGTCTTTGGCACGTCCTCGGTTGGAAAATCCGCCAACGCCGGAGTGGCAACCATGGCCGACGCGACGAGGAAAGCACGATACACAAAGGCGCTGGAACTCATGATGCGACCCCCTCTGTGAAGTTCGAGCGACTCATCGATGCTACGCCTCGCCAGTTGGCAAAAACAGCTTCCCCGGCCACGGTGTTGACGATCATTTGCGAAGCTTGCGCAGCCGGGGATGCCATGCACCTCGGCCGTCGCCGCACTGGGCAGCACTTGCCTGCGCCGCTTGCAGTTGCTTTTTCGGTTCAGCCTCCCGACCGGCTCGAGACATAGCCGGTCGTCAGGGCCGCCTCCAGGCGATCCGCCAGGTCATCTGCGTCACGTGCCATCCGGACGACCGCGTCCGGGTCGCTGGCCGCCAGGAGTCGCCCCAGGCGCGCGCGCGGACGGGTAGTGTGCTCAAGGCAGGCCATGCGCCATGGCAGCGGCAACGCCTCGTCGCCGGCGGTTCGCATCAGCAGCGACAGCATGCGCCGCTGGACCAGGACGTCGTCCATCGCACCCGCGCTGACGAGCCGGCGCCCGGCCTGCAGGTACAACAGGATTACCGGTGGCAGCCACGGGTTGTAGGCGCAGCGGATGCCGACCCCGATCCGGTCCCAGCGTTGGCGGAGGTCCTCGTGGCGTCGATTCATCGTTGCTCCCGGCGGTGGGACCGGCATGGCCCCGCGTGTTTCCGCGGCGATGCTAATGCGAATACTTCTCACTCGCAAGACATGGAGAAGTCTCCCGGACATTCGCCCCTCGTGGCCTGCCGCTATTCCATCGTCAGATTGGCATCCTTCACGAGCTTGGCGAACTTCTCGGTTTCCTCCTTGATCTGCCGCGCCATTTCCTCCGAGGTGTTGCCGATGGGCTCGGCGCCGATCTCCATCATCTTCTGGCCGAACTCGGGCGACTGGATCACCTTCACCATCTCCGCGTTGAGCCTGGCAGTGATCTCCCGTGGCGTGGCTGCGGGTGCGAGCACGCCGAACCAGGTCCCGATGCTGAAGCCCTGCAGCCCCGCCTCCTCCAGTGTCGGCACCTCCGGCAATACCGCCGAGCGCTTGCTCGTGGTGACGGCCAGAGCCCGCAGCTTGCCGCTCTTGACGTGCTGGAGGACCGGCGTCACCGTATCGAAGGACATCGTGATCTGGCCGCCCAGCAAGTCCACCGATAGCGGGCCGCTGCCTTTGTACGGGATGTGGATCAGCTGAGCGCCGGTCGAGTTCTGGAACTGGGTGCCGATGAGATGCTGGGCGGTCCCATTCCCGTTGGAGCCGTAGGTGAGCTTGCCCGGCTGCGCCTTCGCCAGCGCCACCAGTTCCGCCACGTTGGCGGCCGGGGTGCTGGCGTTGACGACCAGCACGTTCGGCACCAGTGCAACCGTGGTGACCGGCGCGAAGCTCTTCTGGAAGTCGTACGGCAGCTTCTTGTAGACGCTGGTCGCGATCGTGTGATGGACCGCTCCGACCAGCAGCGTGTGGCCGTCCGGCTTGCCGTTGGCGACGTACCCGGCGCCCAGCGTTGCGCCGGCGCCGGCCTTGTTTTCGACGATGACCGGCTGGCCGAGACTCTGCGACAACTGCGCGCCCAGTGCCCGCGCCAGGACGTCGGTGGTCCCCCCTGGCGGGAAAGGCACGATCAGGGTGATCGGCTTGGTCGGCCAGCCCTGTGCCATCGCGCCGCCCGCCGTCAATGCCACCGCCAGCGCCATGACTTTCACGATGCCGCGCCGCGCAGCGAATTGCTTGTCTCTCATGCTCAACTCCGGATTGGTATGAGGCTGCCGCGCCGGCAGCCGGTCGTCAGGCGGCCTGGCGCTGTGCGCCGGCGGCGACGTGCTTGCAGACGGCTTGCGTCACCTCGGCAGTCGTCGCCTTGCCACCGAGGTCGCGGGTGTGCAAGGCCGGGTTCGAGGTCACGGCTTCGATCGCCTGCATGACCCGCCCGGCCGCTTCGGCCTCGCCCAGATGCTCGAGCATCATCACCACCGACCAGAAGGTTCCGAGAGGGTTTGCCACCCCCTTGCCCATGATGTCGAATGCCGAACCGTGGATCGGCTCGAACATCGAAGGGAAGCGGCGCTCGGGGTCGATGTTGCCGGTCGGCGCGATGCCGAGGCTGCCGGCCAGGGCGGCTGCGAGATCGCTCAGGATGTCGGCGTGCAGGTTGGTCGCGACGATGGTGTCCAGCGACGCCGGGCGGTTGACCATGCGCGCCGTCGCTGCATCCACCAGCTCCTTGTCCCAGGTGACATCCGGAAACTCCCTGGAGATCTGGAGCGCGATCTCATCCCACATCACCATGGCATGGCGCTGCGCATTGCTCTTGGTGATCACGGTCAGCAACTTGCGGGGCCGCGACTGCGCCAGCTTGAAGGCGAACCGAATGATGCGTTCGACGCCGGCGCGGGTCATCATCGAGACGTCGGTCGCAGCTTCGAGCGGGTGCCCCTGATGGACACGGCCGCCGACGCCCGAGTATTCGCCCTCGGTGTTCTCGCGCACGATGACCCAATCCAGGTCGGTGGCGCTGCACCGCTTCAGCGGCCCGTCGATGCCGGGCAGGATGCGGGTAGGACGCACGTTGGCATACTGGTCCAGGCCCTGGCAGATCTTCAGGCGCAAGCCCCAGAGGGTGATGTGGTCGGGGATGCCGGCGTCGCCCGCCGAGCCGAAGAGGATGGCGTCCTTGCCGCGCAGAGCGTCGACACCATCCTCCGGCATCATGACGCCGTGCCGGCGGTAGTAGTCGCCGCCCCAGTCGAAGTCCTGGAACTCGAAGCGGAACGCGGTGGAGGCGGTCTCGAGCGCTTCGAGCACCTGCCGACCGGCAGGAACGACCTCCTTGCCGATGCCGTCTCCAGGGATGGTCGCGATGCGATAGGTCTTCATGAGGTGTCTCCGCGGGTAGTGGTCGGTACCCCGGCACTGTACGGACTGGACAGCCTTCCCGCGCGCACTTAGAGTCAATCCATTGTTAACCTGAAGCTAACAGCGAGGGCGAAATGAGCACCTGCATTCAGCCCGCGGACCTGGCGTTCTTCTCGGCGCTCGCGGCTTCCGCCAGCCTGAGCGCGGCGGCCCGGGAGCTCGGCATCTCGACTGCCGCAGTGAGCAAGCACCTGGCGGCGATGGAAGCCCGGATCGGTGTCTCGCTGGTGAACCGGAGCACCCGGCGCATGAGCCTCACGCCGGACGGCGAGCTCTATCTCGAACGCGCGCGCCGCATCCTGAGCGAGATCGACGACATGGAGGAAGCGATGGGTGTGTCCAAGGGCACACCCAAGGGGCTGCTCAGGGTGAACGCGACGCTGGGCTTCGGCCGCAGCCATGTCGCGCCGCTCATCTCCAGGTTCGCGCGGCAGTATCCCGAGGTGGAAGTGCAGTTGCAGTTGTCGGTCAACCCGCCGGCGCTGACCGAAGATTCGTTCGATGTCTGCATCCGATTCGGCGCCCCGCCCGATACCCGGGTGGTCGCACGACGCCTTGCCTCCAACCGCAGGCTGCTGTGCGCATCACCGGGATACCTCGCGCAGCGGGGGGTACCGAAGGTCCCCGACGACCTGGCCAGGCACAACTGCATCGGCATCCGCCAGGGAGAGGAGGCCTACGGCATGTGGCGGCTCTCACGGAGCGGAGGCCGCGGCGGGGCCACCGAAGCGATCAAGACCCGCGGCAACCTGAGCACCAACGACGGCGAGATCGCCGTCGCCTGGGCGTTGGACGGCCACGGAATCCTGATGCGGGCGGAGTGGGACATCGAGCGTCACCTGCGCGACGGGCGCCTGGTGCAGGTGCTGCCGCAGTACCATACCCCCGACGCCGACATCTATGCCGTCTATCCCCAGCGCCGTCAACTGGCAGCCCGGGTCCGCGCATTCGTGGACTACATGACGCTGGCTTTCGGCAAGCGGGCTCCGGCGATCAGTCCACAACCGGCTCCGCCCTCTCCGGCACGGGCCGGATCACGCGCCTGAAGCAGTCATGCCCCTGAACAACTTCCATCCCGCCGTCGCCGGCTGGTTCAGCCGCGCCTTTCCCGCCGGGCCGACGGCTGCCCAGGTGGCGGCTTGGCCGGCCATCGCCGCCGGCCGCCATGCCCTGGTAGCCGCGCCCACCGGTTCGGGCAAGACGCTGACCGCCTTCATGGCCGCCATCGACGCGCTGGTGCGACAGGGCCTGCAGCCGGAAGGTTTACCGGACGAGACGGCGGTACTCTACGTCTCCCCGCTCAAGGCGCTGTCGAACGACATCCGGCTCAATCTCGAAGCGCCGCTCGGCGGCATTCGCGCCGAGCTGGCAAGCCTTGGCCTGCCGGACGTGGCGATTCGCACGGCGGTGCGCACCGGCGATACGCCGCAGCATGAGCGCACGCTCTCGCGCCGCAATCCGCCGCACATCCTGGTCACCACGCCGGAATCACTTTACGTGCTGCTGGGATCGCAGTCGGGGCGCAGGATGCTGGCGACGGTGCGCAGCGTCATCGTCGACGAGATCCACGCGGTGGCGGCGAGCAAGCGCGGCAGCCACCTGTCCTTGTCCCTGGAAAGGCTCGAGCAGTTGACGGCGGCAAGTCATGGCGGGCGGCTCCTGCGCATCGGACTGTCAGCCACGCAGAAGCCGATCGACGAGATCGCCCGCTTCCTGGTCGGCACGGCCGCGGTGAAGCGCCGCCGGCAGGGTCGCCATGCCGATTGCGAGATCGTCGACATCGGCTATACGCGCCAGCGCGACCTGGCGCTGGTGGTGCCGCCGTCGCCGCTGTCGGCGGTCATGTCCAACGAACAGTGGGAGCAGGCCTACCAGCAGATCGCCGAGCTCGTTGCCGCGCATCGCACGACGCTGGTCTTCGTCAACACGCGGCGCATGGCCGAGCGCGCGGCGCGCCACCTGGCCGAGCTGCTCGGCCACGATGCCGTCGCCGCCCATCACGGCAGCCTCGCGCGTGAAGCCCGGCTGGCAGCGGAGCAGAAGCTCAAGCGCGGCGAGCTGAAGGTACTGGTCGCCACCGCTTCACTCGAGCTGGGCCTCGACATCGGCGACGTCGACCTGGTGTGCCAGTTGGGCTCGCCGCGATCGATCGCCGCCTTCCTGCAGCGCGCCGGGCGTTCCGGCCACGCGGTGGGGGGCACGCCGAAGGCGCGCTTGTTTGCCCAGACCCGCGACGACCTGGTCGAATGCGCGGCGCTGCTCGACTGCGTGCGCCGAGGCGAGCTGGATGCGTTGCGCGTTCCACCGGCACCGCTCGACGTGCTGGCGCAGCAGATCATCGCCGAGGTCGCCTGCCAGGAATGGGGCGAAGACGAACTCTTCGCGCTGGTACGGCGCGCCTGGCCGTACGCGGCGCTGTCGCGCGAGGCGTTCGATTCGATCGTGCGCATGCTCGCCGACGGCTTCACCACCCGGCAAGGCACGCGCGCCGGCCTGCTGCACCGGGATGCGGTCAACCGCCGCCTGCGACCGCGCAAGGGGGCGCGCCTGACCGCCCTCACCTCCGGCGGCACGATTCCGGATACCGCCGACTACACGGTGATCCTCGAGCCGCAGGCGCAGAACGTGGGCACCGTCAACGAGGACTTTGCGGTGGAGAGCCTGGCGGGAGACGTCTTTCAGCTCGGCAACACCAGCTATCGCATCATCCGCGTCGAGCCCGGCCGGGTACGGGTGGAGGATGCGCACGGCGCGGCGCCGAGCATCCCGTTCTGGCTCGGCGAAGCACCGGGCCGCAGCAACGAACTTTCGCAAGGCGTGTCGCGGCTGCGCGAGGAGATCGGGCGCCGGCTGCAGGCGGCCAGCGTGCCGGCCGGCATCGCTGCGGCAACGGCCTGGCTGGTCGACGAAGTGGGTCTTGCGTCGGCCGCCGCCGTGCAACTGGTCGATTACCTCGGTCGCTCGGCCGCCGCGTTCGGCACGCTGCCGACGCAGGAGCGCATCGTGCTCGAGCGGTTCTTCGACGAGTCCGGCGGCACCCAGCTGGTGATCCATTCACCCTACGGCAGCCGTCTCAACCGCGCCTGGGGTCTGGCCCTGCGCAAGCGCTTCTGCCGCAAGTTCAACGTCGAGCTGCAGGCGGCAGCCACCGAGGATGCGATCGTGCTGTCGCTGTCGACCAGCCACAGCTTCGCCTTGGCCGAGGTTGCACGCTATCTTCCTTCGACGTCGGCGCTCGCCGTCCTGGTGCAGGCGCTGCTCGACGCGCCGCTGTTCACCGCGCGCTGGCGCTGGAACGCTACGACGGCGCTGGCCCTGCCGCGCTTTCGCGGCGGCCGCAAGGTCGCCCCGCAGCTGCAGCGGATGCGCGCCGAAGACCTGCTGGCCAGCATCTTTCCCGACCAGGTTGCCTGCGCCGAGAACCTGGTCGGCGAGCGCGAGCTGCCCGACCACCCCCTGGTTGCGCAGACGCTCGACGACTGCCTGCACGAGGCGATGGACGCTGACGGCTGGCTGCGGCTGCTGCAAGGCATCGAGAGCGGCCGGATCGCCGTCCATGCCTGCGACCTCACCACGCCCTCACCGCTCGCCGCCGAAGCCATCAATGCCCGCCCCTACGCCTTCCTCGACGACGCACCGCTGGAGGAACGGCGCACGCAGGCGGTTCAGAGCCGTCGCTACCTCGATCCGCAGAGCAGCGACGACCTCGGCCGGCTCGATGCCGATGCCATCGACGCGGTGTGCCGCGAAGCCTGGCCGCAGCCGCGCGACGCCGACGAGATGCACGACGCCCTGGGCAGCATGGGCATCATGACCCTGGCGGAAGCGCAGCGGGGAGACGCTGCTGCGGCTCCGTCAGCGGCCGGCGCGGACGATGACGCCGACGCGGGCGCGCAATTGCCGCCCGCTGCCGCGCCAGCGGACCCCGGGCGCTGGCTCGATTGGCTGCAGGAGCTGGCCCGCGACGGGCGCGCGACCCGCATGGCAACGCTGCAACTGTGGGTCGCCACCGAACGCCTGCCGCAGCTGCAGGCGGTGTATCCGGCCGCGAGCGTCGATCCCGCCGTCGTCGTGCCGCCGGAATACGCCGCGGAGGCCTGGACGCGCGAGGCGGCGATCGTCGAGCTGGTCCGGAACAGACTGTCGGCGCTCGGGCCGGTCACCGCGGCGCGGCTGGCGGCACCGCTGGGGCTGGCGCTTGGCGAGGTCGAGCTGGCGCTGCTGGCGCTGCAGCAGGAAGGCTTCGTGCTTGCCGGGCGCTTCACGCCGCAGGCCCTGCAGGCCGGCGACGAGGAGTGGTGCGAGCGCCACCTGCTGGCGCGCATCCATCGCTACACGCTGAAGCGACTGCGCCGCGAAATCGAGCCGGTCGAGCCGCGCGACTACCTGCGCTTCCTCCTCGACTGGCAACACCTCGGGCGGGAATCGCAGGTGAGCGGGCCGGAAGCCCTTGCGGCAGTGCTCGCGCAACTCGAGGGATTCGAGGCCCCGGCCGCCGCCTGGGAGGCCGAGCTGTTGCCCGCTCGGGTCACCGACTATTCGATGTCCTGGCTCGACGATCTCTGCACCGCCGGACGCACCATCTGGACCCGGCTGCGGCCACCGGCCGGGGCCGGCGACGGCGCGGCATCGAGCGGCGGCACGTCGCTGAAGGCGGCGCCGCTGCTGCTGCTGCCGCGGCGCAACCTGTCCGCCTGGGTGCGACTCGCGCCGGCGGTGGATCCCGGGCAGGGCGACGTCAGCGCCCGCGGCAGGCGGGTGCTGTCATTCCTCGCCGACCACGGTGCGTCCTTCTTCGACGAGCTGGTCGATGGCACCCACCTCCTGCGCACCGAGCTCGAGGACGCGCTGGGCGAGCTGGTATCGCAAGGCCGCGTGCATTGCGACAGCTTCGCCGGCGTGCGCTCGCTCCTGGTGCCGGCCTCGCGCCGCGCCCTGCCGGCGGCTCGCCGACGCCGGGGCATGCCGATGTCCGGCATCCAGGATGCCGGCCGGTGGGCGCTGGTGAAGCGTGGCGGCGATGCCGCCAAGGACGGATCCGGCGCGGCCGCGAACGCGGCGGCCAGGAGTGCCGCCGTCGAACATGCGGCACGCATCCTGTTGCGTCGCTACGGCGTGGTCTGCTGGCGGCTGCTCGATCGCGAGCCGACCTGGCTGCCGCCCTGGCGCGAGCTGGTGCGTGTCTACCAGCGGCTCGAGGCGCGCGGAGAGATCCGCGGCGGACGCTTCATCGCCGGTCTTTCGGGCGAGCAGTTCGCGCTGCCGGAGGCCGTCGCGACGCTGCGCCAGGTCCGTCGCCGCAGCGGCGCCCCGCGCTGGACCTGCGTGGCAGCCACCGACCCCTGCAACCTCCTCGGCAGCCTGCTGCCCGGCGTCAAGGTGCCGCGGGTCACCGGCTCGCGCATCCTCTACCGCGACGGGCTGCCGGTCGGCACGTTCGTGGCAGGTCGGGTCGAATGGCTGGAGGATCTGTCGGCGGCGGAGCAGGCACAGGCGAGGACGTTGCTTGTGCGGGGTCCCTCCTTTTCCCCGGTCGACGAGGCGGTGTCGGCGGGTGTCGCGGGCTCGGGCTGACAGTGGTTCACGGGTTGGCGCTGGCA
>JAEZQX010000497.1 GCA_023441105.1 Pseudomonadota bacterium | reverse complement strand
GGTGAGGACGCCGCCGGCAGCCGCGGCGCCGGCGCCGGCCCCCGCCGCTGCGCCGGCGCGCACCGCGCCGCCGCCACCCAGGCCGCGGAGCGAGAAGAAGCCGCCGCGGCCGGCACCGAAGCCGGCTGATGAAGGAATGCCGATCCGATGAACAGCCACTTCTTCCGCGCGCTGTTGCGTCGCCATGTCTTCGTCTTCGACCCGGTCCTGCTGCTGGCGCTGGCGCTGGTGGTGGCCATCAGCTGCGTGACCATGTATTCGGCAGCCTACGAGACGCCGCACCGGCTAGCCGACCACCTGCGCAATCTCGCCATCTCGTTCCTGGTGATGTGGGCGGTGGCGAACCTGTCGCCGACGATGATGATGCGCGGTGCCATCCCGCTCTACCTGGTGGGCCTCGCCCTGCTGATCGGCGTGGCGTTGTTCGGCGACATTTCCAAGGGCGCGCGGCGCTGGCTGGACATCGGCGTGACGCGCATCCAGCCGTCGGAGCTGCTGAAGATCGCCATGCCGCTGATGCTGGCGTGGTACTTCCACCGCTTCGAGGGCGTGGCCAAGTGGCACCACTACCTGATCTCGATCGTCCTGCTGGCCGTGCCGGTGGTGCTGATCGCGCGCCAGCCCGATCTCGGTACCGCCATCCTCGTCTTCGCCGCCGGCGCCTACGTGATCTTCTTCGCCGGCCTGAGCTGGAAGGTGATCGCCGGAGCGCTGATCAGCGGCGTCGCGGCGCTGCCGCTGCTGTGGTCGGTGATGAAGGAGTACCAGAAGCAGCGGGTCCTGACGATGATCGATCCCACCAACGATCCGCTCGGCAAGGGCTTCCACATCATCCAGTCGATGATCGCCGTCGGCTCGGGCGGACCCTCCGGCAAGGGGCTGCTGCAGGGAACGCAGACCCACCTCGAGTTCGTGCCCGAGCGCACCACCGACTTCATCTTCGCGGTCTTCGCCGAGGAGTTCGGCTTCACCGGCGCGGTCGTCCTGCTGGTCGTGTACCTGCTGCTGATCGGCCGCGGCCTGATGATCTCCGGCAGCGCCGCGACACCGTTCTCGCGCCTGCTGGCCGGCGCCATCACGATGATCTTCTTCACCTATGCCTTCGTGAACATGGGCATGGTCACCGGCATCCTGCCGGTGGTCGGCGTGCCGCTGCCGATGATGTCCTACGGCGGCACCGCCATGGTGACGCTCGGATTCGGCGCCGGCATCCTGATGTCGGTCGCGCGGCACGGCCGGGCATTGCGTTGACGGTCGGCATCAAACCATGACTACCGGCAGCGAGCCGGATCCCGCCTCCACCCCGGGCTTCACCATCCGCGCGCTGGACGCCAGCGACCTCGGCCCGATGCGGGCGCTCCTCGGCCTGTTCGGCGAAGTCTTCGGCGAGCCGGCCACCTACTGCGGCGCCCAGCCCGACGATGCCTACCTGGCGCGCCTGCTGGCAAGCGATTCCTTCGTCGCGATCGGCGCCTGGCAGGGCGAGCTGGCCGTGGGAGCGCTGGCGGGTTATGTGCTGCACAAGTTCGAGCAGGCGCGCAGCGAGATGTACATCTACGACCTGGCCGTCGCCGAGACGCATCGGCGGCAAGGCATCGCCACGGCGTTGATCATGGAGACCCGGCGAATCGCCAAGGCGCGCGGCGCGTACGTGATCTTCGTGCAGGCCGATCATGGCGACGACCCGGCCATCGCGCTGTACACCCGGCTCGGCACCCGCGAGGACGTGCTCCACTTCGACATCCCGCTGGCGGAGTAGACTGGCCAGCGACAACCATGGAGGTATGCCCGTGCTAGACCTGGTCATCGAATCCCGTCCCCATGACCTCGGCGGCTTCCAGGTGGCCCGGGTGCTGCCGTTTCACAGCCGGCGCATGGTGGGGCCGTTCATCTTCTTCGACCGGATGGGGCCGCACGACATGATGCCGCCCATCCCGCGCTCCACCGACGTGCGGCCGCATCCGCACATCGGCCTGTCGACGGTCACCTATCTGTTCGACGGGCAGCTGACCCACCGCGACAGCACCGGCGTCGAGCAGGTGATCCTGCCGGGCGAGCTCAACTGGATGACGGCCGGTGCCGGCATCTCGCATTCGGAGCGCTTCGACGGCCTGCGAGACCGCGGCGGGCACATGGACGGCATCCAGGCATGGGTGGCCGTTCCCGAGTCGCACGAAGAGGACTCGCCCGCCTTCGCCCATTTCGCCATCGACGCCCTGCCGGTCCTGCAGGACGGCGGGGTGAAGGCGCGGCTCATCGCCGGCAAGGCCTACGGCCTGGAGAGCCCGGCCACCACGCATTCGCCGCTCTTCTACCTGCATGCGGAATTGCCGGCGGGCGCGCGCCTGCCGCTGCCGGACGGCTATCCCGAGCGCGGCGTCTTCGTCGTCCGCGGCAGCATCGCGGTCGACGGCAACCGCTACGGCACGGGCCAGATGGCCGTCTTCTCGGGACCGGATGCGGCAAGCATCGAAGCGCTGGAACCCGCGCGGGTCATGCTGCTGGGTGGCGAGCCGCTCGGCACGCGGCACATCTGGTGGAACTTCGTGTCGTCGCGGAAGGAGCGCATCGAGCAGGCGAAAGACGATTGGCTCGCAGGCCGCATCGCACTGCCGCCGATGGACAACCAGGAGTTCATTCCGCTGCCGCCGCCGCCCAAGCCGGCTCCGGAGCCGATGTCCTGAGCGGGCTCACGGCGGCGACAGCCGTAGGCTAGCCCGCCAGGACCCTGGCGAAGACGTCGCGGTCGACGTTGCCGCCGGTCACCACGACGCCCACCGACCGGCCGGCGAGCCGGTCCCGCTGCTGGATCGCGGCGGCAAGCGCGGCGGCGCCCGCCCCCTCGGCGACATTGTGCGTATCCGAGAAGAGCACGCGCATGGCCTGCGCGACCTCTTCGTCGCTGACGGCAACCACGTCGTCGGCCTCGCGCCGCACCACCGCCAGCGCCTCCTCCTCGGCCACGCGGCAGGCCATGCCGTCGGCGAGCACCGTGGTCACCGGCGCCGCGACCACGCGACCGGCTCGCCAGGAGTCGAGATAGGAGGTGGCATGCGCGGACACCACGCCCACCAGGGCGCACGAGACGCCTGCATGCGCGCGCGCCGCGGCCGCAGCGGAGAAACCCGAGCCCAGGCCGATCGGCACGTACACCACGGCGGGCGCGTCGCCCTTCGCGAAGCTCGCGAAGAATTCCAGCCAGTAGGTCATCACACCGCGAACGAGGTCGCGATGGAACGACGGCACCATCAGCAATCCCTGCTCCGCCGCCAATGTCGTCGCGTGTTCGCGCGCCGCCTGGAAATCATCGCCGTGCTCGATCAGCGTGGCGCCCAGCGCCCGCATGGCGGCATTCTTCTCCAGCGAGTTGCCGCGCGGCACCACGATGGTGGCCGCAAGGCCGGCGCGGCGCGCGGCCAAGGCCACCGACTGGCCATGATTGCCACGAGTGGCGCTGACCACGCCGCGCACGGCGGATCGCCGCTGCGCCAGCGCATCGAACCAGGTGAGCCCGCCGCGGATCTTGAAGGCGCCGGTGGGCGTATGGTTCTCGTGCTTGACCCAGACCGGCATGCCTAGCCGCTCGCGCAGCAGCGGCCAGGCGTATTGTGGCGTGGGCGGCATCGCGGCATAGACCGTCGACTGCGTCGCCTCGACTTCCTCGCGCGAAAACTTCATGCACTGCTCCGGTATCGCAGGGGCGCCCGTCGGTGAGTTGCCCCCGGCGCCGTGACCGCTCGTCCCGGCGCGGCCAGGGCGGTGCCCGCTACGGTGACAGTATCATGACCCGCCATCATGCCCAGGCCGCTGGCACGGCCGCGAGTCGATGACGCGAGGTCGAGCGATGGAAGTTCCTGCAGCCGTCTTCTTCTGGCGCCGGCTGGACAACCCGGGGTACGACAGCTGCCGCTTCTTCCATTCGCCGGACGGTTGCCGGCTGTCGGGCGCAGCGGTCTTCCTCGAAGGACGTCTCGCCTGCCACATCCGCTACGAAGTCCGCGCCGATGCTTCGTTTCGCACCCGAAGCGCCTCGCTCGAGGGATACGTCGGCAGGAAGCCGGTGGCCTTGCGGCTGCAGGCCACCCGTGGCGGGCGCTGGACGGCCAACGGCGTCGAGCAGCCGGCGATACACGGCTGCATCGACCTGGATCTCGGCTTCACGCCGGCCACCAACCTGCTGCCGCTGCGGCGCCTAGGCTTGCGCACCGGACAGGAAGCGCAAGCGCCGGCCGCCTACCTGCCGTTCCCGAAGACCGGCCTGGTGATCCTGCCGCAGCGCTACCGGCGGCTCTCGCGCAGCGAATACGACTACGAGTCGCCGCACCACGGGTACCGGGCGACGCTACGCGTCACGCCGCTGGGTGCGGTGGCGGACTATCCGGGCGTATTCGAAATGGTTTCGCCGCGATAGAAGCCGCAAGGCGGACTATTGCACTTCTGCAAAGGACTTCCGCCGGCAAGAGGGTTTATCCGCCCGCATGCCGACCTTACATTCATGGCATACGCGCCGCGGCAGCGCCGACCGGGCCCCAAGGCACGACAACTCGAACTGGAGAATCCTCATGATCGAACTTCGACCGCTCGCCTCGCTGGGCGGGGAGAACATGGGCTGGCTCGACACCAAGCATCATTTCTCGTTCGCAAACTATCACGATCCGGCCCGCATGCACTGGGGCAACCTGCGCGTGTGGAACGACGACACCATCGCGCCGAGAACCGGCTTTCCACCGCATCCGCACCGTGACATGGAGATCATCACCTATGTCCGCGAAGGCGCCATCAGCCACCAGGACAGCCTCGGCAACAAGGGGCGCACCGAGGCCGGCGACGTCCAGGTCATGTCGGCCGGCACCGGCATCACCCACTCCGAGTACAACCTGGAGGACGTCACCACGCGGATCTTCCAGATCTGGATCATGCCCACCCGCCAGGGCGGCAAGCCCGGCTGGGGTGCGCGCCCGTTCCCGAAAGGCGACCGGGTGGGCCGCTTCGTCGTACTTGCCAGCGGCTTCGACGGCGACGGGGATGCCCTGCCGATCCGCACCGATGCCAGGGTGGTGGGTGCCACGTTGAAGGCAGGCGAGACGGCGACCTATCGTCTCGGCGCGGATCGCCGGGCCTACCTGGTGCCGGCAAGCGGCGCGATCGAGATCGACGGCGTCCGGATCAACGCGCGCGACGGCGCGGCCATCGAGGATATCGACAGCCTCGAGGTGAAGGCGCTGGAAGACGCCGAGATCATCCTGGTCGACGCCGCCTGACGGCGCAGTCCTCGGCGAGCCACGGGCCCGCGCCGGCCAGGCC
>JAEZQX010000397.1 GCA_023441105.1 Pseudomonadota bacterium | reverse complement strand
GACGCAGCCTGCTGCTCGCCGACACCTGCACGATGGTGCTGGCGCCGCTGACCCATCGCATGGTCGGCTTCGATCCCTGGGAGGACTTCGTCGCGGTGGCGCGACTGGCCACCCGCCGCGCCGCGATCATCGTGCCTGCCGCTTCGCCGCTACGCGACGTGGACGCCTGGCTGCGCGATGCGCGGCGCATTCCCGAAGCCGCCAGCGTCGGCACCTCCGCCGCGGGCAGCCTGCGCTGGTTCATCGGCCGCAGGCTCGCGTACGAACACGAGCAGTCCCTGCTGCTGCTGCCGTACCGCCGCAGCACGCTGCTGATCAACGATGTCGTCGGCGGATCGATCGCGGCGGGCATCGTGCCCATCGTCGACGCCCTGGCCTATCGACAGGCAGGCCGCATCCGCATCCTGGCGGTCGACGGGATCGAACGCACGCGACTCGCCCCGGACATCGCGACCTTGGCCGAGCTCGGCTTTCGCGGCTTCGAATCGCCGCAGTGGTACGGGTTGTTCGCCCCGCGCGGCACGCCGGCGGCGGCGGTGGAGCGCTGGGGCGAGGCCGCCACCGCCCTGCTTACGCGCGGCGACATGCCCGGCCGGCTGCCCAGCATCGGCATCGAGGCGGAGCCCGGTCCGCCGCAGGCTCTGCAGGCGGCACTGGCGGCGGACATCAACACCTGGCGGCCGGTGGTGGCGGCCATCGGGTACGACGGCGATTGATATCGTCCGTCCCTGCCGGGAGGGACGAGCCGGAAGGGGCGAGCCGACCCGACCGCCGGCGACCGGCCGCCGCCGGGTCAGCGCCAGCGACCACAGACGTCGACGATGACCTCCCGCAACCATTGATGAAGCGGATTGTTGTGGGTCCGGTCGTGCCACATCATCACGATGTCCAGCCGACCGAGCGCCATCGGCGGCTCGAAGAGCCGGATGGGCGCCATCTGCGCGAAGCGCTCCGCGACCCGCTCCGGCAGCGTCGCCACCAGGTTCGTCTGTGCCACCAGGAACGGCACGCCAAGGAAGGTCGTCTTCGAGAGAGCGATGTGGCGGGCGCAGCCCAGCTCCCGCAAGGCATCGTCGACCAGTTCGTTGTACATGCTGGCCCCCTCTGCCGGCTCGATCGCGACATGCGCCTGGGCACAGAAGGCATCCACCGTGACCTCGCGATCGAGCATCGGATGTCCCGCCCTGGCAACGCCGACCAGACGATCCGAGAACAGCGGCTTGGTCCTGACGTTGTCCGGTGGCGCGGGGAAATAGGTGAGCGCCATGTCGACATCACCGTCGCTCATGACCTCGCCGAGTCGGCGAGGGTTCGGACCGACGATGCGCAACGATACGTTCGGCGCCTCCTGCTGCAGCCGCCTCATGAGATCGGACATCACGACGAAGTCGATGTAGTCGATGATGATCATGGTCACCGATTCGCTCACCTGCGCAGGTTCGAACGGCTTCTGCTCGTGGACCAGGCGGTCGACACCGCGCAGTATCTCCGTCACCTGCGGCTGAAGCGTCCTCGCCTTGACCGTCGGCACGAGCCGCGACCCGGACTTGACCAGCAACGGATCGTGGAACAGCACCCGCAGCTTGGCCAGGCTCAGGCTCATCGATGACTGGCTTATCTCCAGCCGGTACGCTGCGCGCGTGACATGGCATTCCCGCAGGAGTGCGTCAAAGGCCACCAGCAAATTCAGATCGATCTCTCGAAGCCGCACCAATACTCCTCCCGCGCCCGCCGAGCCGCGGACCGCATTCCCGGCACCCTTCGGTCCGCCCTTCCGTTCACCCCTCGACAGCGCACGCCTGTTGGCGAGCGGGCGTGGGCGTGGCCGCATTGCGCGGTGCACCAACGACCGAACGATAGCAGGTATCGGCGAGGCGGATTGCAGCCGCGGCAGAAGCCATGCGCTAATCGCGCCCCGGACGCGGGAACGTGCGCCGTTCGTCCATGAGTCGCAAGGAGACCTCAATGACATTACCCAACATCCGAGTCACCCGCGAAGAAATGCGCAAGCGCGTCGCGCTCTTCAAGGATCTCGTCGGACACGACGGCGGTCTGCCGGACAGCAAGTATCCATCGGCGATCCGCAAGCTCTACAACGTCATCGGCTTCCAGCGTCCGGAAGGCGACGCCGCGATGCATTCGCCGGTCGGGGCGCGCGCTGCCGAGAGCGCTGCCATCAAGATCAACGAAGGCTTCAACATGGGGTTCTGCGAAGCGGCCCCGGGCAAAGGGCCGATGATGCACAACCACGACACCAACGAGACCTTCATGCCGATTAGCGGGCGGTGGCAATGCTCCTGGGAGGTGGACGGCAAGGTCGAGGCTTTCGAGTTGGGTCCGCGCGATGTCATCTCCTTTCCCGCCGGCGTGCAGCGCCGCTTCGAGAACGTCACCCACGACGAACCGGACACCACCCACTGGCTGCTCTTCGTCATCGGCGGCAACGTGCCGAAGGCGGAGTTCTCGCCCGACGCGATGGACGAGCTGAAGGCGAAGGGCTTCGTGGACGCCGAAGGCAAGTTTTGAACGACACGCTGATCGACATCCTGGCGTCGGTCGAGAAGCGCCATCAATGGCAGTCGCTGGTCGTCGACGGTCATGAATGGCGCTGGCTCGACACGGCGTCGGCGGGCCCAGTGGCGATCCTGCTCCCGGGCTCGGTCGGCGACGGCGCGATGTTTGCTCCGACGCTGCAGGCGCTCGGCAGGCGCGCCCGCCTGGTCGCAGTGACGTATCCGGCCATCAGCGAGCCGTCCGCACTCGCCGATGGGCTTGCTGCGCTGATGGATCACCTGGCCATCGAAGCGGCCGTCGTGGTGGGCTCTTCATTCGCCGCCTGGTGGTCGCAGTTCCTGGCGCTGAGGCATCCACGCCGCGTGAAGTCCCTCGTGATCGGCAACGGCTTCGTCGAGGGCAAGGACCTGGCGGACAATCCCCTGTTCGACCGCGACTACGTCACCGCGGTGCCGGACGAGGAACTGCATCGGCAGTGGCTGCGTCGGGTGGAAGCAGCGCCCGGCTCGCCCCTGCAGCGCCTGCAGCAACTCATGCTGGCGAGCCGCCAGAGCGCGGCCAACCTGAAAGCGCGCTTCGTCGGGGTGGTGAACGCCCTGCCCTGCCCGCCGCTGCCGCTGACACCCGGGTCCGTGACCATCCTCGACTGTGCTGATGATCCGCTGATCCCGGCGCCGGTACAGGAGAGGCTGCGGCAGCGCTATCCCGGCTCGCGGCAGGTGACCCTGGAACGAGGTGGACACTACCCGCATCTCCTCAACCCCGATGCCTACGAGCACCTGGTCCTCGAGATCCTGGATCAATCAACCAACGGAGACAAGCGTTGAAACTCAATAAGCTTCTGTGCCTGATGCTTACCGCAGCCGCGCCGACATTGGCCCTGGCTGACAACTTCACGCTGCGCATGGGCGGCGGCCACACCACCGGCCTGACCTACGTCGGCGTGTTCGACAAGTACTTCGCCACGGAGGTCGCGAAGCGGGTCAAGGAGAAGACGCCACACCAGGTGCGGTTCATCAAGGCTTGGGGCGGCAGCGTCGCCAAGGTGGATGGCGTCATCGAGGCGGTTCAGAAAGGTACCCTGGACATCGGCCTTTCGCCGATCGGCTTCGAGCAGTCGCGCGCCGGGCTGCTCAACTACAGCGCCTACATGCCGTTCACCTCTCCCGATCCGGTCCTGCAGCAGAAGGTTTCGAACCGGATGCTCCAGGAGGTGCCGGAGCTGCAGGCGAGCATGAAGCCGTACAACGCCATGGTCCTGGCCGCCATGACATCCGAGGCGTACGGGCTCACCTCGAAATTCGACTGGAAGACCATCGACGACCTCAAGGGCAAGCGGATCGCCCTCGCCGGCACCAACGCGCCGCTGTTCATGGCCGTCGACTCGGCCCCGGTGACGCTCGGCATCGGCGAGCACTACCAGGCCCTCCAGAATGGACTCGCCGACGGCAGCCTGTTCTACATGTCGGGGCTCGATGCCTTCAAGCTGCAGGAGGTCGCCAAGGTCTTCACCAAGACCGGTTTCGGCTCGCTCAGCACCCTGGTCGCCTTCATGAATCTCGAGACGCGGGCGAAGCTGCCGCCGGAAGTCGTGGCGATCATCGACGAGGTTGCCGCCGAATCGGCGATGCAGGTCGCCGAGCTGAGCAAGCAGCGCGACCTGGACGTCGAGCAGAAGGTCAAGGGGGCCGGCGTGCAGGTCAACACGCTCCCGGACGCCGAGCGGGCGCGCTGGGCGGCGCTGCTGAAGGACCTTCCCGGACGCTCCGCCAGGGAACTCGACGCCAAGGGGCTGCCCGCCACCAAGGTGCTGAAGACCTACGTGAAGTTCCTGGGTGAAGCCGGCTACAGGTTCCCGGCGGATTACCCGCTGTGAGACGATCGGACGCCGCGGATCCGGTGTCCGGTCGAGGGTCTCGCTCACTAGGCAGGTGGCTGGTCTGGCTGACGGCGGTTTCCTGCCTGCCGCCCCTGGGGTTGAATCTCGCCATCCCGCTGGATCGCTCGATCGGGGCAGCGTTGGCGCTCGGCGGGGCCGACGGCATGTCGACCATCGGCCTGTATGCCCTCGGCCTCGCGCTGGGCCAGCCCCTGGCCGGTATCGCCGCTGACCGGTGGGGCCGGCGGCCGACGCTGCTCGCCGGACTTGCCACGGGTGCTGCCGGCGGCCTGCTCTCCTGCCTCGCCACCGACGGTGCGACGCTCTGGGCCGGCCGGGCCGTGGCCGGCCTCGGGTTCAGCGTCGCGCTGGTCGTTCCTCGCGCCGTGCTGCGCGACCTGGCGACAGGGCAGGCGCTGCAGCGGGGTATGGCGGTCATCTCGGCGGCCTTCGCCTTCATGCCGGCGCTCGCGCCGGTGCTCGGATGGTGGTTGCTCACGCTGGCCGATTGGCGGGTCGTGCTGGGCCTCCTGCCGTGCCTGGCTTTGCTCGCGGTTGCCGCCACCCTGGTGATGCAGGTGGAAACCCGCCCTGCCGACACCGTCGCTCCGGGGCTCGGCAGCCTGGCGGCGTTGTGGCGGCACCGTCCTTCGCGATGGACGGCCTTGTCGTTCGCGGCGTTCGGCTCGCTCTTCTTCGTGATGATCGCCATCGTCCCCGCGGCTCTGCGCGATACGATCGGCTTCGGCGACCGCGGCGTCGCCCTCCTGATGGGTGGCACCTACCTCGGTTTCCTGTGCGGCAACCTTGCCGTTGCGGCCATGGCCGGGCGCATCGGCTTGCCGCGCCTCTGCCTGTTGGGCGCGATGGTCGCGGCGGCCGGCGTCATCCTCATGGCGCTCTGTGCCCTGTACCCCACTGCCACGCTGTGGGGCCTCGGCCTGCTCGTGTACTCGTTGGGTCACGGGCTGATCTTCCCGGCGGCGATCGGCAGGATCATGCAGGCCATGCCGAGCCGTGCCGGCATGGCAGCCGCGGTGACCGGCATGATGCCGATGCTTGCCGGCGCCGCGCTGTGCGCGGTCGCTGCCATGGTGCCGGCCCAACCGGCCGTGAAGCTGGCCGCGGTGATGCTGCCGATGATGCTGTTCGGCTTCGCCATGCTGGCCATCGGCCGGCGCGATCCACAACCGGCACCCCCCGCCGCCGCGGCCGCCTGCGCGCGCCCCGGCGCCCGCGCATGAGCGCTCCGGCGCGCGCATGACTTCAAGCATGAGGAAAGGACAATGAAGCAATGGATGGACCGGGCGCTGCTCGGCCTGCATGTCGCGGGCGCCTGCCTGCTGATTGGCATCACCGTCGTGATCTGCTACGACGTCGCCGGACGGCTGCTCTTCAACCGGCCGTTCGCGGGAACCGCCGAACTGGCCTCGGTTGCACTGGTCCTGTTGACCTACCTGCAGGCGCCATACGTGATCCGCCACCGCAAGCTGTTGCGGGTGACGTTCTTCATCGACCGCCTGCCGCCCCTGCTGCGCAGCCATTTCAATGCCCTGGCCTATCTGCTGGGCGGAGCGTTCTTCCTGGCGATGATCGTTGCTTCCTGGGAACCGGCCTTGTCGGGCTGGGCGGCGAAGGAGTTCTTCGGCAACGACGCCTTCCGGATCCCGGCCTGGCCCTTGCGCTTCGGCAGCATCCTCCTCTGGGTGGTCGCAGCGCTGGTATGCATCGGCTTCTGCGCCGAAGGGATTCGCGGACGCCTGCGCGCGCCCGACGAGCAACTGCCCCAATAGCGGGGGACGATATCGTGATACTCGAAATGTGGGGCGGCCTCATCGCCCTTGCCGTGCTCGTCGTGATCGGCGTGCCGATCGTCTTCGCCTTCGCCGCCGCCGCCGCGCTGGGCCTCTATTTCGCGCTGGGCGGCATGGAGCCGATGATCAACCTGCTGCAACAGACCGCGCTGTCCGGCATCAAGGAGTACAACTTCGTCGTCATCCCCTGCTTCACCGTCATGGGGATGCTGATCGCGCACTGCGGTGCCGCGGCCGATCTCTTCAACGTGGTCAATCGCTTCCTGCGCGGGGTGCCAGGGCGCCTCGCGGTCGCGACGGTCGGGGGCAATGCCGTCTTCGCCGCAGTCACCGGTGTCGGCATCGCGGCGGCCGCGGCATTCAGCCACGTCGCCTATCCCGCCATGCGCGAGAGTCGCTACAGCCGCAGCTTCGCCACCGGTTGCATCGCCGGCAGCTCCGTCCTGGGGCTCCTGATCCCGCCGTCGGTGTTCATGATCGTCTGGGCGATCCTCACGGAGCAGTCCGTCGGCAAGCTGTTCGCCGCCGGCGTGCTTCCCGGCATCCTGCTCGCCCTGATGTATGCCGTCTACTGCATCGTGTACGCGAAGGCACGGCCGCAAGCGGCGCCCGAGGAAGCCGCAGCGACTGCCGTCGTGCCGCTGACCGGCGGGCAGATCGGCGGCGCCCTGGGGGTGGGCATCCTGATCGTCGTCACCCTGGGCGGCATCTGGCTGGGCTTCTTCACCCCGACCGAAGGCAGCGCCATCGGCCTCGTCTGTGCCGGCGTCCTGGCCGCGGCGAAGGGTATGCGCTGGCGCGGGCTCTTCGATGCCTTCGTCGAATCCGGCCGCACCGTCACGCCGATCATGCTGCTGTTGATGGCGGCGACGATCTACACCAAGCTGATTGCGCTGAACGGCATCCCGCAGGAAGTCCAGGCACTCCTCGAGGGCATGGGCCTGGGCACCGGCGGCACGCTGCTGTTCATGGTCGCCGTCTGGTTCGTCCTCGGCTGCATGATCGACAGCATTTCGATCATGCTGCTGACCGTGCCGATCTTCTGGCCCCTGGCATCGGAACTGGGCGTCGATCCCATCGTCTTCGCGCTCATCGGCATCCTGGTGATCGAGGCCGGCGTGCTCACCCCGCCGTTCGGCATCGGGGTGTTCGTCGTCAAGGCGGCGATTCCGGATCGCGACATCCAGGTCAGCGAGATCTTCCTGGGCGCGATGCCGTACTGGTTCCTGATCCTGCTGGTCGCCTGGCTGATCTACGCCTGGCCGCCACTCGCAACCTGGCTGCCGTCGCTGCTCTGACGCGGAGCGACTGGCCGGTGGCGATCTATCCCAGCGCCAGCGCCATCACCCCCGCCGCGATGCAGGCCGCACCCAGCACGCGCATCACCCGGTCGCCTTCGGACAGCAGGTGGCCGCCGATCAGCGCCGCGAACAGCATCGAGACCTCGCGCGCCGGCGCCACATGCGAGAGCGGCGCCACCTGCATCGCATAGAGAACGAGGACATAGGAGATCGGGCTGATGGCGGCTACCAGCAACGCGCCCTTCCACTGCGCCCGGAACACGTCGCGCAGTCCCTTCCTCAGCGGGTAGATCACCGGCAGCAGGATCGCCAGCCGGACCAGGTTGCCCAGGTAGTCGACCAGGATCGGCGACATCCCCAGCACTTTCACGCCCCAGCCGTCGACCACGGTATAGGCCGAGATGAACACGCCGGTAACCAGGCCGAAGAAGACGCCGGCCCGCACGCGCTGGCGCTTTGCCGGGTCGTGCGCCGCCCGGAACAGCGACGGCCCGCCGGCGACGAGGAACACGCCGCCGACCACACCCGCGATGCCGACCGCGCCGAGTGCCGACAGCTGCTCGCCGAGGAACAGGATGGCCATCGTCGACGACAGCAGCGGGCCCGAGCCGCGGGCAAGCGGATAGACCACCGTCAGGTCGGCCTCGCGATAGCCGCGCAGCAGCACCAGGTAGTAGCCGACATGCAGCGCGCCGCTCACCGTCACCACGGCGAGCTCCGGCCAGCCCCACCCGGGCACCTGCTGCCAGGACAGCCACAGCCCGAGCGGAGCCCACACCAGCATCAGCAGGAAGCCGCTGAAGAAGGCGAAGCGCGCGTCACCGCCGATCTTCTTGGCGACGATGTTCCAGCAGGCGTGGATCAGGCCGGCAAGGACGACCAGCGCCAGGGCCGAGGTCGGCACGCGATCAGCTGCCGGCCCGGCCGGCGGCGGCGCGCGGATCGGACCGCAGGAACGCCGCCAGCTCGTCGCAACGCGGCGCCAGTTCGGCGACCGTGCCCTGGTCCACCACCCGGCCCGCATTCACCACCAGCACCTCGTCGAACGAGTCGAGCAGCTGCGGCCGATGGATCGACGCGACGATGCAGGCGTCGGCACGAAAGGCGAGCAGCGCCTGCACCAGCGCCCTTTCGGTGGCCGGATCGAGCGCCGACGTCGGCTCGTCCAGCAGCAGCACGCTGCTCGGGGCGGCGGCGAGCAGCGCACGCGCGATGGCGATGCGCTGGCGCTGGCCGCCGGAGAGGTTGCCGCCGCGCGGCGAGACTTCGCTGTCGATGCCGCGCGGAGAACCCGCCAGGAAGCCGCTCGCCTGGGCGACGGCCAGCGCGTTCTCCATGTCGGCCGTCGACGCGGCGGTGTTCCGGTCCTCTCCCCCTCCGCCGGGGCCACCGATCGCCAGCTGCAGGTTCTCGCGCACGGTGCCGCCGAACAGGTCGGCGTCCTGCGGCAGCAACGTGACCATCGACTGCAGCAAGCCCGGCATCGCGGCGGCGTCGACCGCGGCGCCGTCAGCGTCGATCGACAGCCGGCCGGCATGCGGCGTGTAGAGGCCGGCGAGCATCCTCAGCAAGGTGGTCTTGCCCGAGCCGCTCGGGCCGATCAGCGCATAGCGACGGCCATGCCGCAGCCGCAGGCTGGCGCCGCGGATCGCGCTTTCCTTCCCATCGGCCGGCGCGCCGTGGGGCCGGGGATGGACGTAGTCGAGCCCCTGGAACTGCAGCTCCTGCCACTGGCCCGCCAGCGCCGCCGTCGGCGACCCGGCAGCTGCCGGGCGCGGATCGGCACCACCGGGCGCGACCGTGCCGGATGCGGCGGCTGCCGTCGCTTGCGACCCCGCCGCTGCCAACGGCAAGGCCTGGATCGGCGCCGCGCTCGCATAGTCGGTCTGCTGCCGCGCCAGGGTCTGGAAGTGCGCGGCGATGCCGGTGATGACGCCGCCGGCCTGCAACGCATACTCGTAGACCATGAACAGGTTGCCGAGCCGGATCGTGTCCGAGGGGCCGCCGCCCTGGATCGAGAGCCACACGAACAGCGCGACCAGCGCGATCCAGAGCGCGCTGTTGAGCAGATCGACGCTGGCCCACTTGGCCTCGTTGTAGACGATGGCCCGGCGCACCGGCTCGAACACCGCGGCCAGCCGGCTGTCGACCAGGCGCAGCACGCCGCCGCGCATCTTCAGCGCAAAGATCGAGAGGATGTTGACCAGGGCATCGGACAGGCTCGACCAGTAGCGGCGATCGGCCGCGTTCTCCGCCGCAGCCAGCCGCATCATCATCCGGTCGAACCGCACGATGATCAGGCCCAGCAGCAGGTAGCCGCAGCTCGCGGCGAACCCGACCCAGGCTGAAATCACCCACAGGGCGATCACCGGCCCGATCAGGCTGGCCGCGCTCTGCAGGTAGATGAACTGGCTCTGGGCGAAGTCGTAGAGGGCACGGGTGCCCTGCTGCACGCGATGGCCGGTCTCCACCCCGTGCTGCGCCTCGTGCCAGACCAGCGGGGCGGTGAACAGGCGCGCCATCAGGTCGGTGGAAAGCTTCTGGCGGACGGCGAGCGCGACGTTGCGCTCGAGGATGCGACCGGGGCCGTGGAGCAGCCAGCTCAGCGCGGTGGCGCCAAAGACCAGCGCGAGCAGCGTGCCGGCGCGGCCGACGCCGGCGATGCCTTGCGACTGGATGGTATTGAGCGCGGGGGCGGGCAGGGCCCGCCCCACCCGCCTGGGCGCCCGCGGC
>JAEZQX010000381.1 GCA_023441105.1 Pseudomonadota bacterium | reverse complement strand
CCCGTGAACCACTGTCAGCCCATGCCTGCGACACCCGTCGCCACCGCCTACGCGCGCCAACCAAGCAATCAGGAATGAGCGGCCTCCATGAACCGCCCCAATATCCACGGCCACCCCGCCTCGCCGGCAAGCGCCTTGCGGTAGCGGGAGGCTCCCCGGCCATGGCGGCGGAAGTCGCGGTGTGCCAGGAGCAGGCGGGTGCCGCCGTTCTCGTCGGGTCGGAAGAGCATTTCCACCGTGCTGGCCTTCTCCGGATCCGGCTGCGGTTCGCGATGCGGGCCGATCTGCCAGGCGAGGACCAGCCGCTGCGGTGGCGACCACACCAGCACTCGTCCCCAGTCGCAGCGGAATCCGTGCGGTCCTTCCTCGCTGCAGTGGCCGCCTTCGAACGGCTCGATGGAGATCGACTCCAGGACCTTCGCCGACCAGGTGTATTCCAGCGGCCACCAGGAGCCGAAGCCGCGGGTGAAGAGGCGGAACGATTCGGGAGGCGGCAGCCGGACCGCAATCTCATGGGTGATCGAGTCGGGCTCCTGCGGCATGCTGGCCTCCGCACCACATGCAACTGCTCCTGCGGGGCGGCAGGTGCTGCAAGCGGTGATTCTGTCGCAGCCGGCAGAGGCTGCGCAAGGAAAGCCTAAGGGGCGCCGGTTATATTTTGTGGCACGCGGCGACCCATGCTGATCCGGTCCTCCACCGCATAGCCGAGCGACCGATAGAAGTCGGTCACCTGATGATTGCCGCCGATGATCTGGAGGTTGATCTTGACGCAGCCGAGTGTGGTCAGCGCCCGCTCGGCATGCTGCACCAGCGCGGTGCCGATGCGCGCATGCCGGTGTCGTGGGTCGACCGCAACCGAGTAGAGCCAGCCCCGATGGCCATCGTAGCCGGCGAGGATGGTGCCGACCACCCGCGCGTCGCGGCATGCCACGAAGAACAGCCCGTCGCCCGCGGCAAGCTTCCTGTCGATCACCAGCGCCGGCGCGTTGTGAGGCGCGTCGTAGCGGAAGACCGCCTGCCATAGCGCAACCACCTCGTTCCGGTGGCGCCCGTCGTCGTAGGCTTCGATCATGATTGCTTCAGGGCAGTGACCTCGATCTCGATCTTCATGCGCGGGTCCGCGAGGCCGGCGGAGATCATCATCGCTGCCGGGCGCACCGCGTCGAAGTGCTGTCGCAGGACCGGCCAGCACGGCTCGAAGTCCGCCACCTCCGGCAGCACGTAGGTTACGCGCACGACGTCGCGCAAGCTGGCGCCGGCCTCGCGCAAGGCCTTCTCGATATTCGCCAGGCATTGGCGGGCCTGCTCGACGACGTCGTCCGCGATGGACATCGTGGCATAGTCGAAGCCGGTGGTGCCCGACACGAATACCCAGTCGCCGGCGACCACGGCGCGCGAATAGCCGATGCGGTCCTCGAAGGTCGAGCCGGAACCGATGAGTCGTCTGGTCATGAGATGCAAGCTCCTCTTGCCCCTCGCTGGATGAGGGGCGCGAGCCGCAAGTATTCCACGCGCCCGCGTGCTACTCGCGATGCCGCATGAGGAACTGCAGGATGGCGTCGTTGATCCGTTCCGGATCCGTGACCGGCGCCATGTGTCCGAGGTCCGCGAACTCCACCTGCGAGAGGTTGGGGAGGGCGCCGGTCAGCAGCCGGGCGACACCGCGCGAGGAGTCGGGCGATCGGCCACCGGTCATGTACAGCACGGGCAGGTCGAGCGACCGGAAGGCCCGCAGCGGCGTATCCTCCGCCCACAACGCACCGGCCCAGCCGCCGATGTTCGCCATGGAGCCGGCCACCACCTCCTGGCGGGCAGCCGGCATGCCGGACCAGGTCCCTTGCCCCATCCAGTAGTCGATGAACCGTTCGGCGGCGGCATGCGGTCGACCCGCCTCGACCAGCGCCGCGGCATCGATGGCCGTGCGGCGGATCCCCTGTCCCGCGGGCTGGCCCGGCGCTTCCTCCTCCAGCAGCGAGAAGAAGGTCGGTTCATAGACGCAAAGCGTCTTGATCCTTGGCCGCAGCGTCAGCGCGGCACGAAGCGCGATGGCGGCGCCATAGGAATGACCGACCAGATGGAAGGGCGTGCCAGCCATCTCGAAGATCGGCGCGAGCAGCTCCACCTCGTCGTCGAGGACGATGGCCCGATCAGCGGGCCACGCGGGACTCTTGCCGGCGCCGAGCGTATCCGGCGCCAGCACGTGGAACTGCGGAGCCAGCAGCTCCATGAGCATCTTCCACTGCGCCGACGCGCTCGCGTTGGAATGCAGGCAGACAACGCCGGGACCCGAACCGGCTTCACGAAAGAAGGGCATGAGCCTCATGGAACTTTCTTCCGTCTGCGGTTGCTCACCCCGCCGCGGCCTTTGACCACTGCTGCGAATCGGTGTACTGCTGGAACCTGACCACCTTGCCGCCGCGCAATTGCCAGACATGCGCGAACTGCGCGTCGAACGCCGTGCCGCTCGCCTTGAACCGACCGGTGTAGCGGCCTTCGACGACGACGGTGTCGTCGCCGTCGATGAAATTGGCGGGATGGATCGTGAAGCCGTCGACGTCGGCAGTCAGTGGCTTGAGGACGCCTTCCACCACCGCCTGCGGCCCGACATAGGGGTTGCCGGCGGAGTAGGGGTAATTCTCCGCCTCGCGCCACTCGATTTCGGCGTCCAGTGCCGCCAGCACGGTGCCGACATCGCCCCTGGCGAACGCGTCGTAGAGACCTTTCACGAAGTCGCTGCTCGTTCCCATGTTCGTCTCCTGAGGATCGGAAGAAAACGTCGAAACGACGGAAAGGGCGCAGGTCGCGACACTTGGTGTCTACCCGCTACCGCAGGAAATCCTACTCGCGCAACCTGGCCTCGTACGCCTGGCGATGGTGTAGGGACGGTCCGCTCATGACGACCCGGCGACCAGCTGTACCGCCGTAGCCGAGCGCAGCGTGTTGTGCACTTCCGCCACCGCGTCGGTCTGCTGCAACAGGTCGGCAATGGCCGCAGCGGACGCCGTGGACGAGACCTGCGCGCGGTAGCAGATGTCCTTGGCCGCCAGGCCCACTCCCGGGAACTCCGCGGCGACCTGCACTTCGACCCCGTCGATCGCAATGCCCAGCCGCGCCGCTTCGCGATACAGGTCGTTGCAGTAGCAGGTGGCAAGCGCGAGCAGCAGGAGCTCGCCACCGTTGACGGATGAGCCGCCCCCCGGCTTGCCGGGGATCGCGACGATTTTCGCCAGGCTCTCGGTCTGTACCGTTGCCTCGTGCGCATCACCGCTGTTCTTCACGACGGCGGACATCCTCATGTCGGGCTGCCGGCCGGTGCGGATGCCGCGCCTTCCATGGTCTGTTTCATCGCGCTTGTTCCCTGGTCGATCATGCCGGCGATCATGGGCGCCAGCTCATCGGGCAGGAGGTCCGCGATCCAGACCAGGCGGCACCTGGCAGGACCTTCGGCGAACACCTGCGCCGACGCATTGTGGTGGGTGAGCCGGCCGCCGACCGCCGACCACACGACCCGTCGCTCGAGCTCGTCGACGGTGACGATCAGCTCCCTGGCGACGATGCCATTGGCGAAGGTGACGATGCGCGCATCGCCTTCGAGTCGGCAGTCGGTGACGAAGCCCTTCACCAGCCGCGTGTGAAGGGCGCCCACGTCCTGCAACGCGTCCCACAACGTGTCCGCCGAAACCGCGATCGCGACTTCCCTGCGTATCGATGCCATGGATTGCCTCCGATGTCGTATCGAGTCGCGCAGCGCCCTTGCTCGGCAGCGGCTACGGCGGTCCTGGCCGTCCCGTCACCACTTCGGCGCGATTCGCTCGCCGGGCAGGATGTCGTAAGGATCCTTCCATCCAGGCAGCGCGCGGATGCGCTCGAGCCAGGCCGCGATGTTCGGATAGCGACCGGCAACCGGATAGTCGCTTTCCGCGACCGGATAGAAAAGGTAGCCGGCCAGCGACAGGTCGGCAATGGTCGCCTCCTCGCCGACCATGAACCTGCGGCCCGCGAGGTGCTTGTCGACGATGCCGAAGGCGTTGTCCATCCTGCCTCGCAGCCACGCCATCACCGCCGCATCCGGTGCTGCCGGCCCGAAGGCCTTGGCGAAGCGATAGCTGGCGAAGTAGCTGGTGAACTTGTGGTTGTCGAACAGGAGCCAGCGCAACACCTCGAGCTCCTCGTCCTCCGAGCGGCCGCCGAAGGCGCCGTGCCTGCGGGCCAGCCAGGTCAGGATCACGCCCGATTGCGTCAGCCGGCGGTCGCCGTCATCGAGGATGGGAACCTCCCCCATCTCGTTCGCGGCCTCGCGCCACTCGCCGGTGCGGGTGACGCCATTCATGAAGTCGACGTGCTGCGCCTGCCAGGGCTGGTCCAGCACCTGGAGCAGCAGCGCGACCTTGTAGGTGTTGCCGGATTGGCTGAAGCCGTGCAGTCGGTACATGTCAGGCGAGGCGGCGAGGTTCGGCGGTTGCAGGATCGCCGGTGTTGGGCGTGCCGGCGGGCTCGATCAGCAGCAGGTGGGCCTCTTCTTCCGCCATCGGACAATGCTGCACGCCCTTGGGGACGACGAAGACTTCGCCGGGTCCCAGTGCCACGTCGCCGTCGCGCATGCGGATGGTGATCCGGCCATTCAGGACCAGGAAGAAGTCGTCGGTGTCGTCATGCTGGTGCCAGACGAACTCGCCCTTCACCTTGACGACCAGCAGGTCGTGGCCGTTGAACTGGCCGACGACCCGGGGTTGCCAATGCCCGTCGAAGGTGGCGAGCTTGTCACCGAGGTTGATCGCTTGTGCCATCGACCGATCAGGCGGCAACCGGCGGCAGCGGCGCCATCCGACGCCGCGTGGTCAGCTGCGCACCGGCCATGATCACCGGCAGCAGGAGCTCCGGCACCAGGTAGCCCAGCCAGACTGCCGCCGGTTGCGGCAGCCCCACCTGGCTGATCGAGACCAGCCGGCCGAAGCCGGCGAGCAGTACGCCGAGGGCGAGCAGGTAGACCAGGGTATCCTGGCGCTTGACCGTGATGCCCGCCCACAGGCTGATGATGCCGGTGCCGAGGTAGACGCCGGCCATGAAGCGATGGACATTGTCGAGGCGGGGCGCGGTGTCCGGCTGGCCCAGGAACATCTGCACCGTGCCGCCGAAGATGCCGATGGCCGCCAGGATGAACAGGCAGATCTGGACGATGCGCTGGCTGGTCGGCATGGCATGCTCCCGGATGCGGCTATTGTGGCGCACCCCGGCTTCGCGCGGAAGCCCCCGCTCGGGCCCGATCCTGGGCGGCGCGCAACCGCGTGAGCCGCTCGATCAGCTCCAGGGGCATGGGCTGGTGGAGAGGGAAACGCAGGTTGCCCTTGTCGCCGGCATAAGGGGCAGCGGCCGCCTCCAGCTCGGGGTCGCCGGTGATCGGTGGGTAGAAGCCGATGTGGTGCTTGAAGGCTGCGAAGTACACCAGGATGCCATGCTGCCGGACGGCCGGCATCCGGTAGCTGATGACTTCCTTGCCGTCCGGCACGGCCCGGAGCACTGCCTCCCGCACCTGCCGCAGGATGGTCTGCACCTCCGGCGGGAAGGCCGCCGCGTAGTCGTCGAAGTTCGATGGCGCAGGGGCTGAAGTTGCCATCGTCGGTTCCATGCAGGCTCCTAAATGCCGAGGTAGCGCTCGTGGATCTCGCGGTTCGCCGCCAGCGAGGCGCTGTCGCCGCTCCAGACGATCCGCCCCTTCTCGACGATGTAATGGCGGCTGGCCAGCGGCAGCAGCGACTTGAGGTTCTTGTCGACGACGATCATCGACATGCCTTCGGTCTTCAACTGCTCCAGGCAGCGCCAGATCTCCAGCCGGATCAATGGCGCCAGCCCTTCGGTCGCTTCGTCCAGGACCAGCAGCCGGGGGTTGGTCATCAAGGCGCGTCCGATGGCGAGCATCTGCTGCTCGCCGCCCGACAGCTGCCCGGCGATCTGGCCGCTGCGTTCCTGCAGGCGGGGAAAGAGCTTGTGGACCCGCTCGAGCGTCCACGGATTCGGGCCGGCGTTGCGCTGCGAGGCGGTGGCGACCAGGTTCTCCCGCACCGTCAGGGCGGGGAACACCTGGCGGCCCTCCGGCACCAGTCCGAGGCCGTGCTGCGCGATGCGGTACGACGGCAGTCGCTCGATGCGCTGGCCGGCCAGCATGATCGAGCCGGCGGTGGCCCGGTGCAGGCCGCTCAGGCAGGCGATGGTGGTCGACTTGCCCATGCCGTTGCGGCCCATCAGCGTCACCACTTCGCCCATGCCGACTTCGAAGCCGATGCCGAACAGCACCTGGCTCGGACCGTAGCCGGCCGTCAGGCCTTGCACCGCCAGCATCGGTGGGTTCGTGCCGGGCGTGCTCACTCGTCCCCCAGGTAGGCGGCCTTCACGCCGGCGTCGGCGCGGATCGCCGGTGGCGCGCCGGTGGCGATGACCTTGCCGTAGACCAGTACGCTGATGCGGTCCGCCAGGGCGAATACCGCATCCATGTCGTGCTCGACGAGCAGCATCGGGTAGCGCGACTTGAGGCCTGCCAGGAGCGTGACGATCGTCTCCGATTCGGCCTTGCTCACGCCGGCCAGCGGCTCGTCGAGCAGCAGCACCTTGGGCTCCAGCGACATCGCCATCGCCAGCTCGTGCTGGCGGCGCTCGCCATGGGCCATCTCCCCGACCGGCACGTCGGCGCTGCGCGCCAGGCCGACCTGCTCGAGGTAGTGCCGGGCTGCCGCGACATGGCCGCTGACCGATCGCAGCGGCTGCCAGGCGCCGGTTTCACGGCTGCGCGACAGGACGCCGACCAGCACGTTGTCGAGGGCGCTGAACTCCATCAGCACCTGGGTGATCTGGTAGGAGCGGCCGAGACCGGCCCGGGCGCGCCGGGCCACGTCGAGCCGGGTGACGTCGCTGCCGGCAAGGGTGATGCTGCCGGCATCGGGTTGCTGCTCGCCGCTCAGCAGCGAAATCAGCGTCGTCTTGCCGGCGCCGTTGGGTCCGATCAGCGCGTGGATCTCGCCGGCGACGACATCGATGCTGACGTGGTCGGTGGCAAGCAGGCCGCCGAAGCGCTTGACCAGGCCGCCGGTCCGCAGGATGGTCGACGCGCTGCTCACGGTGGTGCGGCTCCGTCCGCGCGCCGGCGGCGGCTCGACGACCAGGCCAGCACCGCGCCCCAGATTCCCCGCTTGGCGACCAGCACGATCGCCACGATCAGCAGGCCCAGGATCGCCATCCAGTGCTCGGTGAAGGACGACAGCAGTTCCTCGATGCACAGCAGGGCGAGCGCGCCGACGGCGCCGCCGAAGACCGTGCCGAGGCCACCCAGGATGACCATCACCACCAGCTCGCCCGACACCGTCCAGGCGCTGGATGACGGCGAGACATAGTTGCTCAGGTTGGCGAGCAGGAAGCCGGCGATGCCGGCCACCATCCCGGCGACGACGTAGATCGCGAGCTTGTAGCGTTGGGTGGCGAACCCGAGCGCCTTCATCCGCCGCTCGTTCGACTTGATGCCGCGCAGGACGTAGCCGAAGCGCGAATGCACCAGCCGCCAACTGAGGTAGAGCGCCGCCAGCAGCAGGCCGAATACGAGGTAGTAGAGCTGGATGTTCGACTCGAGGTTGAACGGCGCCAGGCGGGAGCGGCCGGGCAGGGACATGCCGTCGTCGCCGCCGTACTCCTTCAGCGAGACACCGAGGTAGAAGAACATCTGCGCGAACGCGAGCGTGATCATGATGAAGGCCATGCCGTGGGTGCGCAGCACTACCAGCCCGGTGAGGGCGCCGACGATGGCGGTGCCGACGACGGCCAGCAGCAACTGCAGCCAGCCGTTGTCCAGGCCGTGGAACGAAGTGATCCCGACGGCGTAGGCGCCGATGCCGAGGAACAGGGCATGGCCGAGGCTGACCAGGCCGGTATAGCCGACCAGCAGGTTGAGCGACGTCGCGGCGATGCCGTAGATCATCATCCGCGTCACCAGCGTGACATGGTAGGTCTGTCCCGACCAATGCGCGTATGCCGGCAGCAGCAGCAAGGCGCCAAGCACTGCGGCCACCAGCCAGACGTGGATGGCCCTGATGTCGACTCTCTCGGGAAACAGCAAGACAGGTCCTCGTGGCGCGGGCGTGGGTCAGGCGCGCGCCGGGAACAGCCCCTGGGGCTTGAACGCCAGCACCACCGCCATCAGCAGGTAGATCGACATGGAGGCAATGGCCGGACCGGCTGCCTGCGCGATGTTGGGCTGGAAGATGGCGCCGAGCCAGATCGGCAGGAAGGTCCGGCCGACCGTGTCCACCACCCCCACCAGCAAGGCGCCCAGCAGCGCGCCACGCACCGAGCCGATGCCGCCGATGATGATCACCACCAGGGTCAGGATCAGGATCGGGTCGCCCATGCCGGGCTGCACCGACAGGATCGGACCGGACATCAGCCCGGCCAGGCCGGCGAGGCCGGCGCCGAGCGCGAAGACCAGGCTGTTCAGCGCCTTGATGTTGACGCCCAGCGCCGCAACCATCGGCGCGTGCGTGGCACCGGCCCGGATCAGCATGCCGATGCGCGTGCGGTTGATCAGCCAGTAGAGCCCGGCGGCGACCGCCAGGCCGACCACGATGATGGCGAAGCGGTAGGCCGAGTAGGTATAGCCGAACAGGTTGACGGTGCCGGAGAGCCATTGCGGCGTCGACATGTAGACCGGCGACGGACCCCAGATCATCCGGACCAGCTCGTTGAAGAACAGGATCAGGCCGAAGGTGGCCAGCACCTGGTCGAGATGGTCACGGCGATACAGCCCCTTGAGCGCCACCTGCTCCACCACGAAGCCGAGCAGGGCGGTGGCCGGAATCGCGATCAGCGCGCCGAGCAGGAACGAGCCGGTCCAGCCGGCGGCCACCGCCGCGAAGTACGCGCCCATCATGTACAGCGAACCGTGCGCCAGGTTCACGAAGTTCATGATGCCGAAGACAAGGGTCAGGCCGGCCGCCAGCAGGAACAGCAGCACGCCGAGCTGCAGGCCATTGAGGGCCTGCGTGATCAGCAATCCGGTCAGCACGGGATCGGCGCGGCAGCGAGGCTCGGGCCGATCAGTTCATCTTGCACTTGTCGGCGTAGGCATCCACCGACGCCTTCAGCGGCGTGGCGATGGTCTTCAGGTTCATCCGGCCCTTGTCGTCCTTGTAGGCCTCGAACACGTGCAGGTCCTGCACCGGGAAGTTGTTGTTGCCGAACTTGAAGTCGCCCCGCACCGACTTGAATTCGGCGGCCTTGAGCGCGGCGCGGAAGGCATCCTTGTCCGCCACCTTGCCCTTCACCTTGGCGATGGCCGCATCGAGCAGCAGGGCGGCGTCGTAGGACTGCGCCGCGTACTGCGACGGGATGCGCTTGAACTTCGCCTCGAATTCCTTCACGAACTGCTGGTTCGTCTCGTTCTTGAAGTCCGGCGCCCAGTGGCCGCCGGCGATCACGCCGGTGGCCGCCTCGCCCATGGCCGGCAGGCCGATGCCGTCGGCGGTGGAGGCCGACAGCAGCGCGACCTTGTCCTTGAGCCCCGACTGTGCCCACTGCTTCACGAAGTTGATGCCCAGCCCGCCCGGCAGGAAGGTGAAGACCGCATCCGGCTGCGCGGCGGCGATCTGCGCGATCTCGGCGGAGAAGTCCTGCGTGCTGAGGGCCGGCCACAGCT
>JAEZQX010000184.1 GCA_023441105.1 Pseudomonadota bacterium | reverse complement strand
GCGAGCAGAAGGCTGCTATCACCGCCTCGCCCTCTTCCGGGAAGATGGAACAGGTGACGTAAAGCAATGTACCACCCGGCCTGAGCAGCGGCCAAAGCGCCTGCAGCAGCGCCTGCTGCTGCGCCGCAAATGTTGCGATATCCCCACGCTTGCGATGCCACGGCACGTCCGGATGCCGGCGCACGATGCCGGAGGCGCTGCACGGCGCGTCAAGCAGGATGTGATCGAACGCTTCGCCGTCCCACCAGTCCTGCGGCCGGCGCGCATCCGCCACCCGCACCACCGCGCCCCAGCCGGCGGGCGGCCAGTGTTCCTCCAGCGGCAGGCGCTCGCGTTGCAGGTTCTCACGGATGCGCGCCGCGCGCTGCGGGTCCTGGTCGAGGGCCAGCACCCGGCAATCGGCCAGCTGCAGGAAATGGGTCGTCTTGCCGCCCGGGGCGGCGCAGGCATCGAGGATGCGGGCACCCGCCTGCGGTCGCAGCAGCGTCGCAGCCAGTTGCGCACCGGCATCCTGCACCGTGAACGATCCGTCGGCGAAGCCCGGGATTCGTGCCACCTGCACCGCCCGCTCGAGCACCAGCGCCCATTCGCCGACCCGCCGGTGCGGCAGCAGCGCCTGCTCGAGCCAGCGGCTGGCGGCGGCGGCGACGTCGGTTGCGCCGGCCTGGCCGTAGTCGAAGCGGGGGTTGATCCGCAAGGTCAGCGGCGCCTGCACCAGCGAGGCGGCCAGCACCTGCTGCCACTGCTGCGGCCACGACTCGCGGACCGCCGCGATCCACCAGGCGGGGTGGTTGTGGATCGCCTCCGGATCCCTCGCCGCGGCGGCAAGCAGCGCCTCCCGCTCGCGGTCGAAGCGGCGCAGGGTGGCGTTGATGAAGCCGGCGCTGAAACGATTGCCCAGATCCTCCGGCAGCTGCCGGGCCGCCGCGACCGACTGGTCGATCACCACCGCCGGCGCCCGTCGTCCATCAAGCAATTGCGACAGCGCCGCCAGCTGCAGCGCTCCGAGCAGTGGCACCGGTCGCCGGGCATTGAGCCGGCCCGCCAGGAACCGCAGCCGACCCATCTGGCGCACGGCGGCGTAGGCCATGTCGCGGATGGCGCGGGCGGAATCGGGGGGTAGTGCGGAAGCCGCAGGCGGCGCGGAAGCCGCGGGCGGTGCGGAAGCGGGCGGTTCCAGCAGGCGGGCAAGCGCCGCATCCAGGTGGGCGCCGCCCAGTGCGTCCCTCAGGGCGAGGGCACAGACAACCAGTTCGTCGGCAAGCGAGGCGCGCTTGCCGACGGCGGTGGTGTCAGACCGGCTGGCCAACGCCGGCCATCGCCAGCAGGCGCCGGATCCGCTCCTCGGTGCTGGGGTGGGTGGAGAACAGGCCCTGCAGTCCGCCGCCGCTGAGCGGATTCATGATCATCATCTGCGCGGTTTCCGGATGCCGCTCGGTGGCATTCAGCGGGATGCCGCGCGCGTAATGATGAATTTTCTCCAGCGCCGAGGCCAACGCTTGCGGGTCGCCGCTGATGTCGGCGCCCAGGCGGTCCGCCTCGAACTCGCGCGCCCGCGAGATCGCCATCTGGATCAGCGCGCCGGCGATCGGCGCCAGCAGCGCGACGGCGATGGTCGCGATCGGGTTGGACGGACGGCCGTCGTCGCTGCGGCCGCCGAAGAACATCGCGAAGTTGGCCAGCGCCGAAATGGCACCCGCCATGGTGGCGGAAATGGTGGAGATGAGGATGTCGCGATGCTTCACATGCGCCAGCTCGTGCGCCATCACGCCCCGCAGCTCGCGGGTGGTCAGGACCCGCAGCAGGCCGGTGGTTGCCGCCACCGCCGCATTGGCCGGGTTGCGCCCGGTGGCGAAGGCGTTGGGCGCATCTTCCTCGATCAGGTAGACGCGCGGCATCGGCAGGTCGGCGCGCTGCGCCAGCTCGCGCACCATGTTGTAGTACTGCGGTGCCGACGCTTCATCGACCTCCTGCGCGTTGTACATGCGCAGGACCATCTTGTCGGAGAACCAGTAGGCGAAGAAGTTGGACACCACGGCAAAGCCGAGCGCCATCATCATGCCGGACTGGCCGCCGATTGCGCCGCCGATCGCGCCGAAGAGGGCGGTGATGGCAGCCATCAGGATACCGGTCTTCAACCAGGCGATCATGCTCAACCTCCAGCAGGGTGGCCCGCTGCGGATGGATTCCGCAGTCGGAAGGAATGGGACAGCAGCGACGACTCAACCCACAACGGACCGGGCTTCACCCAGGACGACGCCGCAGGTGCCGGCCGGCGCGCGGGACGACCATCCGCTCGAGTGCGAAGATTGAGACGGATTGTGCGCGAATCAAGCGCCGCACCCTGCCACCGAGGACTTGTCCGCAGGGTCATACCAGCCGCTCGCCCGGCTTGATCCGGTTTCCGCGGATGAAGTCAGCCACCGCCAGCCGGCGCCCACCCGCCCGTTGCAGCTCGGCGATCAGCAGGCTGCCCTGGCCGGTGGCGACCCGGATGCCGGCCGCGTCCACCGCCAGGATCTCGCCGGGCGCCGGTACGCTTCCCGCGGGGCCATCCACGGCGCGATGCTCGATTGGCGTCGGCGTGAAGAACCGGATCGCCTCGCCGGGCTGACGGGCGAGCGCCGAGCTGGCGCCGGGATGAGGATCGAAGGCGCGGATGTGGCACGACAGGGCCAGGGCGTCGAGCGCCCAGTCGATACGCGCCTCGCGCTTGTCGACCTTGTGGGCGTAGGTCACGCCGGCCTCGGGCTGGGGCTCGAAACGGAGGTCGATGTCAGCGCCCACTTCCGTCGTGTGGCTCGTGATCAGCCGCAGGGCCTCCACGATCGCGTCGGCGCCGAGCGCGGCGAGCCGATCGTGCAGGCTGCCCGCGGTGTCGCTCGGCGAGATGGCCGTGACCCGCCTGATGGCGACCGGGCCGGTATCGAGGCCGGCTTCCATCCTCATGATGCAGACGCCGGTTTCGCGGTCGCCGGCCTGGACGGCGCGCACGATCGGCGCCGCCCCGCGCCACCTCGGCAGCAGCGACGCATGGATGTTGAGGCAGCCGAAGCGCGGGATGTCGAGCACCGCCTGCGGCAGGATCAGGCCATAGGCGGCGACCACCATGACGTCAGGCCGCAGCGCCGCCAGCGCCTGGCGGGCATCGGGATCACGCAGGGTCGGCGGTTGCAGGACCGGCAGGCCTGCAGCCAGGGCGCGCAGCTTGACCGGCGACGGGGTCAGCTTCTGGCCGCGCCCCGCGGGCCGGTCCGGCTGGGTCAGCACGCCCACCACCGGATGGCCGGCGGCCAGCAGCGCAGCGAGCGCCCGCTCGGCGAATGCCGGCGTCCCGGCGAAGGCCACGCGCGGCAGCCGGCCGCGTTGCGGGTCGGCAGGGATCGGGGCGGTGGGAGGGTTGGCAGCCAGCGCTGTGAAGGCCGGGGACAGGACGGGAAGACGGCCCGGGGGACCGCCGCGCGCCGTCAGGCGGCGGCCCGCTCCTGCTTATCCTGCTTGGCCAGCTTGCTCTTGATGCGCGACTGCTTGAGCCGTGACAGGTACTGCACGAAAACCTTGCCGTCGAGATGATCGATCTCGTGCTGCAGGCATACGGCGAGCACGCCGTCGGCCTGGGTGACGAACGCCTTGCCGTCCAGGTCCAGCGCCTTCACCTCGACCCGGTCCGGCCGCTCGACCTCGTCGTAGATACCGGGAACCGACAGGCAACCTTCCTCGTAGACCTTCGACTCCGCGCTGCTGGCGACGATCTCGGGGTTGATGAACACCTTGAGGTCGTCGCGCGTCTCGGAGACGTCGATGACGATGATCCGGCGATGGACGTTCACCTGGGTGGCGGCCAGCCCGATGCCGGGCGCCTCGTACATGGTCTCGGCCATGTCGGCGACCAACCGACGAACGGCGTCATCCACCGCGTCGACGGGCTTGGCGACCGTGTGGAGACGGGGATCGGGGTAACGGAGTATGTCAAGAACGGCCATCGGTCGAAAACCACCACTAAACCAAACCAGCTTGCCGCGTCCAACAGGCGTGGAGAACAATCCACGGCGAAGCTCGAGACGCGGTCCTTCGGCAGGACTGCTTGCTTACACGCAGTTGGGCGCGCGTCCGAGGTTTTTCAAGGATCGACCCATGTCGCTGAAAAAGTTTAGCACCCGCCGCCTGACCACACTAGCCATCGGCGCCGGGCTGGCCCTGGGCGGTCTAGGCGGGCCGTCGCTGCCGCCGGCCCTCGCCCAGCAGGCGACGCCGCCCCTCGAGCTCGCCCCGGGCGCCCCCGACAAGCACGTCGTCGTCAAGGGCGACACGCTGTGGGACATCTCCGCAACCTTCCTCAAGTCGCCGTGGCGGTGGCCGGAGATCTGGCAGCTCAACAAGGAGCAGATCGCCGACCCGCACTGGATCTATCCCGGCGATATCGTCTACCTCGACACCTCCGGCGCCGTCCCGCGCCTGCGGCTTGGCAAGTCGGTCGGCGGCGGCTCGTTGGCCGCCAGCGGCCGCGGCGGCGACGGCGTGCAGCGCCTCGAGCCGGTGGTGCGCGCCGAGCAGCTGGACAAGGACGCCATCTCGACCGTATCGATGGCGGCGATCGAGGCGTTCATCAACCGGCCGCTGATCGTCGACGAGAAGGGCCTGGTCGAATCCCCGCGCATCATCGCGACCCAGGAAGGCCGGGTCTACCTCGGCCGCGGCGACCGCGCCTACGTGCGCGGCATCAAGGAAGACGGCGTCAGCGAGTGGCACATCTACCGCCCGGCCAAGCCGCTGCTCGATCCGGACACCCGCAAGCCGCTGGCCTACGAGGCGCTGTACCTCGGCAGCGCCCAGGTGGTGCGCAAGGG
>JAEZQX010000331.1 GCA_023441105.1 Pseudomonadota bacterium | reverse complement strand
CGTCAAGCCACCTTCAGTCATCAGCAAGACCATCTCGAATCGACGGGCAAACGTGGGTCGGGCATTCTTATGGGTGTTCATTCGGCTGGATTCCTTGAGTGGACTGATCGTTTGGCGATGACCAGTTTCTCAAATCCAGTCCGAATGGACACAAACAACCTATTGGGCCTTCACACCTAGGCCCGGTCCGTGACCTTGTCGCCGTCTCCGCCCTGGTCCTGCTCGACGCCCGCTTCGGTTTCCGGGCCCGCATCCTGGTCCCCAACCCGGTCGGCTGCTTCCGTGCCCTGATCGGTGCCGCTCTCTCCACCACCGGCGGCTGCATTGGCCTTGCGCAGCTTCTTCTCTTCCTTCTTCTGCTTCTTGGCCAGATCCCGCTGGCGCTTGGCAAATGCGTAATTCGGTTTGGCCATTCCCGCTCCTGTTCAGCCCTCCTGGCGATGGGTTCCGCCGGCCGGGTCTGATGACATGGTAAGCGGTTTGGCCGTGCAGTGTTTCCCTGCCCGTCACCGCGACCGGGCGACGCGCGCGGGCGATTACCTGAGCGGCAGCGTCAGGACCTGCTGCGCCGCCGGACGATTCATGAGCCTTTCGTACCACTTGTCGACATTTGGCCGCCGGATCCTGTCGCTGGGCAGACCGAGCCAGCGATGTACCGTGCAGCCGGCGGGAATGTCAGCCATTGTGAAGCTATCGCCGACGAGGTAATCCCTGCCGGCGAGCGCCTCGTCGAGGATGGCAACCATCGCCTCGCTGCGCCGGATCGACTGCTCGATCAGCGCCGTCTGCCGCTGCGGCGCGGGCGTGCGGACCAGCTGCCAGAATGCATCGCGCAGCACCGGCGAGAACTCGATGCCCTGCCAATCCATCCAGCGATCGCAATCGGCGCGGGTTGCGAGTGCTTGCGGCATCAGTCCCTTGCCAGCGTGCTTCGCGCAGAGGTAGCGCACGATGGCGTTGGACTCCCACAGCACGAAGCCATCGTCCTCGATCACCGGCACCTTGCGGTTCGGGTTGAGTCGACCGTATTCCGGCGTATCGACAACGCCGAACTCGCCGGCGGCATCGATCCGCTCGAACTCGCAACCCAGCTCGAGTGCGCACCACACGACCTTCTGGACGTTGATCGAACTGAGCCTACCCCAGATCCTGAGCATGTCTTCCTCCACCGGTGCATCGGGACGACCGGTCGCGGCGATGATAGCAATCCGCCATGTCCCCACCCCTCGCCCCGGTGGTCGGCGCACCGGCGCGGGAGCATCGACTACCATCTCCGCCACTGCCATGCCTCGGTTCGCGGCCGGTCGTCCGGTGCTTTGTCGGCGCGCCTTGTCCGTCACCCCCTTGAATTGAAGATTCCTCCACGCCTGCAACCCCTGCTCGACGACGGCCACATCGATGGCGTGATCCGGCAACTGACCAGCGGCAAGGAAGCCATGGTGTTCGTCGTGAGCTGCGGCGACGAAGTGCGTTGCGCGAAGGTCTACAAGGAGGCGAACCAGCGGGCTTTCCGTCAGAGCGTCGACTACACCGAGAACCGCAAGGTCAGGAACAGTCGGCAGGCCCGGGCGATGGCGAAAGGCACGCGCTACGGTCGCGAGGCCCGGGAGGCTGCCTGGCAGAACGCGGAAGTGGAGGCGCTGTTCCGGCTTGCTGCCGCCGGCGTACGCGTGCCGGTGCCGTTCAACTTCCACGAAGGCGTGCTGCTGATGGAACTGGTCACCGGCGACGACGGACAGGCGGCACCGCGACTCAACGACGTGGCGTTCGACGCAGCCGAGGCGCGGCAGCACCATCGCTTCCTGATCGAACAGGTGGTGCGCATGCTGCGCGCCGGCGTGGTGCACGGCGACCTTTCGGAATTCAACATCCTCGTGGGTCGCGACGGCCCGGTCATCATCGACCTGCCGCAGGCAGTGGACGCCGCCGGCAACAACCATGCGCAGCGGATGTTCGAGCGCGACGTCGCCAATCTGCGCAACTATTTCGGCCGCTATGCTCCCGAGCTGCTCGTGACCGACTACGGTAGCGAGATCTGGTCGCTCTACGAAAGCGGCGCCTTGCGCGACGCGGCTTCCCTCACCGGCCACTTCGAGCGCGACGACCTGCCGGTCGACCTGCGCGGCGTGCTGCGCGAGATCGCGGATGCGAAGAAGCAGGAGGCCGCGCGCCTGATGCGGCTGCAGGAAGGATCATGAGCAGCAACGACGATCACGGCGTGGGCAGCGGCGCCCCGCACAACCCCGCCTCCGACAGCGACGCAGTCGTCGACCGGACCCGCGCCTGGGTGACGCAGGCGGTCATCGGCCTCGACCTCTGCCCGTTCGCCAGGGCGGCGCAGGTCCGCGGCCAGGTCCGCTACGTGGTGACGCAGGCGACCGATGCCGACGGACTGCTGCAGGCGCTCGAGGAGGAGCTGCATCGGCTCGCCGCGACCGATCCCGGCGCGGTCGAGACCACGCTGCTGATCCACCCGCACGCGATGAACGACTTCCTCGACTACAACGACTTCCTCGAGGCAGCGGATGCGGCGGTGGAGGCGCTCGGCTACAGCGGCGTCCTGCAGGTGGCGAGCTTCCATCCGGACTACCAGTTCGACGGAACCGAGCCGGACGACGTCACCAACGCGACCAACCGCTCGCCCTATCCGACGCTGCACCTGCTGCGCGAGTCGAGCGTGCAGCGCGCCGTCGCGACCTTCGGCGACACCGACGAGATCTACCGCAAGAACATCCGCACGCTGCAGGCACTGGGACCCGACGGCTGGTCCCGGATCCGGGCGCTGATCGTGGGACGTGCTGGCGGCGACAGCTAGGAGCCTGGGCTATTGGCAAAAGGCAACCGGCGAAAGCGACCTTCCTCGGCGGGGCTGGCCAGAGTGGATTCGCGGTCGCCGGCACGATGTTATTCTCGACCGTCCAGCGGAGCACCGAACCGATGTACCCATTCACCTACCATCGGCCACGCAGCCTGCCGGATGCGCTGGCGCGTCTTGCCGCCGACCCCGAGGCCCGGCCGCTCGCCGGCGGCATGACGCTGATCCCGTCGCTGAAGCATCGCCTGGCGGCGCCTTCGCAGCTGGTCGACATCGTGCGGCTGCCCGAGCTGCAAGGCATCGCGCACAGCGGCCAGTCGCTCACCATCGGCGCGGCCACGCGCTATGCCGACATCGCGCGCCACCCGCTCGTCCGGCAGGAGCTGCCGGCGCTGGCGCAGGTGGCGGATGCGATCGGCGATCCCCAGGTGCGCTCGCGCGGCACCCTCGGCGGCTCGATCGCCAACAATGATCCGGCTGCCGATTTTCCCGCAGCGGTGCTGGCACTGGCGGCGGTGATCCGCACCGATCGTCGCGAGATCGCCGCCGACGATTTTTTCCAGGGCATGTTCACCACGGCGCTCGAGCCGGACGAGCTGATCCGCGAGGTCCGCTTCGCCCTTGCGCGCCGCGCAGCCTATGCGAAGTTCCACCATCCGGCCTCCGGCTATGCGATGTGCGGCGTATTCGTCGCCGATTTCGGCGAGAGCGTGCGGGTGGGCGTGACCGGTGCGGCGCCGGTGGTGTTCCGCTGGCACGAAGCGGAGGCGGCGCTGACGCGCCGGCTGGCGCCGGAATCCGTTGCCGGGCTGGCGCTGTCACCACAAGGGCTCAATGCCGACCTGCATGCACCTGCCGCCTACCGTGCCCAGCTGGCGGCCGTCATGCTGCAAGAGGCGGTGGCGCAGGTCGCGGCGAGGACCACGCCATGAGCCGGGTGACGTTGACGGTCAACGGCAGCAGCCGCACGCTGGAGGTGGAAGACCGCACCCTGCTGGTGGACCTGCTGCGCGAGCAGCTCGGGCTCACCGGCACCCACGTCGGCTGCGATACCAGCCAGTGCGGCTGCTGCACCATCCATCTCGACGGGGTGGCGGTCAAGGCCTGCACCACCCTGGCGTTGCAGGCGGATGGGTCGGAGGTCGTGACCATCGAAGGCTTGACGCCCGCCGGCGCCCTGCATCCGGTGCAGGAAGCATTCTCCGCCTGCCACGGCCTGCAATGCGGCTATTGCACGCCGGGGATGATCATGGCCACCACCGACCTGCTGGCGCGCCATCCCGATCCGACCGACGAGCAGATCCGCGACGGCCTCGCCGGCAACCTCTGCCGCTGCACCGGCTACGTCAACATCGAGGCCGCCGTGCGCACCGCGGCCGCGGCGCTGCGCGCCGCCCCGACCGACGCGCAGAGGGGCTGATGACGATGCCGCTGCTGCGCCATGAGGACCGCCGCCTGATCACCGGCGGTGGCCGCTTCACCGCCGACGTCGACCTGCCGGGACAGGTCCATGCGGCCATGGTCCGATCCGATCGCGCCCATGCCCGCATCCGCTCGATCGACAGCGAGGCCGCTGCCCGCGCCGACGGCGTCATCGCCATCCTCACTGCAGCCGACGTCGCCGCCGCCGGCTTCCGGCCGCTGCCGACCGGCGCGCCCCTCAAGGGGGTCGCAGGCGAGCCGCACCGGACGGCGCCGATGCCGGTGCTGGCCGACGAGCGGGTGCGCTTCGTCGGCCAGCCGATCGCCATGGTCGTCGCGCAGACCGCGCTGCAGGCGCGCGATGCGGCCGAGCAGGTGGTGGTCGACTACGAGGAGCTGCCGGTCGCCGCCACCGTGACCGCGGCGCTTGCCGCCGATGCGGTGCAGCTGCACGACGCGGCACCCGGAAACCTGGCGTTGACCTACGAGGATGGCGACCGCGCGGCCGTGGACCGCGCCTTCGCCGCCGCTGCGATGACTTCCACGCTGCGCATCCAGAGCCAGCGGCTGGTGGGCTCGCCGCTGGAGTTGCGTGCCTGCGTTGCCGCCCACGATGCCGCCCGCGACGTCACGGTGATCCACACCCCCACCCAGGGCATGCTGGGCATGCGCTCGAGCCTGCACGCGGTGACCGGCTGGCCGCACGAGAGCATCGAGGTGGTGGCGCAGGACGTCGGCGGCAGCTTCGGCATCCGCGGCGGCACCTTTTCCGAGCAGGTGCTGGTGATGCTGGCTGCACGCCGGCTCGGGCGGCCGGTGAAATGGGTGGCGACCCGCTCGGAGCTGTTCGTTGGCGAGTGGCACGGCCGCGCGCTGACCCTGCAAGGATCGATCGCCCTCGACAAGGACGGCAACATCCTGGCGCTGCGCTTCGAGCACGAGGCCGATCTCGGCGCCTACAGCTGCTACTGGAGCAGCCTCATCGGGACCCGCAACCTGTCGGTCACCATGGGCGGCGTCTATCGGGTGCCGGCGCTGCACATGCGCTCGCGGCTGGTCTACACCAACACGGTTCCGGTGTCGGCCTATCGCGGCGCGGGCCGGCCCGACATCGCCTTCATCATCGAACGGCTGATGGACCATGCGGCGGCCGAGCATCGCATCGACCGGGTGGCGCTGCGCGAGCGCAACTTCGTGCCGCGCGAGGCCTTTCCCTACCGGACCGCCAACGGCACGGTGTACGATTGCGGCGATTTCGACGGCGTCATGCGCCACGCCCTGGCGCTCGCCGCGTACGAGGACTTTCCCGCCCGCCGGCGCGCGGCGGCGGCCGGCGGGCGGCTGCGCGGCATCGGCTTCGCCTGCTACCTCGAGGC
>JAEZQX010000321.1 GCA_023441105.1 Pseudomonadota bacterium | reverse complement strand
CCCCCCCCCCCCCCCGGCGGGGGGGCCCCCCCGCCGCCAGGGTCCGCCAGCGCCTCGCGCAACCGGGCCTTGCCGATCTTCGCCCAGCGCTCGGTATAGCTCATCATGTCGGCGTCCTCATAGGCGCCCCAGACCGTGCGATACATGAACTCGGTCTCGACGACGTCCGGCCGCTCGGCGGTGACGCGCAGCACCGGGTTGAGGGCCAGCCGGCCGATGCCATGGCACCAGACGCCCTCGGCCTCGCCCTGCGGCGACAGCGCCTGCGGATGCCTGACGAAGCTGAGGTACTTCTCCCAGCGCAGGTCCTCCAGCCGCGCCGGCTCGCGCGCGAGCGGATTGCGCCGCATCAGGTAGTCCTTCCACAGCCCGTCATCCGCGAAGTAGCGCGTCTGCTCGCGCCCGAACAAGTCCCAGTATTCCTCGGGCCGCAACTCGCCACCGGCCGGTGGGTTGGGCGGATTGACGCCCTTGTTGCCGACCCGCGCATAGATGGCCGGGCGGCCCGGCGCGACCCGCTCCACCTCCGCAACCAGCAGCGGCTTCTCCGGCAGCAGCATGAAGGCATCCGAACAGATCGAACCGGAGAAGCTGCCGGACTTGAAGGGCAAGGCGATGCTGGCATCGCAACAGGCAAACCAGGCCTGCGGCGCCACCCAGCGGCGCGCGCCCCAGACCTGGTAGAAGTTGAAGTCGATGCCGATCGCCGGCGTCCGGCGGGAACGCCGGGTCAGGTAGTGCTCGAAATGCCCGTAGCCGCAGGCGATGTCGAGCACCGGCTGGTCGCTCGCCTCGAGCCGCTGCACCAGGGCCATCGCCGACAGGTAGCGGGGCATCACGAAGCGGTTGAGGAAGTACTCGGCCAGGTACGGGTTGTTGCCGGAGCGCCGGGAGTAGAAGAAGTCGAAGACGTCCTGCGCCACCACCGGCGGCGCGCCGGAGACGAGCCGGCGCAGCCCGCTCCGCGTCTGCGCCAGGCCCGTGCGCTCGCCGAGCGCCGCCGGCCACAGGCCGGCGCGGCCCAGGCGGCCCTGCAGCGGATAGCGACGCGGAAAGACCAGGCAATCGAGCAGCGACTCGGTGGTGGCACCTGCTTCCAGCGCCGCCACCAGCGACTGCGAAGTCGGGCCGACATGGATCGCGCCGTCGTTCCAGTGCGAGATGATGCCGATCGGACCGCGCATCAGCACCGGCACGTCGTCGATCAGCGGATACCGGCTGCAACCGCAGCTCAGGATCCCGTAGCGGCCCTGGCCGGACCCGGCATGCGTCGCCTTGAACGACAGCGCGCCGCTGCAGAGCGGACACTGCAGCAGCGACAGGAACTCGTCGAAGCCCACCGCCGGTGCCTCCCGCCAGGTGGCCGCGGTCAGTTCGCCTGCAGGCCGCGCTGCAGGTCGAGGCAGACGTCCTTCGGCGACTCCAGCCCGACCGCGATGCGCAGCAGGCCTTCGGTGATGCCGGCGGCCTCGCGCACGGGCGGCGCCATCCGGCCGTGCGTCGTGCTGGCCGGATGGGTGATGGTGGTCTTGACGTCGCCGAGGTTGGCGGTGATGGACAGCAGCCGGCAGTTGTCGACCACCTTCCAGGCGTTGGCCTTGGCCTGCTCGCGATCCGCGCCCTTCACCTCGAAGCACAGCACCGGCCCGGCGGCGGTCTGCTGGCGCGCGGCGATCTCGTGCTGCGGATGGCTCTCGAGCCCGGGATACAACACGCGCTGCACCTGCGGCTGCCGCTCCAGCCATCGGGCCACCTCGAGCGCATTGGCGGACTGCTGGCGCATCCGCAGCGGCAAGGTCTCCAGGCCCTTGGCGAGCACCCAGGCGTTGAAGGCCGACATGGTCGGCCCGCCGAAGCGCAGCACCGTCTCGAGCTTCTCCTTGACGTAGTCGTTGCGCCCGAGCACCGCACCGCCGAGCACCCTGCCCTGGCCGTCGAGGTACTTGGTGGCCGAATGGACGATGATGTCGGCGCCCAGCTCCAGCGGACGCTGGAGCACCGGGGTGCAGAAGCAGTTGTCGACCACCAGCTGGACGCCGCGCCGCCGCGCCAGTGCGGCGATCGCTTCGAGATCGGCGACTTCGGTCGACGGGTTGGCCGGCGTCTCGAGGAACAGGAACCGGGTGGCCGGTTCGATCGCCGCCTCCCACGCCGCCAGGTCGGTGAGCGGCACATAGGTGGTGCGCACGCCATAGCGCTCGAACAGGCCGAAGAGCTGGACGGTGGTGCCGAACACGCCCATCGAGCTGACGATGTGGTCGCCGCTGCGGGTCAGGCTCATGATCACCGACTGGATGGCCGACATGCCGGAGGCCGTGGCGAGGCAGGCCTCGGCGCCTTCCAGCGCCGCCAGCCGGTCCTGGAACAGCCGCACGGTGGGATTGCGGAAACGCGAATAGATGTAGCCGTCGATCTCGTTGGAGAACTTGGCCGCCGCGTTCGCCGCGCTGGTGTGCACGAAGCTCGAGGTCAGGAACATCGGCTCGCTGTGCTCGCCGTAGCCGGTGCGATCGAAGCCGGCCCTGACGGCGCGGGTCTCGAGGTCGAAGTCGACCGGGTCGAAGCCGTGGGCGGTGAAGGTGGCGTCGACCGCAGCCGCCGCCTCGTCGGCGGCACGCGCGGCGGGCGATGCCTGCCCGGAGGAAGGCTGCTGGCCGGCGCTGGTGCCGGTGCTGGTGGTCTTGTCTTTCATGGTGTGGTGGCGGTCGGTAGCTCGGTCATTCCTGGACCGCGGAGAATTTGAGGTTCATCTGGTTGCGGTCGGCGTCCTCGCGCACGGCAGTCGGCGCGAGCCGGGCGTTTTCGATGCGGTCGAGGTATTCCGGCGTGATGTCGCCGGTGACGTAGTGGCCGTCGAAGCATGACGCCTCGAACTGGCTGACCCGCGGCCCGGCGGCAGCCACTGCCCGTTTCATCGCGTCGATGCTCTGGTAGATCAGCGCATCGGCGCCGATCGCGACCCGGATCTCCTCGTCGCTGCGGCCGTGGGCGATCAACTCGTCGCGGGTGGGCATGTCGATGCCGTAGACGTTCGGAAAGCGGATGGGCGGCGCAGCCGAGGCGAAGAACACCTTGTTGGCGCCGGCCTCCCTGGCCATCATGACGATCTCGCGCGAGGTGGTTCCGCGCACGATCGAATCATCCACCAGCAGCACGTTCTTGCCCTTGAACTCGACGCTCATGGCGTTGAGCTTCTGGCGCACCGACTTCTGGCGCACCGCCTGGCCCGGCATGATGAACGTGCGGCCGACATAGCGGTTCTTGATGAAGCCTTCGCGATAGTCCAGCCCCAGGCGCATCGCCAGCTGCATCGCCGACGGCCGCGAGGTGTCGGGGATCGGCATCACCACGTCGATCTCGCCGGTGCGCCAGGCGCTCCGGACGCTGTCGGCGAGATTCTCGCCGAGCTTCAGGCGCGCCTCGTAGACCGACGTGCCGTCGACGACCGAGTCCGGCCGCGCGAAGTACACGTATTCGAAGATGCACGGGTTCAACTGCGAATGCGTGGCGCACTGCCGGCTGTGGAAGTTGCCCTCGAGGTCGATGAAGATTGCCTCGCCCGGCGCGATGTCGCGCACGAAGCGAAAGCCGAGGCCTTCCAGCGCCACCGACTCCGAGGCGATCAGGTATTCGGTGCCGGACTCGGTTTCAGCCACGCCGTAGCAGATCGGGCGGATGCCGAACGGATCGCGAAAGCCGAGCACGCCGTAGCCGGCGATCTCGACCACGCAGGCGTAGGCGCCGCGCACCCGCTGCTGCAGCACCGACACCGCCCGGAAGATGGTGGCCGGATCGAGCGAGGTGCCCGAGGCATTGGCCTGCAACTCGTTGGCCAGCACGTTGAGCAGCACTTCCGAATCCGATTCGGTGTTGATGTGCCGGCGATCGAGCCGGAACATCTCGTCCTTGAGCTCCGCCGAGTTGGTGAGGTTGCCGTTGTGCGCCAAGGTGAGGCCGAACGGCGCGTTGACGTAGAACGGCTGCGCTTCCTCGTCGTTGCCGGCCGAGCCGGCGGTGGGATAGCGCACATGGGCGATGCCGGAGGAGCCCGGCAGCGCCCGCATGTTCCGGGTACGGAACACGTCGCGCACCAGCCCATTGCCCTTCTGCATCGCGAACGAACGGCCGGTGCAGGTGGCGATGCCCGCCGCGTCCTGGCCGCGGTGCTGCAACAGCAGCAGCCCGTCGTACAGCACCTGGTTGACCGGATGGCGGGAGACGATGCCGAGAATTCCACACATGACTAGGATCCTGTAACTTCAAACCGACGCCGCAGCCTCGGCGGCGCGCCTGCCGCGCCGCCCGCGCTCGACGCTATGCCTTCCTGACGGGTGGCAGCCACGGTTGCGCCGCCTCGATCATGCCCTCCAGCAGCGGCCGCGCCGCCGCGTCGCGCCAGGCCGCGGCCTGCGAGTAGCCGAGGCGGTGCGCGACCACCGCCACCACCAGCACCACCAGTGCCGCCCGTGCCACGCCCAGCGCACCGCCGAGCACGCGGTCCACTCCGGCCAGCCCGACCGACTGCGCCCCTTTCAGGAACAGCATGCCGACCAGGCGAACCAGCACGAACGTCAGCAGGAATGCGAAGATGTAGAGCACCCACATTGGCATGCCGCCGATGCCGAACGCTTCGCCGATCATCATGCCGACCAGCGGCGCGCCGATGATCCCGAGGACCCAGGCCGCCAGGCCGAACACAGTCCTGATCATGCCCCGCCACAGGCCGAGTCCGGTGGAGATGAGGGCGACGGTGATGATGAACCAGTCCCAGCTTGTCAGTGGCGGGATGACGCCGGCGGGCATTCGCTTGCGCGGCTACAGGGCGATGATCGCTGCAGTCACGCCGGCGCGCTTGAGATCCTGCTGCGCGCGCTCCGCATCCTGGCGGGTGGCGAAGGG
>JAEZQX010000320.1 GCA_023441105.1 Pseudomonadota bacterium | reverse complement strand
CCTCGACACGCCGCCGACGCCGACCGTCAGGCCGCAGGCCCTCGCCACCGTCCTGCATGCCGGGCCACCTGTGCGGGCGGCGGAGCCTGCGACGGCGCGCGCGGCAGAGGCGCCGCCGCATCCGCCGGAAGAAAATGCCTTCGCCGTCTCGCAGGGCAAGCGGCTGTTCCGCTGGTACAACTGCAATGGCTGCCATTCGGCCGGCGGCGGGGGCATGGGGCCGCCGCTGATGGACGAGCAATGGCTCTACGGCAGCGAGCCGGCGCAGATCGTGGCAACCATCGTCGAAGGCCGCATCAACGGCATGCCGTCCTTCGCCGGCCGGATCTCCGAAGACCAGCTGTGGCAGATCGCGGCCTATGTGCGATCGCTGAGCGGGCTGGTGGCCGGCGACGTCGCTTCCGGGCGCAACGACGGCCTCACCACCGGCAAGCCCGAGCAAAGCCGCAAGCCGCAGGAGCCGCTGCGCAACAGCTCGCCGACCCGGGAGCCTTGACGTGGACCGACGACGCCTGCGGCAACCGCAGCCGGCGCCGTGGCGGCGGCGCATCCGGTTCCGCGCCCTGCTTCGCACGGTGGCGGTTGCCGCAGTCCTCTGCGCGCTGCCCGCGCTGGTCGCGTGGGCGGCGGCACCGGAGCTGGGCGCCGGCTCGCAGGACGCGGTTCGTCCGGTCGGGCCGCAGGCGGCCCACGTTCTCGACCTCTGGCGCCTCACCCTGGCCATCAGCAGCGCTGTGTTCGTGGCGATCCTGCTCGCCTTCCTCTACGCCATCTGGCGGGCGCCCCGCGCCACCGCTGCCACGCCGGCGGACCTGTCGGTCCTGCAGCGCGAGGAACCGGGCCCGCGACGCAGCGTCCTTGGGGCGATCGTGGTGTCGACGCTGCTGCTCTTCGCGCTGATCGTCGCCAGCGTCCTGACCGATCGAGCCCTTGCCGCCCTGTCGCTGCGCGACGCGTTGCACATCGAGGTGACGGCACACCAGTGGTGGTGGGAGGCCCGCTACGACGACCAGAAGCCGTCGCGCGTGTTCAGCGTGGCTAACGAGCTGCACATCCCGGTGAACCGGCCGGTCGTCCTGACGCTGCAGTCGGACGACGTGATCCACAGCTTCTGGGTGCCGAACCTGGGCGGCAAGAAAGACCTGATCCCCGGTCGCACCGCCACCCTGCATTTGCGGGCGGACCAGCCGGGCATCTATCGCGGCCAGTGCGCCGAGTTCTGTGGCCTGCAGCATGCCTGGATGGCCATGCTGGTGGTGGCCGAACCCGCCGAGCGCTACCAGGCCTGGGCCGAGCAGCAGCGGGCGGTGGCCGTCGAACCGGCGGACGAGGCGCAGCGACGCGGCCGGGAGGTGTTCCTGTCCGGCACCTGCGTGATGTGCCACGCGATCTCGGGCACGCTTGCCAGCGCCCGGCGGGCGCCGGACCTGACCCATCTGGCGAGCCGCAGCATGCTGGCCGCGGGCGCGCTGCCTAACACCCCGGAACAGCTTGCGCAATGGATCGCCAATCCGCAGCAGTTCAAGCCCGGCAGCAACATGCCGCCGGTGCAATTGCCGCCGGCCGACCTGCAAAGCCTCGTCGCCTACCTCTCGAACCTGCGATGAACCACTGGAGGTCAGTGCATTGAAGGCGGCGAACGAAGCCGCGCCGCCGCGGCTCAACACGGTGCCGCCTGCTGCCGGCGACGCCGAGGATCTCGAGCGGACCTGGCGGGATCCGCCAGGCCTCGTCGGCTGGCTGTCCGCGGTCAACCACAAGTCGATCGGCATCCGCTTCATCGTCACCGCCTTCGGCTTCTTCGTCGCCGGCGGCCTGCTGGCGGCGCTGATGCGATTGCAGCTCGCCCGGCCGCAGAACGACCTGGTGGGCCCCGACCTCTACAACCAGCTGTTCACCATGCACGGCTCGACGATGATGTTCCTGTTCGCCGTGCCGGTGATGCAGGCGGTGTCGGTGTACCTGGTGCCGCTGATGATCGGCGCGCGCAGCCTGGCGTTCCCGCGGCTCAACGCCTATGCCTACTGGGTCTACCTGTTCGGCGGCCTGATGCTCTACGTCGCCTTCGTCCTCAACATCGGCCCCGACGCCGGCTGGTTCTCCTACGTGCCGCTCGCCGGGCCGGAGTACTCGCCCGGCAAGCGCGCGGACTTCTGGGCACAGCTGGTCACCTTCACCGAGCTGTCGGCACTGCTCGAGGCGGTGATCCTGATCACCACCGTCTTCAAGCTGCGGGCACCGGGCATGACCTTGAACCGGATCCCGCTGTTCGTCTGGGCGATGCTGGTGACCGCCTTCATGATCATGTTCGCGATGCCGGCGGTGATGCTGAGCAGCGGCATGCTGATCCTCGATCGCCTGGTCGCCACCCACTTCTACAACCCCGGCGAAGGCGGCGACGCGCTGCTGTGGCAGCATCTTTTCTGGTTCTTCGGCCATCCGGAGGTGTACCTGATCTTCATCCCGGGGCTCGGCTTCAACTCCGCCATCATCCCGACTTTCGCGCGCCGCCCCATCTTCGGCTACAGCGCGATGGTGCTGGCGTTGATCGCCACCGCCTTCCTGGCGTTCGGCCTGTGGGTGCACCACATGTTCGCCACCAACCTGCCGGAGCTGGGGAAGAGCTTCTTCACCGCGGTCAGCCTGCTCATCGCCATCCCGTCGGCGGTGCAGATTTTCTGCTGGATCGCCACCCTCTGGACGGGACGGCTCCATTTCAAGGTGCCGCTGTTGTTCGTGCTGGCGTTCTTCTTCATCCTGGTGCTCGGCGGCCTGACCGGCCTGATGCTGGCGATGGTGCCGCTGGACCTGCAGGTCCACGATACCTATTTCGTCGTCGCGCACCTGCACTACGTGCTGATCGGCGGCGCCGTGTTCCCGCTGTTCGGCGCCATCTACTACTGGTATCCGAAGTTCACCGGCCGGCTGATGAGCGAGCCGCTCGGGCGCTGGAACTTCTGGCTGTTCTTCGTCGGCTTCAACGTCACCTTCTTCCCGATGCACCTGCTGGGCATGATCGGCATGCCGCGGCGGGTCTACACCTATCCCGCCGGGATGGGCTGGGACACGATGAACCTGGTCGCCACGGCAGGTGCGATGATGATCGCCGTCAGCGTGCTGCTGTTCCTGGTGAACGTCTGGCGCAGCCGGCGTCATGGCGAGCTGGCCGGCGACAACCCATGGGGTGGTGGCACGCTCGAATGGGCGACCTCCTCGCCGCCGCCGGCCGGCAACTTCGTCGCCGTACCGGTGGTCTACGGCCGCGAGCCGGCATGGGAACCGTTGCGCCATCCCAGCCACGTGGCCGGGCTTGCGGTGAACCACCGCGAGGTGCTGCTGACCACGGTGCTCGACGCCGAGCCCGACAATCGCACCCTCTTTCCGACGCCGAGCATCTGGCCGTTCCTGAGCGCCGTCGCCACCACCGCCATGTTCGTCGGCTCGATCTTCAATCCGTGGGTCGTGGTGTGGACCGCCTTCCCGCTGGCCGTCGCGCTGATCGCCTGGTTCTGGCCGCGGCACAAGGAGACCGAGGAGCATCTGCTGCTGGAGCGCGCGCCGTGAGCAAGGCGACGGGTCCCGGGAGGCTCGGGTGAAGCTGCACAACGAGGCGGCGATGGTGCGCCTGAAGGAGGCGCAGGCGCGGGTGCGGGTTCGCGATGCCGCGCTCGATGTGTCGCAGCTGCCGAGCTACGGCTTCAGCCATCGCAGCCTGATGTGGTGGGGCACGCTCGGCATGATGGCGATCGAGGGCACCGTCTTCGCGCTCGCCATCGCGTCCTACTTCTACCTGCAAAGCCACGCCTTGCGCTGGCCGCCATCCGGCCTGCCGCCCGAGCTGACCTGGGGTTCGCTCAACGTCGCCATCCTGCTGGTCAGCGGCTGGCCGAATCACTGGACCAAGCGGGTGGCGGAACGCCACGACCTGAAGCGCGTGCGCATCGGGCTGCTGGCCTGCCTCGGCTTCTCCGTGGCCTTCCTGCTGGTGCGGGTCATGGAGTTCAGGACGCTCAACATCCGCTGGGACGAGGATGCGTACGGCTCGATCGTCTGGGTCCTGCTGGGACTGCACACCGTGCATCTGCTGACGGATACCATCGACTCCGCAGTGCTGACGGTGCTGATGCATACCGGTCCGCTCGAGGGCACCCGCTTCGTGGACGTCAGCGAGAACGCGCTCTACTGGTACTTCGTGGTGGCGAGCTGGCTGCCGATCTACGCGGTGATCTACCTCGTGCCGCGGATCACCTGAGCCGCATCGGGCAAGACGGAGGACCTGCCATGCGAACCTGGCCCGCCTTGCTGGCCGCACCGTCGCTGGCCTTGGCGCATCTGTCCGTTGCCTTCGCGCTGGTGACTCCGTCCTGCGCCGCGCAGCACACCGGCTGGCTGCACGCGTCGAGCGCCGTCTTCCTCGTGCTGGCTGTCACCTTCACCGCGATGGCCTTCGGCGAAATGCGCCGCCGCGCGCGGCGGCCGGTGCCGGAGGCGCCGCTGGACTCGGACCTCGCCGAGGTGCGCCCACGGTTCATCGCCGGCGTCGCCACGCTGGTCGGCCTGCTCTCGTCGCTGGTCATCCTGGGGATCTGGATCCCGCAATGGTTGCTGTCGCCCTGTGTGTCCTGACGCTCGCGCTGCTGCTGGCAGGCGGACCCGCCGGCGCCCATGTGCCGGAGCGACCGGACGCCACTGCGGCAGGGATGGCCGCCGGGCGCGGCGCGGCGGCCGGCAGCGCCGATGCCGCGGCGTGGGTGCTGCAGTGGTCGTTCGAGCCGTGGGTCGTCGCCTGCCTGCTCGCCAGTGCTGCGCTCTACTCCATCGGCCTGCGTCGCGTGTGGCGCCGCGCCGGCGCCGGCCGCGGCGTGTCCGTCCCGCAGGCTGCGGCATTCGCCAGCGGCTGGCTGGCGCTGGCGGTCGCGCTGGTGTCGCCGGTCGATCCGCTCGGCAGCCAGCTGTTCTCGGCTCACATGCTGCAGCACGAGTTGCTGATGGTGGTGGCGGCGCCGCTGCTGGTGGTGGGCAAGCCGCTGGCCGCCTGGGTCTGGGCGCTGCCTTCCGGCTGGCGCCCCGGCATCGGCGCCTTCTTCCGCCATCCCGGCTGGCGCATCCCGTGGCTGCAGCTCTCGTCGCCACTCGGCGCCTGGCTGGTGCACGCGCTGGCGTTGTGGCTGTGGCATGTCTCCGCGCTGTTCGACGCCGCGCTCGCCGACCCAGCCCTGCATACGCTGCAGCACTTCAGCTTCCTCTTCACCGCGCTGCTGTTCTGGTGGTCGGCGCTGGGCCAGGCCGAGCGCAGTGCCCAGGGCACGGCGATGCTGTACCTGTTCACCACCATGGTCCACAGCAGCGCGCTCGGGGCGCTGCTGACGCTCTCGCCCGTCGTGTGGTACCCGACCTACCTGCGGACCGCGCCGGCGCTCGGCATCCCGGCGCTCGACGACCAGCAGCTCGGCGGGCTGGTGATGTGGATCCCCGCCGGCACCGCCTACTTCGTCACCGGCCTGCTGCTGGCGATGCGCTGGATCGGCCTCAATCGAGACGGCGCAGCGATTGCCGGTAGGTCTTCTGGTGCGCCGCGTAGTGCCTGGCATTCTCCCCGATCCTGAGCACCTGTTCGGGACTCATCTCGCGCACCACCCGCGCCGGGGCGCCGACGATCAGCGAGTTGTCGGGAAACTGCTTGCCCTCGGTCACCACCGCGCCCGCCCCGATCAGGCAGTTCCTGCCGATCACCGCATTGTTCAGCACCACGGCCTGGATGCCGACCAGCGTGCCGTCGCCGATGGTGCAGCCGTGCAGCATGGCCTGGTGGCCGACCGTGACGTTGTCGCCGATCGTCAGCGGCACACCCTCGTCGGCATGAAGGACCGCGCCGTCCTGCACGTTGCTGCCCTTGCCGACGGTGATGCGGGCGCTGTCGCCGCGGATGACCACGCCGTGCCAGACGCTGGAATCCGCGGCCAGCACCACGTCGCCGATGACGGTGGCCTCGGCGGCGACGAACGCGGAAGCGTCGATCGACGGCCGCTGTTCGCCGTACTGGTAGATGGGCATGTTGGTTCTCCTCAGACGATGGCGTTCTTCAAGGTGGAATCGCCGGACCACCAGCGTTCCAGGTTCTCCAGCAACAGGTCGATCACGTTGTCCTCGTAGCGGCGGGTCTCGCCGGCACTGTGCGGCGTGATCAGCAGGTTGTCGACCGTCCACAGCGGCGACGATGGCGGCAGCGGCTCCTCCCGCACGCAGTCGACGGCAGCCGCCGCGAGGCGACCCTGCTGCAGCGCCTGCACCAGCGCCGCCTCGTCGACCACCGCGCCGCGCGCCACGTTGATCAGGCAGGCATGCGGACGCAGCGCCTCGAAGGCGCGGACGTCGAGGAGATTGCGGGTCTCGTCGGTGAGCGGGCAAGTGAGCGCGACATAGTCGGCCTCGGCCAGCGCCTGCAGCAAGTCCGTCGTCGGCACGACCCGGTCCGCGGCCTCGGCTCCGCGGGAGGCGTCGCGCTTGACGCCGATGACCCGCATGTCGCAGGCGTGCGCGAGTCGCGCCAGCCGCGAGCCGATGCGCCCCATGCCGACGATCACCAGGGTCTTGCCGCCCAGCTCGTCCTCGCGCTGGTCGATGGCGGAGACCAGCCCCCGCCAGCGGCGCGCCGCCTGGTTGTCCCGCGCCATCGGCAGCTTCCTCGCCAGCGCGAGCATCAGGGCGAGCGCGTGTTCGGCCACCGCCCGCTCGTTGGCGCCCTGGGCGCTTGCCAGGCGGATGCCGGCGTCCTTCAGCAGCTGCCGGTCGTACTGGTCGACACCGGCGCTGATCGATTGGATGAAGGCGAGCCGCGGCGCAGCGGCGATCAGCGCGTTGCGCCACAGCCCCGACACCACCAGCACCTGCGCCTCGGCAAGCCGAGACTGCAGGGCCTCGAGGCTGCGCACCTCGAGGTGGCGGATGCCGGTGCCGCGTTCGGCGAAGCGCTCCGCCATCCGGTAGGCGGGATGGGCGAAGCAGATGGTGAGGTCCTCGCGGGAGGGCAATGGGCGCAAGAGGTTGCTGGTCATCGGCGAGGGGGTCGAAAAAGTTCGAGTGACGTGGCCGGCACCATGGGTCAGCACCGGCCGGGGAAGGTCCGCGGCCGCAAGCCTGCATGCAGCCAGCTGACCAGCGAATGGATGTCGTACACCGGCAGCCCGACGGCGGCCTGCAGCGCCGAAGCATACGGCGGCAGGTTGGTGCATTCCAGGACGATCGCCGCCACCTCCGGATGATCGGCCAGCAGCTGGCGGCCCGCCGCCAGCACGTCCTGCTGCGCGGCCTGCGGATCGATATCGTCCTTCTCGCCGGCGACCAGCACGCGATAGAGTTCGGTGCCGTGCTCCAGGCCCGCCACCGGCGTGTCCGCCGCGGCCCCGGCCGCGGCCAGGTGCGCCTGCGTAAGGGTCGCCGCACAGGCAGTGATCACGCCCACCCGCCGGCCCGGGGCCAGCATCGCCTGCGCCCAGGGCACCTGCAGCAGCGCCGAGCTCGCCACCGGCACGCCGAGCGCCTGCGACATCTCGCGCTGGAAGATCGACAGGAAGCCGCAGCTGGTGGCGATGGCCGCGGCGCCGCGCGTCACCAGCTCGCGGCCGGCGGCAATGAAGTCCGGCAGCAGGCCGGCCGCGCCGTCGCGCACCACCTTGGCCGGGCTCGCCCCGTTGACCACGGCATAGAGGACCGGGAACGGCCAGCTGGCGGCATTGCCCGGATCCCCGGGAGGACGCTCGAAGCGCGAATCGAGCATCAGGATACCGATGGCGGCAGGGGAAGCAGCGACGCCTGGTGCGGCCATCGCCTTCTCGGGGTTGGACATGGACCCATAATACGATCCCTGCGCCGGTGGCGGCGCGAGCGACTGCTTGCCGAGGCCGATGCTGGCGTGATGACCGGAACCGCAACATGTGGCGCTGCCTGATCGTCGAGGACGACGCCGTCAATGCGGAATACGTCGCCCAGGGACTGCGCGAGGGTGGCCATCATGTCACCGTCTGCGCTGATCCTGCGGCGGCCCTCGAGCTCGCCACTGGCCGCCCCTGGGACGTCATCGTGCTGGACCGGATGCTGCCCGGCGACGTCGACGGCCTGTCGATTCTCGGCGCCATGCGCGCCGCCGGGCTCAAGACCCCGGTGATCGTGCTCAGCGCCTTGGCGGCGCTCGACGAGCGGGTCAAGGGGCTCAAGGCAGGCGGCGACGATTACCTGGCCAAGCCGTTCGCACTTCCGGAGCTGGCCGCCCGCCTCGAGGCGCTGATCCGGCGCTCGCAATCCCCCGCCGCCCCCTCCCGGCTTTCCATCGGCGACCTGCAGGTGGACCTGCTCAACCATCGGGTGCAGCGCGGCGGCAGGACGATCGCGCTGCAGCCGCGCGAGTTCCGGCTGCTCGCCTACATGATGGCCAACCCGCGCCAGGTCCTGACGCG
>JAEZQX010000308.1 GCA_023441105.1 Pseudomonadota bacterium | reverse complement strand
ATGAACATGCGGACCGCCACCAGCACGACGATGAACACCAGCGCCATCAGCAGGATGGTGCCGAACTCCTCGCCCAGGCCCAGGTGCGACGCCAGCGCCGCCAGTCCGAGGCCGGCGGCGATGCCGGCGATCGGGCCCATCCAGCTGCGCTTGCCGGCGGCGGCAGCGGCGCCGCTCGCCGGCGGCTGTTGCGTTGCCTGCTGCCCCGACTGGGCCGGCGGCCGGGCAGCGTCGCGCTTGATCAGGTCGCTCTGCTTGCCGACGCTGCGGCCACCGCCCATGCGGCGAGCATCCGCATCCGGTGCGACCAGCAACACGCTGAACAGCGCAACCATCAGCATGACCATAATTCGTTTCATCGGATATCGTCTCCAGGTTCCATCCCAACGATGGCTTCGTGCAGTATGGGTCCGGGAGCAAGCGACGGGCCTATCAACCGCACGCGTCGTCGGATATTCGTCGCCGCGACGCTCAGATCCGGACGCCTTGATGCAGGGCGACGACACCGGCGGCGAGGTTGTTGTAGCGCACGCGCCGGAAGCCGGCGGTCTCCAGCATGTCGGCGAGCTGCTGCTGGTCCGGATGGACCCGGATCGATTCGGCCAGGTACTTGTAGCTGCGGGCATCGCGCGCCACCAGCCGGCCGAGCACCGGGAGCACGCCGAACGAGTAGGCGTTGTAGGGCACCTCGAGCGGCTTCCAGACCTTGGAGAACTCCAGCACCAGCGCCATGCCGCCGGGCTTCAGGACGCGGTACATCTCGGCCAGCGCCCGATCCTTGCGGGTCATGTTCCGCAGGCCGAAGGCGACGGTGACACGGTCGAAGCTGCCATCCGGAAAAGGCAGGCGCTCGGCGTCGCACTGCACCGCCGGCAGGTCCAGGCCACCGTCGATCGCCCGGTCCCGGCCGATCGCCAGCATCGATGCGTTGATGTCGGTCATCCATACCTCGACGCCCTTGCGGCGCGCCATGGCGCGCGCCAGGTCGCCGCTGCCGGTGGCGAGGTCGAGCACCTTCATGCCCGGCCGCAACGCCGCCTGGCCGACGGTGAACCACTTCCAGAATCGGTGCAGGCCGCCGGACATCAGGTCGTTCATCAGGTCGTAGCGGGCGGCGACCGAATCGAACACGCCGCGCACCCGGCGGGCCTTCTCGCTTTCGTCCACCGTCTGGTAGCCGAAATGCGTGGCCTGCCCAGCGGAAGCGGCCGACCCCGCGGTCGCTGCCGCCGGTTGCGATGGCGTGGCCGCGACCGCACCGGCGGTCCAGGGACTGCCCTCGGCCGCCGTGCCGCTCCCGCTGCTGCCTGCGTTGGCCTGGTTCTTCGGATCGTCGATGTCGTCAGCCATTCTCGAATGCCGCCTCTGTTGCCTGCCGCGTCCCTCCCGATGGAGGTTTTGTCCGAGGCTCCTCAAGGAGCCTGCTTGTGCCGCTTGAGCGGGATTGCCTGGAACTCGGCGCCACCACCGATGGTGCCCGGCGGCTTCGCGGCGGCGTCCTGCGCGGGCGCGGGATGCCCCGTCGCGCCGCGCCCTGCCGAGCCGTGCCCTGCTGCAGCCGGGCCGGCGGCGGGCCGCGCCTGCGGCTCGCGACTCTGGCCGGCGGCCACGAGCCGCTGCAGGTAGTCCTGCCAGAGCGACTGCTGGTTGCCGGCCAGCTCGTACAGGTAGTCCCAGGAGTAGATGCCGGTGGCATGGCCGTCGCTGAAGCGCGGCTGGATGGCATAGTTGCCGACCGGCTCCAGCGCCTCGATGCCGACGTCGCGCTTGCCGACCTGCAGCGTTTCCTGGCCGGGGCCGTGGCCCCTGACTTCGGCCGACGGCGAGAACACCCGCAGGAACTCGAAGCTGAGGCGGTGCACGCCCGCGCCCTCGAATTCGATCTCCAGAACCCGCGATTTCTGGTGGACGACGATTCGAGTGGGTATCGGCGTCTTCCTGTCGAGTCCTGCCATCGTGCCAGCCCCTGTCAATGCGGAAATGTTAGCTCAGCCGGCAATGTCGACCAGGAGCGCAGGTTCGAAAGAGGGGTTCTCGAAGCCGCCCTCCTTCATCGGGTAGCCACGCGGATTGGCGACGATCCGGGTCGCGCCGACGCGATAGTCGAACGAATGATGGGTGTGGCCGTGCACCCAGAGCGTCACCGGCCGGAACAGGCCATCGAGGTCGCTGGCAAAGGAGGCGTTCGACAAGGCCTGCAGGAAAGCCGGCGCCACCGAGCGCCAGCTCGGCAGATGGTGGCTGACCACGACTCGCGGGCCGTCGAACGGCACCGCCAGCTGCCGCGACAGCCAGTCGCGGCTGCCGCGATGGATGGCGATGCTGTCGTCCGGGCTGAGGATGCGCTCGGCGTGCAGGTCCTGCCCGTCGCGAATGCGGATCAGCGAGAAGTCGATCATCCGTCGCTGCAGCAACGGCTTGGCCTGGTCGGCGGTCAGCTGCAACGGCCGTCCCGGCACCTCGAACAGCCGGAAGTCGCTCCACAGGGTCGCGCCGAGGAACTGCACGCCGTCGATGACCACCGTGTCGTTCTCGAGCAGATGGATGTCGAGCGCGGCGGCCGTCGCCCGCATCTGTTCGAGCGTCGCCTGCCAGCAGCCGCCGAAGAACTCGTGGTTGCCGGCCACCTGCACCAGCCGCTGGCCGGGAAAGGCGCGCCGCGCCCAACGAAGCGCCGCGTCGCCGTTATGGATGTCGCCGGCCAGGATCACCAGGTCTGCCTGCCGCGTCGCCGGCGGCGGCTCGAAGGGCTCGAACTCGATGTGCAGGTCCGACAGGATCGCGACGCGCATCAGCGCTGCGCCTCCCGGCAGGAGGCGCCGCACGGCTCGCAGGCCGGGGTGGCGTAGGCACGCAGGAACGGGGACATGGCAGTGGCAGGAAGGCGGACGGTCATTCTTGCACAACGACGCCGGCGGCCCGGACGGCCGATGGCTGCCCGGCTTGTATGCGAGGATCACGCCTTGCCGCGGCCATCGCTCCGGCGTCCAGGAAGGAGCAGTCTTGCACGAGCGCACCGGCAGCGGGCAGCAAGCGACGAC
>JAEZQX010000300.1 GCA_023441105.1 Pseudomonadota bacterium | reverse complement strand
GTGCCACGAGGCGTCCCGGCGCGTGCAGCCAGGCGGGATGGCGCGGCGGCAGGTAACGTCCGGCCATGTCGGCCCGGATGCCCTCGATGAGCTCGCCGTAACGGACCCCGGAGGGGCACACCACCTGGCAGGAAAGGCAGGCCAGGCACTGGTCGAGGTGCTCGACCAGCGCGGCGCCCGGCGCCATCGCGCCGCTGGCAAGCCCGCGCGCCAGGGCGATGCGCCCGCGCGGCGATTCGGCCTCGGTTTCGCCGACCCGGTAGGTCGGGCAGTGCGGCAGGCACAGGCCGCACTTGACGCACTGGTCGGCGAGCGCCACCAAGTGCGCTGCGGCAGGCGGCAGTGGCGGGTCTCCATCGGCCATGCCAGCCATGCTATCATCGCCGATTGCGCCGGATGGCCGCCCCGCAGTTGCGACTCCGCGGCGCTTCCGCTATCCTCCCGCGCCCTCATTCCAGACCGCCCGGCCTTGCCGCGGCGCATCCGAAGGTTTACGGAAATGAATACGATCAGCGCCAAGCCCGAGAGCGTCAAACGCGATTGGTACGTCGTCGACGCCGCCGGCAAGACGCTCGGCCGCCTGTGCACGGAACTCGCGCACCGCCTGCGCGGCAAGCACAAGCCGATCTACACCCCGCACGTGGACACCGGCGATTACCTGGTCGTCATCAATGCGGAAAAGGTCGCGGTCACCGGCAACAAGCTGGAAGACAAGAACTACCACCGCTTCACCGGCCACGTCGGCAACCTCAAGACCACGTCGCTGAAGGACATGCTGGCGCGCCACCCGGAGCGGGTAATCGAGATCGCGGTCAAGGGCATGCTGCCGAAGAACCCGCTCGGCCGCGCCATGTACCGCAAGCTCAAGGTGTACGCCGGCGCCGAGCACCCGCACGCCGCGCAGCAGCCGCAGGCGCTCGAAATCTGAAGCAGGTCGATGCGCAGTCCGCGCGCATGAAGCGGCCACCGGTGGCCGCACTTTCCAACAAGAGCATCCCCATGGCGATCCAGCAGAATTACGGCACCGGCCGTCGCAAGTCCTCCGCCGCCCGCGTGTTCCTGCGCAAGGGCAGCGGCAGCATCGTGGTGAACGGCAAGCCGCTCGACACGTTCTTCGGCCGCGAGACCTCGCGCATGATCGTGCGCCAGCCGCTCGAGCTGACCCAGAACCAGGACAAGTTCGACGTGCTGGTGACGGTCGCCGGCGGCGGCATGACCGGCCAGGCCGGCGCCATCCGCCTTGGCATCGCCCGCGCGCTGGTCGAGTACGACGAGACGCTCAAGCAGCCGCTGCGCCGCGCCGGCTTCATGACGCGCGATGCCCGCGAGGTCGAGCGCAAGAAGGTCGGCCTGCACAAGGCGCGCCGCGCGACGCAGTACTCCAAGCGCTAAGCGCTTCGTTGCACCAGGGTCCGCGCGTTCCCGCGGACCTGCGACCCGGCGCCCGTGTGAGGTTCATGGGCATTGGGTAGAATCGTTTTCCACAGCCCCGTCGCCAAGCGGTAAGGCACCTGACTCTGACTCAGGCATTCGGTGGTTCGAATCCATCCGGGGCTGCCAATCCCGACACCGGGCCGCAGCGGCTGACGCCGCCGCGACCCGCCGCAGGAACCCGCCTCACGGCGGGTTTTTTGCGTTGTGGCCCCCCGCGCAGATCCTGTGAAAGGGGCTTCAGCCCGATGCCGTTTTTCCGCTTCGCGCCAGGGCAATCTCTGCTCTTCGACGAAGTCACTACGGCGCAGCAGCATATGACCGACCGCGGTCATCCATGCGATGCGCCGGCCGGTCGACCGGTGGCGGCGGATTTCCGACCCCGCGGCCTGGCGCGCCACGCCTGGAACCCCGCGTCTGCCTCAGCACGGCGCAACTCTCCTCTCAGCGGCATCCGTCCGTTCGATCGCGAACCCTAGTCCAGCCGCTCCGCTCCCGTCACCGCGGCACTGGCATTGAGCGCCGCCATCGTCGCGGAGGCGGGCGTGCGCGTCATGCGCGGCCACCAGGCGTCGAACTCGGTGTGGGAGATGGCGTCGTCGTTGTCGCTGTCGGCCTGGCCAAGGTCCTGCAGGAGGGCGACGGCGTGCTGGGTCTCCAGTTCATCCATCGAGAGGATGCCGTCGTGGTCCAGGTCGAGCAGCGCCCATGCCGCGCTGGAATCGGCGGTGACGTCGGCGCCGGTGACCTCGGGTGCGGGCAGGGTGCTGGCGCAGGCGCCGAGGGCGAGCGCGAGGGCGGCGGTCAGGCAGATGGCGGGCGTGCGCATGGGAGGCTCCTCGTCGGCGGGAACCCGACGGTGCCTTGCGGCGGATGGATGCGGAATGAACCGGGTGGCTGTTCCGGGGTAACGGGGCTGCGCGGGCGACACCATCTCCACCCAGCCCCCCGTTGAAGGCGAGGGCTTCACTCCGTAGGTCTCCGGACGCACCGTTTGTTTCGTGCCGATGCGCCGTTGCGCTCCCGCCTCAGCGCCGGGTGGCGCGAAAACGGGCGAGGGAGGCGCTGCCGAGCAGCGCCGCGAGCAGGAGTTGCAGCCAGGCGGAGAGCGACGGGACGGGCGAGGCGGCAGGGAGGCCGGTGGCGGCCTGCTGTTCGTAGGCGCCGATGTCGATGGCGGCGCCGACCTGGCGTGGAAAGCCCTCGCCGCGCTGGTCGGAGACGAGGCCGTCCGGATTGCTGCCGGCGTCGACGGCCGCGCTGCCGGCACCCAGCGCGTGCGTGCGCGTGGCGCCGCCGTTCCAGGCCAGTGGCCCCAGCCGCGGGTCGCCCGCGGCGGTGTCGGCCGGCAACGCCACGAGGGCGCCGCTGCTTCCGACCAGATTCGCGCTGCCATGGATCGCGAGCGGATAGGACGCCTCCATGTCGCTGCCGCTGCCGGCGCGGTTGCCGTACACGAGGGTGCTGTCCAGCCAGGCGTCGGTGGCGGCCAGCCACAGCCCGCCACCTGCCGTTGCCGCCTGGTTGTTGCTGATGGTGCTGTTGCCGACCTCGAGCGTCGCCGGCCGGCGTGCGAACACGCCGCCGCCCATCGCCGCCGCGGCGGTGTTGCCGGATACGGTGCTGTTGGAGAGGGCGACGTCGCCGAAGGTCGCAAGCCCGCCGCCGCGCCCGTCCGCGCGGTTGGAGTCGATGGTCGAGCGGCTGATGCTGCCGCCGCGCACGGCGATGAGGCCGCCGCCGATGTCGTAGCTGGTGCGCCCCTCCTGCACGGTATGGTGCGCGAGGTTGCCGCTGACGGTGCCCTCGACCAGGTTCATCGAATAGACGAACGCCGCGCCACCGAATGCCGCGGTGCCGGCGTTCTCGTGCACGCCATGCGCGACGTTGCCGCTGAGGGTGCTGCGCGTCATGCCGAGGTAGTAAGCATAGACGGCGCCGCCGTAGGCACCCTCGCCGGCGGCGTAGCAGTTGCGCACCAGGGCGTCTTCCAGCACCAGGTAGCCGGCCGACGCGATGCAGCCGCCGCCGGTGACGTCGAAGCCGGTGGCGCGCACGCGGCCGCCCTCGATCGTCATGCCGCGCAGCTGCAGCCAGCCGCCAAACGGATGGAAGAAGACGCGATCGAGGCCGTTGCCGTCGATGGCCAGCGCGCCGGCGCCGGGTCCCTGCAGGGTGAGGTTGGCGACCGGCATCGCGATGGCGCCCGTTTCCAGCGTGATGCGCCCGCAGGACAGCGCCGTCAGGTCGACGGTGTCGCCGTCGAGTGCCGCGGCGACGGTCGCACGCAGGCTGCCGGGCCCCTCATCGTTGCAGTTGGCGACTGGCCGGAGGGTGGTCGGGCGTGCCGTCGCCTCGCTGCGCGGCCCCGGCAGCTGCGGGAACAATCGATGGGCCGCGTCGATGCGCAGGCGGATCCACGACGTATCCGGAGGGGCCGCGTCCGCCGCGTGCGTCGCGGCGGCTACCGGCGCGGCAGCGCCGGCGCCGAGCGCGACCAGCAGGGCGGCCGCTAGCGGCGCGGAGCGGAAGCCGGGCACCGGCAGCGCGTTCGACATGAAGAGGGTCCGGTGGAATGCCTGCCGCGATGGGAGCATGCCGCCCGGGAACGGTCAATCCGTCTGGCGGGCCGGTGCGGCTGGCGCATCCGGGCGACGTTTTCGGGAGCCCGGATCCCGCATCTCCAAATCCCCGCCCTACGGCATGACCTCCGCGCCGACCAGCACGATGTCGGCCGGCCGGTGGGCGAAGAGGCCCACGGTCACCACCCCGGCTATCTGGTCGAGATCGGTTTCGAGGACCCTGGGGTCGCGGATCGTCAGCCCATGGACGTCGAGGATCCAGTTGCCGTTGTCGGTCACCACGCCGTCGCGCCACACCGGCTGCCCGCCGCGCTGCACGATCTCGCGCGCGACATGGCTGCGCGCCATCGGAATGACTTCGACGGGCAGCGGGAAACGCCCCAGTACCGGCACGCGCTTGCCCTGGTCGATGATGCATACGAAGCGCCGCGCCGCGGCCGCGCAGATCTTCTCGCGCGTCAGCGCGCCGCCGCCGCCCTTGATCAGGCACTTGTTGTCGTCGCACTCGTCGGCGCCATCGACGTACAGCGGGATCGGACCGGTGGCATTGAGGTCGAGCACCGGAATGCCGTGCCGCTGCAGCAGCCGGGTAGAGGCTTCCGAGCTGGAGACGGTGCCTTCGATGCGATCGCGGATGCCGGACAGCGCCTCGATGAAGTGGGCCACGGTCGAGCCGGTGCCGACGCCGACCACCGTGCCGTCCTCGACATAGCGCAGCGCCGCCTGGCCTGCCGCGCGCTTCTGTTCGTCTGCATTCATCGCCTGTGCCTGCCGCTCGCCTTCGACCCGGGCGAGTGTCGCACGCGCACTGTCCCAATGCTTTTGTGGGAGCGACTTCCGTCGCGATGCTTTTCGTAGGTGCAGGTGAAGCGATCGGGGCTGAAGCCCCTCCCACAACCGAGGTTGCCACTGCCCTTGTGGGAGCGACTTCAGTCGCGACGCTCTTGACGGGTGCTGGTGGATCAATCGAGGCTGGAGCCTCTCCCACTGCTTTTGTGGGAGCGACTTCAGTCGCGACGCTTCTGGCCGGCGCGGGTGAAGCCATCGGGGCTGAAGCCCCTCCCACAACAGCAGGGGGCGAGCTCTTGTGGGAGCGACTTCAGTCGCGATGCTTTTGGTGGGTGCAGGTGAAGCCCCTCCCCCAACAGAGGTTGCCACTGCCCTTGTGGAAGCGACTTCAGTCGCGGCAGAGCATCGCTCATTCGAGCGCCAGGATCGCCGACCACTGCCCGCGCGTCACCGGCATCACCGAGAGGCGGCTGCCCCGCTGCAACAGGCCCAGGCCCTCCAGCCGCGGTGCCTCGCGCAATTCCGCCAGCGTGATGGTGCGCTTGAGCTTGCGCACGAAGCGCACGTCCACCAGCATCCAGCGCGGCTCCGCGCGGGTTGCCTTCGGATCGAAATAGGGGCTCTTGCGGTCGAACTGGGTGGGATCGGGATAGGCGGTGCTGGCGACTTCGGCGATGCCCACCACGCCCGGCTCGGCGCAGCTTGAATGGTAGAACAGCACGCCGTCGCCCACCGCCATGCCGTCGCGCATGAAGTTGCGCGCCTGGTAGTTGCGCACGCCGCTCCACGGCTCCGTGCCGACGCGCGCGAGGTCGTCGATCGAGAACGCGTCGGGCTCGGTTTTCATCAGCCAGTAGTGCATGGCGTGCCCTGGTGGGTGGTGCGCGCGAAGGCGAACGCGGGCTCAGGCCGCGTCGTCGTCGCCGGTGAGGTCGATCAGTTCCCGCTCGGTGGCGATGTAGTCCAGCCGCACGTCCCATGGCTGCGGTTCGATCCGCGGCACTTCCTGCACGGCGTAGCCGATGCCGACCAGCAGCGGCCGTTCGCCGGCGGGGCGTCCGCGCGCGAAGGCGAAGCTGCGGTCGTACCAGCCGCCGCCGAAGCCGAGGCGCTCGCCGCTGCGGTCGAAGCCGAGCAGCGGCAGCAACACGACGTCGATGTCGGCGGGATCCAGCAGGGCGTCGTCCGCGCCGACCGGTTCGGGGATGCCGTAGCGGTTGGGCCGGATTTCATCGCGCGCATGCCATGGCCCGAAGCGCAGCTGCCGCTGCGGGCCCAGCACCGGCAGGTACCAGGACTGTTCGCGCTCGCGCACGCCCGCCATCACGGCGGCCAGGGGCAGTTCACCGTCCACCGCCCAGTAACCTGCAATGCGGCGATCGGTAAGGAACTCGGGAATGCCTTCGAGCTGTTCGACCAGGCCCTGCGACGCCGCGATGCGTTCGGCGGCGGACAGCGCCGCACGGCGTGCGCGCAATGCCGCGCGCAGCGGCTGGCGGTCGGCAGGCGCCGTCACCGGCCGCGCCGGGAACAGCCCGGCATCGCCGGGAAAGCCGCGGAAGCTGCGTCCATTCGTGGGCTCGTGCGGGGGAGCCCCCCCGCGGG
>JAEZQX010000245.1 GCA_023441105.1 Pseudomonadota bacterium | reverse complement strand
TCACGGCCCTGCACCGGGTGCTGAAGCCGGTCGAGACGCTGTTCGTGGTCGACGCCATGCAGGGCCAGGATGCGGTCAACACCGCCAAGGCCTTCAACGAGGCGCTGCCGCTGACCGGCGTGGTCCTCACCAAGCTCGACGGCGATTCGCGCGGCGGCGCGGCGCTGTCGGTGAAGTCGGTGACCGGCAAGCCGATCAAGTTCGTCGGTGTCGGCGAGAAGCTGGACGGGCTCGATGTCTTCCATCCGGACCGGATGGCGAACCGCATCCTCGGCATGGGCGACATCGTCGCGCTGGTCGAGCAGGCGCAGGCCGGGGTCGACCAGGAGGCGGCACGAGGCCTTGCCGAAAAGCTCAAGGGCGGATCCCGCTTCGACCTCAACGACTTCCTCCAGCAGCTCAGCCAGATGAAGAAGATGGGAGGACTGTCCTCGCTGCTGGACAAGCTGCCGGCCGAGATGCAGGGCAAGGCCAACCCCGGCGACATGGATCGGGCCGAGCGCGACATGCGACGCATGCAGGGCATCATCCATGCGATGACGCCCCAGGAGCGCGCCAAGCCGGAGCTGATCAAGGCGAGCCGCAAGCGCCGCATCGCCACCGGCGCCGGCGTACCGGTCCAGGATGTCAACCGCCTGCTGAACCAGTTCTCGCAGATGCAGGCGATGATGAAGAAGATGCAGAAAGGCGGCCTCGCCAAGATGATGCGCTCGATGAAGGGCATGATGGGCGGCGGACTCGGCGGGATGGGCGGCATGGGCGGCATGCGCTGAGTCGCCGCCAGGGAACAGCCCTTGCTTGCCCTCCCGGACGCCGGGATCCTGCGGCGTGAAACTGCGGAGTGAAAACCGCCATGAAACCGTTCGCCCACCAGACTCCGGACGTACCGATCACCGACGACCCCGATGCGGATGACCCGGCCAACGACTGGCCCGACAAGGACAAGCACCGTCCGGACGAAGTCCGCGAGCCGCCGCGGCCCCGCACGCCCCCCATCCGGGAACCGCTGCCGCCGGCGCAGCCCTGATCACGAGCCGCCCGGCCAGCGGGCGGTTTGACCGGCTGCCGCATCCATGCAAGACTGCGCGCCACCGCGGCCACTGCGCCGCTGCGGTCGGGTCCGGCGTGTCATGGGGCAACGCTGCGCGGCCCGGCAGGGATCGCATGACGACCAGGAGACACGATGCTCTTTCCCACCACCATCGTCGGCAGCTATCCGCAACCCGACTGGCTGATCGATCGCGAGAAGCTGAGCGGTCGCTTCCCGCCGCGGGTCCGCGCGCGCGAGCTGTGGCGCATCCCTGCGCAATATCTCGAACAGGCCCAGGACGACGCCACGCTGCTCGCGATCCGGGCGCAGGAAGCCGCCGGCCTCGACATCGTCTCCGATGGCGAGATCCGGCGTGAGAGCTACTCCAACCGCTTCGCCACCGCGCTCGATGGCGTGGACCTGGACAACCCGGGCACGGCGCTGGACCGCTCCGGGCATCCGAATCCGGTGCCCCGCATCGTCGGCAAGATCCGCCGCCGCCACGCGGTGGAGGCGGACGACGTCCGCTTCCTCAAGTCGCATACCGACCGGATGGTGAAGATCACCGTGCCCGGGCCGTTCACCATGGCACAGCAGGCGCAGAACGACTTCTATCCCGACGACCAGGCGGCCGCGATGGACTATGCCGTCGCCGTGAACGAGGAGATCCGTGACCTCTTCGCCGCCGGTGCCGACATCGTGCAGATCGACGAGCCCTACATGCAGGCGCGCCCGGAAAAGGCGCGCCAGTTCGGCCTGGCGGCGCTGGAACGGGCGCTCGACGGCGTCGAGGGCACGACGGCGGTCCACATCTGCTTCGGCTATGCCGCCATCATCCACGAGCGGCCGAGCGGCTATTCGTTCCTGCCCGAGTTGGCGCAATGCCGCTGCAACCAGATCTCGATCGAGACCGCGCAGTCGCGCCTCGACTGCAGCGTGCTCCGCCAGCTTCCGGGCAAGCAGATCATGGTCGGCTGCCTCGACCTGGCCGATCCCGACGTGGAGACCCCGGAGACGGTGGTGGCGAGGATCGAGCGGGCACTCGAGCACATCGCGCCGGAGGACGTCATCCTGGCGCCGGATTGCGGCATGAAGTACCTGCCGCGCGCGGTGGCCGACGGCAAGCTGCAATCGATGGTGGCAGCAGCGAAGATCCTGCGCGCCCGCTATACCTGAGCCTCACGCGCCGGTGGCAAGACCCTGCCCCCACAGGGTCCTGGCCGGTTGCGCTTGAGTAACATGATCGCCTCTTCGACCATAGAGGACGTCATGCATACGCTTTACTACGCCCCGGGCGCCTGTTCGCTCTCCCCCAACATCGTGCTGCGGGAGGCCGGGCTCGACTTCGAACTTCGCAAGGTCAGCACCAAGACCAAGGAGATGGAGGACGGCGGCGACTTCCGCTCGGTGAACCCGCTCGGCTACGTGCCGGCGTTGAAGCTCCCCGACGGCAACCTCATGACCGAGGGACCGGCCATCGTCCAGTACATCGCCGACCAGGTGCCTGCCAGCAAGCTCGCCCCGGCCAACGGCACCCTCGAGCGCTACCGGCTTCAGTCGCTGCTCAACTTCATCAGCAGCGAACTGCACAAGTCGTTCAGCCCGCTGTTCAATCCGAATATCGGCGACGACACCAAGCAGTTCTTCCGCGGCCGCATCAGCGACCGCTTCAAATGGGTAGACCAGCAGCTGCAGGGAAAGCAATGGCTGCTTGGCGACGACTTCAGCGTTGCCGATGCCTATCTTTTCACGGTGAGCAATTGGGCCAAGCCAATGGGCGTCAGCCTCGAAGGCCTCGACAACCTGCTCGCTTTCCGCAAGCGCATGGCCGAGCGGCCCGCGGTGCAGGCGGCGCTGGCTGCCGAAGGCCTCAACAAGTAGGCAAACCGGCAGCCGATCAACTGTGCTGGGCCACCCAGGTGCGGCCCAGTACCTCCGCCTGGTCGATCGCCTCCTGGCGGCTGGCGCAGCGCACATCGTCCGGCGCGATCACCCGGTAGTCGTCCGTGACATCGTCGACATCGACATCGGGACGGTCGTCGTGGATGGTCGCCGACGGCATCCAGCCGTCCTCGCGTTGCACCGCTTCGGCAACGATGACGTAACCGCCCACGACGATTTTCGGCACGCTCTTCCCCCGGGTTGTTGCTTTCGGGTCAGCAAGGGTCGTTCCTAAGGCGTTCTTCGGGAAAACTCCAACCCGCCCGCCGTCCGCCCGATTACCCGCCTTTTCAAGCAGTTGGACGGCGCTGGCCGTCCACCGGAAACCTCCGGATACAAACCGGCCGGCCTGGCAATCGATGCTCATGTCGAGGCAACCGCGTCCCCCTAGCCTGATCGGATCGTGCCGGGCCCACGCGAGCTTGCGGTCGGCACATGCAAACAAGGGAAGGATTCGACTATGTCTGGACTCGATTTCGTGCACGCCGCCCTGTCCTACTGGCATGGGGCGCTGAGCGAACCGGTGCTGATCATCGGCCGCGAAGAAATGGCGCGGGCGGCTGCCGCCGGCGCCGTCATCTGGGATGTGCGGACCGCGGCAGAGGCCGGCCACGGCCGCCTCGACGGCGCCCTGGCGCTGGGCGAGGTCGAGTGGCTGCTGGCCGACAACAGCGGCGGCAACCTGATCCCGGCGAGCGTGATTGCGGAAACGCTCGCCAAGGCCGGCATCGAGCCCGGCTGCGCCGTCGTCATCTACGCCGAACAGCGGGCGGTGGATGCCTTCGTCGCCTTGCGCGCACTGCGCAGCATCGGCATCGACGATGCGCAGGTGTGCCTCGCCGACGCGGCGGTGGAAGCGCCGGCCGCTGCCGCGCCTGCTGCCGCCGCCGTCGCCGAGCGCCGCCCCTCGGCG
>JAEZQX010000235.1 GCA_023441105.1 Pseudomonadota bacterium | reverse complement strand
GCGCAGGCATTCGCCGAGCCGCGCGGTGGCCACCTGCAGTTGCTTCGGCGACAACCTCGCGAATCCCAGCAGCAGGCCGGCGGGCGCCGGCGGCAGCAGGTAGTGCGGTCCGATCGGATGCAGGCCCAGCCCCCGCTGCTGCCCCCGCGCCACCAGCGCCTGGACCGACTCCGGGCTCCAGCCCGGCAGCCATCCGACCAGGTGCATCCCGGCGCGTGAATCGTCGAAGCGCAGCTGCCCGGCGCAGTGGCGGGCAAGGCCGTCGAGCAGCGTTGCTCGTCGCCGTCGCAGCTCGAGGGCCGTGCGCCGCAGGTGACGCTCGAATGCGCCACCGGCCATCAGCGCGGCCAGCGCCTCCTGCTCGATCAGGCCGCAACCGATATCGTCGAGCCGCTTGGCCGCCACCAGGTCGTCGCGCAGCCCCGCCGGGCAGACGACGTACCCCAGCCGCAGACCGGGAAACAGCACCTTGGAGAAGCTGCCGACGTAGACCACCCGGTTGCGGACATCGAGCGAACGCAGGGCCGGGATGGCGGTTGCGTCGTAGCGGAACTCGCCGTCGTAGTCGTCCTCGATCAGCCAGCACTGGTTGGCCAGCGCATACTCCAGCAGCGCCAGCCGTCGCTCCAGCGACATCACCGCTCCGGACGGAAACTGGTGCGATGGCGTGACATGGACCAGCCGCACGCCGTCCGGCGGCAGCGCCTCGACTTGCAGGCCATGCGCATCCACTCGTACCGGCAGCAGCCGGGCGCCGTGGGCCTGCAGCGCGTTGACGGCGAGCTGGTAGCCGGGATCTTCGACCACGACCGCATCGCCCTCGTTCAGCAGCACCCGCGCGACCAGCGCCACCGCCTGCTGGGCGCCGTTGACGATGACGATGTCGTCGGCATGGCAGACGACGCCGCGGCGGCGCGCGAGATGATCCCGGATGGCCTGCCGCAGGGCCGGCAGGCCGGCGCTCGGCGGGTAGCCCCACGCCATGCGCTGCGCCGCCCGCGCGAGCTCGCGACGCCAGACGCCAGCCAGCAGCGGATCGACCAGCGGCTCGCAGTACTGCAGGTCGAAGGCGATCCGCGACGAGGCCGGACGCAATGCCAGCGGCGGCAGGCTGCGCAGGCGGGCGGCATAGCGGGTCTGGGGCGGCACTGCCGGTGCCTCGGCGGCAAAGCCCCCGCCCATCATGACCCGCCGCACGAAGGTGCCCGAGCCGGCGGTGGCGACGGCCAGCTGCTCGGTGCAGAGCAACTCGTAGGCGGTCAGCACGGTGTTGCGTGACAAGCCCAGCTCGAGCGCCAGGACGCGGGTCGCCGGCAGCCTGCTGCCGGCCTTGAGTTGCCCGCGCAGGATCGCCTGCTTGAGGGCACGAGCGAGCTGGGAATAGACCGGCCCGTTGCCGTCGAGTTCCAGGAACATGTGCGGCCCTGCTTCGTTGGATCCGGCGAGTCCGGGAGTGCTGCGGTCGGCGACGACGTGGTACCGGCCGTGCCCCCGATTTCGGCACTCCGATGATACCAGTGCCCGGCGGCACCACCCTCCGTGAAGCGGCCCGATTGGCACCGTCGGAGCGGCTGGAATTGGATCTTTGCAGGACCACCCTGCCGGCGTAACCTCGGACCCTTTGCAGTCCAGGAGGCGCGTCATGTCCGCAACGCAGGATCGCAAGAGCGTGAAGCCGGTTCCCGAGGGGATGCCCACGCTGACCCCTCACCTGGTGTGCGCCGGCGCCGCGGCGGCGATCGAGTTCTACCGCAATGCCTTCGGCGCCGTCGAAGCGGTGCGCATGCCCGGTCCCGACGGCAAGCTGATGCATGCCATGGTCCGCATCGGCGGCTCGCCACTGATGCTGGTCGATGCCATGCCGCAATGGGGCTTGCTGGGGCCGGATGCGCTGAAGGGCTCGCCGGTGACCATCCACATGTACGTGGAGGACGTCGACGCGGCCATCGAACGGGCCGTCGCCGCCGGCGCCAAGGTCGTCATGCCGGCAGCCGACCAGTTCTGGGGTGACCGCTATGGCAAGATCGAGGACCCCTTCGGGCATCAATGGTCCATCGCCACCCATATCCGGGACATGAGCCCCGACGAGATGCGCGAGGCGATCGCGAAGATGGGCGGCGCGTAGTGGGTTTTCGCGGCACCTGCCATTGCGGCCGGTTCGTCTTCGAAGTGCACGGGGGCGCGGCCAGCCAGGGCGGCCTGCTCAGCGTGCCGCGTGACCGGCTGCGCCTGCTGTCCACCGAGGAAGGCGTCGGCGCCTACACCTTCGGCGGACGGACCATCGGTCATCGCTTTTGCGGCGCCTGCGGCACCCATCTCTATGGCGAGGAGATCGGCGGCGCCGGACCCGGCACCGCCTATGTCAACCCGCGCTGCATCGTGGGCGGCGACCGCGCGCCCGACCTGGTCGGAAGCGACTGAGTCCGGGATCAGGATCCTGCCGGGTACTGCGATCCGGCGGACCGCTGAGCCGGCCGGGCGTCACGACCCGGCGGGCGCCTGGCTGCCCTCTCCCGCCTGCAGCGGAGGAAGCGGCGGCTGGTCCCCGGCCGTGGCGGCCGTGAAGGTATCGCCGCCGCGCAGCCGGCTGCGTCGCAGCTGCCCGGCCTGCTCGAGGATCGGATAGGCCGTCGAGCAGAAGAAGGAGTTGATCCGCCGCATGTCGCTGATGATGTCGAGATGCAGCGAGCTGGTTTCCAGCGCCCGCAGCGACTGGCCGGCCAGCCGGTCGAGATGGCTCGCGGCATAGGCACGCTCCAGGTCCCGGAAGCGCTCCTTCTCGGCCATCAGCATCTGGGCGCTGCGCAGGTCGCCGCTGAGGAACACCGACAGCCCGAGCCTCAGGTTGGCGATCAGCCGTGAATGCAGCTCCTCGATCTCCCGCATCCCCTCGTCGGAGAACATCAGCCGATGGGCGATCTTCTTGTCGCGCAGATCGCGCATCACGCCCTCGAGGATGTCGCCGACGTGCTCGAGGTTGATCGTCAGCTGCACGATCTCCGACCAGCGGGCACCTTCGCGCTCGTCGAGCGATTCGCGACTGAGCTGCGTCAGGTAGAGCTTGACCGCGGTGTAGAGCCGGTCGATGTCGTTCTCCAGGCGGACCACGCCGGCCACCAGCTCGCTGTCGTTGGTGCGGATCACCCGCAGCATGCCCTGCAGCATCTGCTCGACCGTGTCGCCGATGCGCAGCACCTCGCGCGCCGCGTTGGCCAGTGCCAGCGCCGGCGTCTTCAGCGCACCCTGGTCGAGGTGACGCGGCTCGACCTGGGCGACGCTCGCGTCCGGGACCGGCACCCAGCGCGACACCAGCCGCCCCACCGCATCCGTCAGGAAGATGAACAGCACGGCGATCGCGAGGTTGAAGAGGACGTGGAAATTGAGCACCTGCGCCCGGGGATCGGCGTCCAGGCTGGCCAGGAAATCGACGAAGAACGGCAGGCCGAGGCCGAAGATCAGGCAGCCGACCACCTTGAAGAAGAGATTGCCGAAGGCGACGTGGCGCCCGGCGCCGGGGGTGCGCAGGTTCACCAGCAGCGCCAGCAGCCCGCTGCCGAGGTTGGCGCCGAGGACCAGGCTCAGCGCCACCGGCAGCGCGATCAGGTTCGCCGTCACGAAGGCGGCGGTCAGCAGCACCACCGACAGGCTCGACCACGACACGAGCGTGAACAGCACGCCGATCAGGATGTCGAGCAGGATGTCCCCCGACAGCGTGGCGAAGATGATCTTGACGCCCTGCGCATGGGTGATCGGCTGCGTCGCCTGCACCACCAGCTGCAGCGCCAGGATGATCATCCCGAGCCCCAGCATGACCCGGCCGATCTGCCCGGCGCGGGAGCTCTTGCGCGGCAGGAAGGTGACGACGCCGGCGATGATCAACAGCGGCGACAACCAGCGCAGGTCGAGCGAGAAGACCTTGGCCATCAGCGCGGTGCCGACATCCGCCCCCAGCATGATCACCAGCGCCGGGCCGAGCGCGATCAGCCCCTGCCCGACGAACGAGCTGGCGATCAGCGCCGTGGCGCTCGACGATTGGACCAGCGCGGTCACGCCCAGGCCGGAGGCGAAGGCCTTGCCGCGGTTGCCGACGCTGCGGGCAAGGATGTGGCGCAGGTTGGCGCCGAACACCCTGAGGATGCCGGTGCGCACGATATGCGTGCCCCAGATCAGCAGGGCGACGCTGGAGAGAAGGTTCAGTAGTGTCTGCAAGTGTCTCTTATACCCCGGATGGGTACGATCGAGGGCTTTGACCCGGCACTTTGCGCACGTTTACCGCGCATCCTGTCATTGCGCCACAAGCGGCCGGTGACGTCGAGCCCGTTCGTGGAAACTGCCGACGAA
>JAEZQX010000124.1 GCA_023441105.1 Pseudomonadota bacterium | reverse complement strand
CGCCAACGCCCGCGCCGCGCGCGCCCGGGCGCGGTCGCACCGGCATCCGGTCGGACCTGGGCGGGGGCGCTTCGCTCGCCATGCTGCTTACCCCCGTGGCGATCGATGGACGTGGTCTTGGAGCAGTCGGCCGCGTTGCATCGCGTCAGCCTCGGACCGCCCAGAATTCCAGCTCGCGCCCCGGGAACTCGCCGGCGAGGTGCATGGCCAGGCCGCCGGAATTCCTGAGCAGCTCCCACAGCTCATGCCGCGTATCGAGCTCGAAGTAGTTGAACCCGGCGTGATAGGGAATCTGCCGCGGAGCCACCGGCAGCGCCCGCAGGCCGATGCCGGGGAGCTGCAGGTTGACCAGGTCGCGGATCTTCTCGACTGGCCCGACCTTGAGCTGGCCGGGGAATCGCTGGCGCAGCGTTTCCGACGGCAATTGCGCGGCGACGGCCAGCACGAAGCTGGCGCTGGTCAGCAGGCCCTTGTCGGGAATCACCGCCACCCGGACGCCGTACTTGCGGTCGTGCAGCTCGATCGGGATGGCGCTCTGCTCGAGCACCATCGACAGCGCCAGGCGCAGCTGCGCCATCACCGGCTTGAAGCTCAGCCCGTGGTCGTCGTGGTCGTAGGCCGGAAACGGCCGGCTCATGCGCCGCTCCGGCCCGAACGCCGCCAGGTCGCCGGCGAGCTGGACACATTGGGCGTAGAGGCTCTCGGGGTGGAGGCGCGGCAGGTTGCAGAGATGCTCGAACAGCGCGCTGGCGCGATTGACGGTTTGCAGGAGCAGGAAGTCGGCGATCTCGGCGACCCCGCCGCGGCCCGGCTGCGCCATTCGGCCCGCCAGCGCATCGACGCGCTGCGACAGCAGGCCGCGCAGTTCAGCCAGATAGCCGCGCAGCAGCCCGCAGTCGTTGACCGACAGGAAGGGCCCGACGAACTGCTTGTCGAGGACCACCTGCCCATCGGCGCGCCGCTCGACCACCCGCGCGATCGGCATCGCGCACCAGGCACCGCTGAGCTCCGCCGCGCTGATCAGTTGCAGGCGCAGTTCGCCAAGCTGCATCGGCGCCGGATCAGGGAACCCCTGGTTGCTGTCGACGACATCCACCGCCCCGCTGCCGAAGCGCAACGACGCCAGGCGCTCGTTCTCGTCGAGCGATGCCGACGGCACGCCGGCACGCTCGGCGACGATGCCCAGGTAGATCAGGGAATCCTTCGGGTGATCCTGGCGGATGATCAACGGCGCGGGCGGGGGATCGTCCGCCGGCAGGCTGAACGGCGTGCCGTCCGGCAGGATGCCGGCGGCCTGGCGCAAAGCAACGTTGCCGATGGCGGCTGCCGCCTCGTCGATCTCCATCGTCTCGAAGCCCCATCCGTACGACCGGATGGCGCGCCCGCGCCTTTCGACCAGGTTTTCGAGATAGCGTTCCTGCTGCTGGAAGTGCTGCGGCCTCAGGAAGAGGCCTTCCGACCAGAGAACTTTTCTGCGCCAGGTCATGATTTGCGCCACATCGGGGAGGATTCTCCTGGGGATGCCTTCGGTTGTCTGGCTGGTCGCCTGAAGTGGCCTCGGAATGAACGGGCTCTCCGGGACGGGGATTCCATCAGCATGTCTGCGCGGGGCCTTCCTCTGTTGTGGTCGTTCCTGGTTCTGCCGGTCAGCCGATCGATACCGCGATCTGGCCGCCGTCGATGGCGATCCGTACCGGAACCGGGATCGGCTCATTGGGAGGGGTCGCCACGGCGGGCGGGGGTACGGGCAGGCTCGACAATGCGCGCCAGCTGGATCGCTCGATGTCGCGGAAAGCGGCAACCACCCCCAGGAAGCGCGCGTCGGTCGGGAATTTGCGGGCGATCTGGATGGTGGCCCCGGGCCGTAGCTGCACTTCCTCGCGCGCCAGCAGGTCCGTGCCCAGGACTGCCGCATCGCGCTCGTAGAGCGAGAAGAAGTCCGCGGCGCCGAAGTTGATGCCGGCACGAAGCAGGTACAGCCGTACCACGACCGGCGCCGGGCGTCCCTGGAAGTCGGGGTTGAGCTGGCTGCCGGCCCTGACCGCCATCTGCAATTCCCGGTCCGGGACGACCAGCACCGGCTTGGGCGGCGGCGGAGGGGGCTCGGCCTTGGCGACCGGGGCAGGCGGCGGAGGCGGGGGCGGAGGCGGCGTCGGATCCAGCTTCTTCGACACCCAGCCGGTGGCATCGGCCAGCGTCTGGCGCGTGGCGGTGCAGCCGGCAAGGCCGGTGCAGCACAGCCCGACGAAGGCGCGTCTGGTCACGTCCATCCACCAATCTCCGGCGCAAACGCCAGTCAATGAAGGCGGTGCAACTTCAGCCACCTAATATAGGCGAGCTTGTTGGCGCCTCCAATAGCCGCTATAGGCGAATGCGGACAGAGGCGGTTGCTTCGGCCGCGCTGAAGCCGGGTTCGGCGCCAGGCGCCGCAGGCGAAAATGCGCCGAGCTGGCTTGGCTATAACAGCCTGCCGAGCAACTGCCGGATCAAGTCGGTGATCGGAATCATCGTGAGAACCAGCGGTGCGAACGGGGCGGCCGCCGTCTATTCGGGTTTCCCGGCCGGCGGCTCGCGGGCGCGTTCCAGGTCCCGCTCCAGGAAGTAGTTCAGGAAGGTCCGGATGACCGCGATCGCCGCCAGGCGGCCGACGGCGTCCCAGCTCGAGGCGATCGAGGTTTCGATGATGTCCGCTGCAAGCTGGAAGGTGAGCGCGGCGACCAGCCAGCGCCCATAGCGGAGCCAGACGTCACGCCGTTCGACGACCGAACTTGGACGCAGCATCACCCGCAAGGCGCTCGCGAAGGCCTCGATCGTGCCGATGACGATGACCACCATCGCCATGGCATCGATACCGAGCACGGCGTACTCGGTGATGATCGTGAGCGTCTCTCGCATGAGGACGCTACCCGAACGGGCCGGCCTGGAAAATCATGCTGAGGATGGTGACCACGCCCAGCCCCAGCAGCAGGATTGCCGTCAGCAACGTGAACGAGCCCGGGAAGGGGCTCGTGCCGTGGATCAATCCCTGCTCCGACATTTCTCGCCGCGTGGTCCGCAGGGCCTGCATGAAACGCAGCTCGTAGATGATGCCGATCAGCAGCACGATGATGCCGAGCACGACCATGGCGCTGCCGAAGTTGCGCGCGGCTTCGGATGAGGAGACCGCGTTCGACGACTCGAGCTTCTTGAATACCTGGAAGATCGTGAAGCCGAAGCTGATCAGCGAGAGCGAAGTCCGGATGACGGACATGAGCGTCCGGTCCGCCGAGAGCCGCGTTCGCTGGAACGACATGCCTGTGCGGCGCGCCGACAGTTCCACGGAGGGATCGTCCGACACCCAGTTACGCTTCGTCGTCTCAGCCATGAATGCTCTCCCGTCGTTGCTGGCGGAGATGGCCGGCATCGATGCAGATCTCCGTTCCAGTGCGTCAATCGACCGCCAGCGCTGCAGCGTCGGAGAAGGCGAAGTCCACGCTGGGTCTGGGCAAGCCTCCTCCCTGGATATCGTCTTTCGTCCCGGTTCCCCACAGGTACGGCGTCAATTCGAAGGTCCAGCCGGAAGAGAGCTTGGCGAGGGTTTGCGCAGTAATGGCAGCGCTGGGCCTGAAACACAAGGCGATCCCGCATGCGCGCACCAGTCGGCGTGCGGAAGCTGGGATCAGCATCGACCGTCTCCCGGCATTTGAGGGCGAACGACGCAGCGAAAGCCGACATGACTGGTCGACGTGTCGACGGGCTCCGCATGTCGCGCTGCCGGCCGGTACCGGCGGCAGTAGCAGGGTGCGCACAGATGCGATCCGCCCTTCAGGACCCTGCGTGGGATCCTTACAGCGGGTTGGCAGGGGTCGTAACTGTCTTCCTGGCATGCGCCTCGCGGGTTGACTGGGATGCAGCAGGGCTTTGCAGGATCGGCTTCGTGTTTCGCGGCGTACCAGTCGGTGGTCCACTCCCACACATTGCCGATCATGTCGTAGACCCCGTAGCCGTTCGGCGGGAATGCGGTGACGGGAGACGTGCGTTCGTAGCCGTCGCTCTTGATGTTCTGGTGGGGGAACTGACCCTGCCAGGTGTTGGCCATGTGGCGACCGTCGGGCGTGAACTCCTCGCCCCAGGCGAACTCCGCTCCGTCGAGCCCGCCGCGCGCGGCGTGTTCCCATTCCGCTTCGGTCGGCAAGTCCTTGCCAGCCCACTTCGCATAGGCCTGCGCGTCTTGAAAGGCGATATGGACGACGGGGTGCTGATCGAGTCCCTTGATGGAGCTGCGCGGCCCGTACGGGCGGCGCCATTGGGCGCCGAACTTGAACTGCCACCATTGGCTCCAATCGCGCAGATTGACCGGAAGGTCGGGCGGCGTGAACACGAGGGAGCCTGCCTTGAGCATATGAGGAAGCGCGTTTGGATAGTCCTTGGGATCCGGCGCGATCTCCGCGAAAGTCACATACCCCGTGGCCTCGACGAACTTGCGGAACTGGAGATTGGTCACCGGCGTGCGGTCTATCCAGAAGCCATTCAGCCTGACCTGGTGGGCCGGCGCTTCCTCGGGATAGTGTTTGTCCGACCCCATGCGAAACGTGCCGCCGGGTATCCACAGCATGCCGGATCTTGCGCCACTCGCTTTGTGGTCCCGGGATCGAGTGGTCGAGGCGGTCATGACGTCCGCTGCCAGTTTCATGTCATACCTGCCGGTTGCTGCGCTTCCCTCGGCCCCCGCGACCACGAGCGTGGTGACTGGAGCGGGACCCGGATTGCAAGGCGGCGCTGGCTGTTTCTTACCGGTGACCCTGGCGTGCGCAGGCGCGGGAACGAGCCCCCGGCCGATAAGTTACCGCGGCGAGGGGGTCGGAGCGGTTGGACTTTGGTCCAACGGCGGATGGGCGAGGCCGCGTTGGCGGCACGGTCGTTTGCGCGGAAGCATGGAACCGGGGGGAACGTCGGTGGTGGTCCCCGATGCGGGTGGCCCCCTGGTCGCTATAGGCGAACTCGATCGAAGGCGGTGCTTTTCTTCTCCGGGCACACTGGTTGCTCACAATTGAGCTCCAGCGGGCCCCTCCGGCGCCGATCTGCCCCCTCCATTCGTCCCCATTCGTCTGCCGTCGATCGCTTTCGTCTTAAAGTAGTTCTGAAGAAGACGGCCCAAGCATCGGACTTTCAAAGGCTTTTTCAGTTCTACACAAAAACTGTGGATAACTCTGTGCAGATGTTCAGGAAATAGCCTGCGAAGGCCCGTCATTAGGACTAGTCCGGTCGTCTGCTCAAGATTTTGTCATAATTACGCCTAGGAAAATCAATGACTTAGCGACGGCTGTAACACTCGACCGGGAATTACGCCGGGCGCAGCCGCCAAACAAAAATTTGTGCATAAGTCAAACGGATGCCGGAACTCAAAGTGAGGAGCCACTCACCCGGCCGACCGCATGTCTGCGCTGTATTGATGAACGCTGTCGACCAAGGCCCGTACATTGTCGGGAGGCGTGTGCTGGTTGATGCCGTGGCCGAGATTGAAGACGTGGCCGCATCCGGGCGTCGGCGGGCCGAATGACTGCAGGGTGCGGCGAACCTCCGCCCGCACCTGCTCGGGGTCGGCCATCAGGGCCATCGGGTCGAGATTGCCCTGGATGGCGCAGCGCGCACCGACGCGCCTTCGCGCCTCGCCCAGGTTGACCGTCCAGTCAACGCCGACGGCAGCGGCGCCGCTGTCGGCGAGCAGCTCCAGCCAGCCGCCGCCCCCCTTGGTAAAGACGATGCTCGGAACCGGCGCCGCGACTTCCGCGCCGTCCGGTTGGCGTTCGCGCCGGTGACTGGACAAGCCGGCGAGGATGCGCTGCATGTAGGCCAGCGAAAAGGTCTGGAAGTGACCGTCGGGAAGGTTCCCGCCCCAGGTGTCGAACAGCATCACGGCCTGGGCACCGGCCTCGATCTGCGCGTTCAGGTAGGCCGTGACGGCGCGGGTGTTGACTTCCAGGATGCGGTGCATGAGGTCGGGGCGCCGATAGAGCATGGTCTTGACCTGGCGGAAGTCGCTGCTGCCGCCGCCTTCGACCATGTAGCAGGCGAGCGTCCATGGACTGCCGGAGAAGCCGATCAACGGAACACGATCGGCAAGCGCGGCACGGATGGTTCGCACCGCGTCCATGACGTAGCGCAGCTCTGCCGTCGGGTCGGGGGCGGCCAGGCGCGCCACGGCCGCTTCGTCGCGCAGCGGATGACGGAACTTCGGCCCTTCACCATCGACGAAGTGCAGGCCCAATCCCATCGCATCCGGGATGGTGAGGATGTCGGAGAACAGGATGGCGGCGTCGAGCGCGAAACGCGCCAACGGCTGCAGGGTCACCTCGCAGGCCAGTTCGGGTGTCTTGCACAGGGTCAGGAAGTCCCCCGCACGGGCGCGGGTCGCGTTGTACTCCGGCAGGTAGCGACCTGCCTGGCGCATCAGCCAGACCGGGGTATAGGGGGTGGGTTCGCGACGCAGCGCGCGCAGGAAGACGTCATTCATGGGTTGGTCCCGTAGGGTGCGGTGGCCTGCCAGCCACCGGTCGGGGTTGGTCGGAACGGCAAGGTCACGGCTTGCGCTCCCAGGGGACGCGGCGACCGGCCCGCGGCTTGCCGGCATGGTGCCGGATTTCCTCCAGCGCCACCACGGCCAGGCCGGGGGCCTGGGCATCCGCGGCCAGCGAAACGGCAGCGCGGGCGATCTCGCTGGAGCGCAGCGTCTGGGTCGCCGATGGCAGCATGAAGCGCAGCTGCGAGAGATAGAAGCGGGCGAAGCGTTGCAGCCGGCTGCCGCCGGCTGCGGTTCGTCCGGCGGAATCGCTGGTGGGGCGCATGATCACGATCGTCGGGATCGGCAGGCGCGCGAGCTCCATTTCCATCGCCTCGGGCAACATCCGGCTGGCCGCCGATACCTGCTGCCAGGCGAGCAGCGGGGCCACCAGGAGCAGCCGCCGGGCCCGCAGCCCGCAGGCGGCGGCCGCCACCGTGCGCAGCTCGGCGGCGTCCTGGATCGCCGCATAGACCGCGTCGCGGCGATTGTGGGCCCTGCCGAAGGGATCGGCGGCAGCGCTCCAGATGACGAAGACGTCCAGTTCCGGCGGTTGCGCCGCACCTCGGACGCCGCCCGGCCCTGGCGGGACGGCCGCTGCCTGCTGTCCGAGCTTGCCCCGGGTCGTGCTCAGGGTCGGCGGGTCGACATCCTGCGCCGCGGCGGCGAGCTCGCGCAGTTGCTCGAGCGACATGCCCTGGAGCCCTGCGAGCGTCGAGCCGAGGGGTGCCGTGGTGAGAACCGTGGTATGCCGGTAGCGCGGCGCGGCGAGGACTTCGGAGAGGACGGCTTCGCCGAGTCGCCCTGCAGCGCCAGCGACCAGCGCAATGCGGCGAAGCGGCTGCCCCGGCTGGGAAGGCGGTGGCTGCGCGAGCGCAGCCCTGACCAGGTCGATTACTTCTTGCGCAGCTTGCGGATCGCGGCCAGCTGGGCAGCCATCATCGCGAATTCGGACGTGGCGCGAGCCAGGTCGATGTCGCTCTTGGCGTTGGCCATCGCTTCCTGCGCCTCCTTCTGCGCCTGGGCGGCCTTGGCTTCGTCGAGGTCGGCCCCGCGGATGGCCGTGTCGGCCAGCACGGTCACGCGATTGGGCTGCACTTCGAGGATGCCGCCGGCGACGAAGACGAACTCCTCTTCCTTGCGCTCCGGCATCTTGATCCGCACCGCCCCGGCCTTGATGCGGGTGATCAGCGGGGTGTGCTGCGGATAGATGCCGAGCTCGCCCGCTTCACCGGGCAAGGCGACGAATTCCGCCTCGCCGTCGAAGATCGCTTCCTCGGCACTGACCACGTCGACGTGGATCGTGTTCATCGTGTTGCCTCGATTCCGTAATTACAGCGTCAAACCGGAAGTATCCGCTTACTTATTTACTTCAGCGTTTTTGCCTTCTCGAACGCCTCGTCGATCGTGCCAACCATGTAGAACGCCTGTTCCGGCAGCGCGTCACACTCGCCGTTGACGATCATCTTGAAGCCGCGGATGGTTTCCGACAGCGGCACGTACTTGCCGGGCGAGCCGGTGAAGACCTCGGCGACGTGGAACGGCTGCGACAGGAAGCGCTGGATCCTTCGCGCTCGGGCAACGGCCAGCTTGTCCTCGGGTGACAGTTCGTCCATCCCGAGAATGGCGATGATGTCGCGCAGTTCCTTGTAGCGCTGCAAGGTAGCCTGCACCGCACGCGTGGTGTTGTAGTGGTCCTCGCCGATGACGTTCGGATCGATTTGGCGCGACGTCGAATCGAGCGGATCGACAGCCGGATAGATACCGAGCGAGGCGATGTCGCGCGACAGCACGACGGTGGCGTCGAGGTGGGCGAAGGTGGTGGCGGGTGACGGGTCGGTCAGGTCGTCCGCGGGCACGTACACCGCCTGGATCGAGGTGATCGAACCGTTCTTGGTGGAGGTGATCCGCTCCTGCAGCCGCCCCATTTCCTCGGCGAGGGTGGGCTGGTAGCCCACCGCCGACGGCATCCGGCCGAGCAGCGCCGACACTTCGGTTCCGGCCAGCGTGTAGCGGTAGATGTTGTCGATGAAGAAGAGAATGTCGCGGCCCTCGTCGCGGAAGCGCTCGGCCATGGACAGGCCGCTCAGGGCAACGCGCAGGCGGTTGCCGGGCGGCTCGTTCATTTGCCCGAACACCATTGCCACCTTCGACTGGGACAAGTCATCCTGGACGATGACCTTCGCATCCGACATCTCGTGGTAGAAGTCGTTGCCTTCGCGGGTGCGCTCGCCGACACCGGCGAACACGGAAAGACCCGAATGCGCCTTGGCGATGTTGTTGATCAGCTCGAGCATGTTGACGGTCTTGCCGACACCGGCGCCGCCGAACAACCCCACCTTGCCGCCCTTCGCGAAGGGGCAGACCAGGTCCATGACCTTGATTCCCGTCTCGAGCAGCTCCTGCGATGACGACAGCTCGTCGAACTTCGGCGCTTGCTGGTGGATCTCACGGTATTCGTTGGTCTCGATCGGACCGCGCTCGTCGATCGGTCGGCCGAGCACGTCCATCACGCGGCCCAGCACCGCCGGGCCAACCGGCACCGAAATGCCCTTGCCGCTGGAAGTCACCGGCATGCCGCGGCGCAGGCCATCGGCCGAACCCATGGCGATGGTGCGCACGATGCCGTCGCCGAGCTGCTGCTGCACTTCGAAGGTCAAGCCTTCCTCGGCCAGCGACTTGCCCTGGCTGGGCTCGAGCTTCAGCGCCTCGTAGATCTTCGGCATCCGGTCGCGGGGGAACTGGATATCCACCACCGCCCCGATGCACTGAACGATTTGACCTTGTGACATGACTCGGTTCCTGTTTCTGAAGTTCTTGAATGCTTGCTGTTCGTGGCTCCCGCCGCAGGCGGGGATGTGCCGATTTCTGGTGAATGCTTTCGCGCGACCCGGCTAGAGCGCCGCCGCACCACCGACGATCTCGGACAGCTCCTGCGTGATCGCGGCCTGGCGGGCCTTGTTGTGGGAGAGCTGGAGGTCGTCGATCAGCTTCTTGGCGTTGTCGGATGCGGCCTTCATGGCGACCATCTTGGCCGACTGCTCCGACGCCATGTTCTCTGCCACCGCCTGGAACACGATGGCCTCGATGTAGCGCACCAGCAGCTCGTCCAGCACGCTCTGCGGATCCGGCTCGTAGAGATAGTCCCAGGAGAAATCGCGCGAATCCTCGTCCAGCCGGTCGGCCGGCAGCGGCAGCAGCTGTTCGACCACCGGCTCCTGCTTCATCGTGTTGATGAAGGTGGTGTAGGCGAGGTAGACGGCATCGATCTCGCCGCTCGCGTAGGCGTCGAGCTGCGTCTTGACCGGCCCGATCAGCTTCTCCATGTGCGGCCGGTCGCCCAGGTGCGTGACCTGCGAGACGATGTTCGCGCCGAGGCGCTGCATGAACACCAGGCCCTTGGTGCCGATCGCGGTAAGCTGCGCTTCGACTCCCGCGGCTTCCAGCTCGCGCAGCTTGATGGTCAGCGCGCGCAGGATGTTGGTATTGAGGCCGCCGCACAGACCCTTGTCGGTGGTGACGGTGATGATGCCGACCCGCCGCAGGGTTTCGCGCTCGACCAGGAACGGGTGCCGATACTCCGGGTTGGCCCGTGCCAGGTGCGCCGCGATGTTGCGGATCTTGTCGCCGTACGGACGAGCGGTGCGCATGCGTTCCTGGGCCTTGCGCATCTTGGCCGCGGCGACCATTTCCATCGCCTTGGTGATCTTGCGCGTGCCCTGCACGCTCTTGATCTTGTTTCTGATCTCTTTGGAGCTAGCCATACGAATGTCCTGGGTCAGGCAGGTGCCGGTCGGCGCACTTCTGTCTTGCGGAGCTCACCGGTCGGCGCGTGCCGAGCGGTGAGCTGGAGGCGCCCGATCAATACGCGCCCGACTTCTTGAAGTCCTTGAGCAACTCGTGCAGCTTGGCTTCGACTTCCTTGCTGAACTTCTTGTCGCGCTCGATCTCCTCGATCAGCGAGCCGTACTTCGACTTGGCATGTTCGCGAAGCGCCCGTTCCGCGGCAAGCGCCTTCGGCACCTCGACGTCGTCGAAGTAGCCGTTGTTGGCGCCGAACAGCGTGAGCGCCATCTCCCAGACCTGCAGCGGCTGGTATTGCGGCTGCTTCATCAGCTCGGTGACCATGCGGCCGCGGTCGAGCTGCTTGCGGGTGGCTTCGTCCAGGTCCGACGCGAACTGTGCGAACGCCGCCAGCTCCCGATACTGCGCCAGCGCCAGGCGGATACCGCCGCCGAGCTTCTTGATGATGTCGGTCTGCGCCGCACCACCCACTCGCGATACCGAAATACCGGCGTTGATGGCAGGACGGATGCCGGCGTTGAAGAGATCGGTCTCGAGGAAGATCTGGCCGTCGGTGATCGAGATCACGTTGGTCGGCACGAAGGCGGAGACGTCGCCGGCCTGCGTCTCGATGATCGGCAAGGCGGTCAGCGAACCGGTCTTGCCCTTGACCGCGCCCTTGGTGAAGTTCTCGACGTACTCTTCGTTGACCCGCGCGGCTCGTTCGAGCAGGCGCGAATGCAGGTAGAAGACGTCGCCGGGGAAAGCCTCGCGGCCGGGCGGGCGGCGCAGCAGCAGCGACACCTGGCGGTAGGCGACCGCCTGCTTGGAGAGGTCGTCGTAGATGATCAGCGCGTCTTCGCCGCGATCGCGGAAGTACTCGCCCATGGTGCAGCCCGAGTAGGCGGCGATGTACTGCATCGCGGCCGATTCGGATGCCGAGGCGGCGACCACGATGGTGTACTCGAGCGCGCCGTGCTCTTCGAGCTTGCGCACGACGTTGGCGATGGTGGAAGCCTTCTGCCCGATGGCGACGTAGACGCAGAAGAGGTTCTTGCCCTTCTGGTTGATGATGGTGTCCATGGCGACCGCGGACTTGCCGGTCTGGCGGTCGCCGATGATCAGCTCGCGCTGGCCGCGGCCGACCGGCACCATCGCGTCGATCGGTTTCAAACCGGACTGCACCGGTTGCGACACCGACTTCCTGGCGATCACGCCGGGCGCGACCTTCTCGATCACGTCCGTCATCTTGGCGTTGATCGGGCCCTTGCCATCGACCGGCTGGCCGAGCGAGTTGACGACGCGCCCCAGCAACTCGGGGCCCACCGGCACCTCCAGGATGCGGCCCGTGGCCTTGACCACGTCGCCTTCGGAGATGTGGCCGTATTCGCCCAGCACCACGGCGCCGACCGAGTCGCGCTCGAGGTTCAGCGCGAGGCCGAAGGTGTTCTGGGGAAATTCGATCATCTCGCCCTGCATCACGTCCGACAAGCCGTGAATGCGGCAGATGCCGTCGGTGACCGTGACTACCGTGCCCTGGTTCCGCGTGTCCGCGCCGACATCCAGGTTCTGGATCTTGCTCTTGAGCAGTTCGCTGATTTCAGCGGGATTGAGCTGCATGAATGGACTCCTTAGTTCTTCAGGGTGGCGGCAAGCTGCGCGAGCTTGCCACGCACGGATGCGTCTATCACTTCGTCGCCGACACGGATCGACACGCCGCCGATCAGGTCGTTGTCGACGTCTGCCTGAGCCTTCACCTTGCGGCCGAAGCGCTGCTGCAGGGTCGCGACGATGTCGGCGATCTGCTGTTGCGTCAGCGGATAGGCCGATGTCACCTTGGCGTCCAGCACTTGTTCATGCTGACTGCGCTTTTCCTCGAACTGGATGGCGATCTCCGGCAGCACCGCCAGGCGGTCGTTCTCCGCGAGGATCTGCACGAAGTTGCGTTGCTCGTTGCTCAACTGCCCGGCGGCATCGCCGATGACCGCACCGATGGCGGCCGCCGACAGGCGGGGGTTGCCGATCAGCGCCTGCGCCTCGTCCGCCTGCATGATCGCCGACAGCCGGGCGATTGCGTCCGACCAGTCCGCAAGCGTGTTCATCTCCAAGGCCAGCTTGAAGGCGGCGTCCGCGTACGGGCGGGCAATGGTCTGGGATTCCGCCATGGTCGCCTAGCGCAGCTCGTTCTTGAGGTTGGAGAGGAGCTCGGCATGCCTGCCGGCATCGATCTCGCGGCGCAGGATCCGCTCCGCGCCGGCAACCGCGAGCAAGGCGACCTGCTCGCGCAATTGCTCCCTGGCACGCTGGGCCGCCAGGGCCGCCTCTTCTTCCGCTGCCTTCTTGGCGGCAGCTACGATGCGTGCGGCTTCGCCGCGCGCCTCTTCCAGCAGACCCGACGCCTGCTTCTCGGCACCGGCGCGGACTTCGGTGGCGCTCTCGCGGGCCTTCTTCAGCTCCGTCTCGACCCGTAGCTCCGCAGCCTGCAGGTCCGCCTTCGCCTTGTCGGCGGCGGCGAGGCCGTCGGCGATCTTCTTGCTGCGCTCATCGAGTGCGGTCGTGATCGGCGGCCACACGTACCTGGCGGTGAACCACCAGAGCGCGGCGAAGACCACGATCTGCACCAGCAGCGTCGCGTTGATATTCACGCTGGATTACTCCCGTGACAGGTTGGAACTCTCAGCCCTGGAACGGGTTGGCGAAGGCGAACATCATGGCGATACCGACGCCGATCAGGAAGGCGGCGTCGATCAGGCCGGCCAGCAGGAACATCTTGGTCTGCAGCTTGTCCATCAGCTC
>JAEZQX010000122.1 GCA_023441105.1 Pseudomonadota bacterium | reverse complement strand
CCGGCGCGATCGGCGCCGACCTTGCGGTACTCGGGCCGGTCAAGGCCACCGCCAGCCATCCCGGCGGCGGACCGATGGGCTGGGACGCTTTCGGGCAGGCCATCGCCACGACGCCGGTGCCGGTCTATGCCCTGGGCGGGCTCGACCGGCGCGACGTCGATGCGGCGAGCCGCCTCGGCGCCCATGGCATCGCCGCGCAACGATCGGCCTGGCACGCGACGTAGGTCGTCGCTTCAGTTGCCGCCGGGTGCCCCGGAGGTGCCGATCGGCTTGCCGGTTTCCGGGTCGATCAAGTCGTCGTCCATTTCCAGCGGCTTGCCGACCACGACATAGCTGTCGCTCGCCCAGGCGCCGAGGTCGATCATCTTGCAGCGCTCGGAGCAGAACGGCCGCCAGCGGTTGCCCGGGCTGTAGACGGTCGTCTCGCCGCAGCCGGGGCAACTGACCGTCGGCGCCGAACGGGGTCCTACAGGTTGCACAGGCTCAATTCGAAGTCGACGTTGCCCTCGAACGGGCGTGTCTTGAACTCGCGGTCGAGCCGGCCGAAGCGGATCCACAGCATGTACTTGTTGGCGGAGAACTCCGGCACGGCACCGACCTTTTCATCGATGCGGATCTGCGCCAGGTGGTAGGTCTTGCCGCCGAGCTGCTGCTGGTAGCTGCCGGCCTGGGTGGATACCTTGCTGCGCTGCGCCGACTCGCGCAGCAGCCGCAGCACGATGTTCAGGCAGTCGTGCAGCGGCTGGAACGGCTGCGCCCATTCGAAGATGTCGCGCTGCCGCGTCTCCGCGCTGCTCTGCTGCCAGGCATAGTAGAAGGGCAGATCCACCTGGAAGCTGCAGCCGGGGATGATGCTGCGGCTGCGCACGCTCATCAGCCACTCGTTGTCGCGCAGGTGGTTGCCGGTCTTGGCCGGCGCCGCCTGCAGCAGCCCGGATGCCTGCTCGATCTCGCCGAGAATGTGCTCCAGCGCATCGAGCGAGACGCTCGGATTGTTCTTGAACGCGAGCAGGGTCTGGCGCTGCCGCTCGAGCTCCTGCAGCAGGTCCGACTTGACGTCCGCCCGCGACGAGACTTCGAGGATCTCGAACAGCGTGGTAAGGGCGATGTGATGGTCGAGCGCATCCGTTCGCGCCGCGAACCGCTCGAAGCGCCGGAACAACTCCTCGAGCCTGAGCAGGGTGCGGATTCTTTCGTTGAACGGGTGTGCGTACGTGATCATCAGATCGTCTGGACGGTGTGTCGGCCTATGATAAACCCAGCGCGCCGGCTATCGGCCGGCTGCCGGCGACGGGGGCGGGGCGATCGGCGGCGGCCGCCCCTCGTTTCGCGCGGTGCCTAGCGCCACGTACGTGGCGTGCAAGCGCTGCACCTGACCATCCAGCAGGCTCTCGTCGCCACCGTTGTCGATCACGTCGTCGGCGGCCGCGAGGCGCTGCTCCCGGGTGGCTTGCGCGCGCATGATGGCCGCGACCTGCTCGCCGGTGAGTCCCGAGCGCTTCATCACCCGGGCCACCTGCACCGGCTCCGGGCAGTCCACCACCAGCACCCGGTCGACGCGGTGCCGTGCCGCGCCGGATTCGACCAGCAGCGGAATCGCCAGCAGCACGTAGGGGGCGCCGGCGCGGGCTGCGTCGGTCACCTCCGCCGCCGACGCCGCGCGGATCATCGGGTGGAGGATGGCCTCGAGCGCCTCGCGCGCCGGCGGTCGGCTGAAGACATGGGCGCGCATCGCGGCGCGGTCGAGGCTTCCGTCGGGCGCAATCATCTCCGCCCCGAAGCGCTCCCGGATCGTCGCGATGGCGGCGCCGCCGGGCGCCGTGAGGCGGTGGGCGATGACGTCGGTGTCGACCAGGGCTGCGCCCAGGCTCACGAAACGATCGGCGACCGTGCTCTTGCCGCTGCCGATGCCGCCGGTCAGCCCGACGCGAAAGATGTCCGCTGCACTCATAAGCTCCTCCGGGAGCCGCCGATGCAGCCAGGAGCGTGCGCGGCTACGCCAGTCCGTACAGCGCCATCAGCGGCTGGCTGAAGAATAACGTCAACGCGCCGGCGCCGGCCAGGTAAGGGCCGAAGGGGATCGGGATGTCGCGGCCGTGGCGGGCGAACACCATCAGCGCAATGCCGACGACCGCGCCCACCACCGAGGCCAGCAGGATGATCGCCGGGATCGCCTGCCAGCCGAACCAGGCGCCGAGCGCGGCCAGCAGCTTGAAGTCGCCATAGCCCATGCCCTCCTTGCCGGTGGCCAGCTTGAACAGCCAGTAGATGCTCCAGAGCAGCAGGTAGCCCGCCATGGCCCCGATGACCGCGTCCTGCAGCGGCACGAAGGCGCCGAAAAGGTTGAGCAGCAGCCCCGCCCACAGCAGCGGCAGGGTGATGTCGTCGGGAAGCAGTTGGGTGTCGATGTCGATGAAGGCGAGGGCGATCAGCGCGAAGCACAACCCGACCGCGCCGATCCCGGCCAGTGTCAGACCGTACTGCCAGATGGCCGCCAGGGCGAGCAGTGCGCTGAGTGTCTCGATCAGCGGATAGCGCACCGGGATCGGCGCCTTGCAGGCCGAGCATCTGCCGCGCAGCCACAGCCACGACAGCACCGGGATGTTCTCGAGCGCGGTGATCCGGTGGCCGCAGTGCGGGCAGCGCGAGCGTGGCACCACCAGGTTGAAGGGTTCCCCGGCCGCCGGATCGGCACCGGCCGTTGCCTGGTCCTTGGCGAGCTCGCCGGCGGTCGCCGGCGCCTGCGCCTCGGCGAGCTCGGCTGCCTCGGCCTCCCACTGCGCCTGCATCATCAGCGGCAGCCGATGGATCACGACGTTGAGGAAGCTGCCGACCAGCAGCCCGAAGACGGCGGCACAGACCAGGGTCAGGGCGGGCGTGACCCAGTAGTACGCTTCGATGCCCGCCTGACCCGCTTCCGTCACGTCGACCCTTGCCTGCGCCTCGGCCAGCCTGCGATCAGACGACCTGGCCGAGCTTGAAGATCGGCAGGTACATGGCGACCACCAGGCCGCCGATGAGCGTGCCGAGCACCACCATGATCAGCGGCTCCATCAGCGAGGCGAGGCTGTCGACCGCGTCGTCGACCTCGCGCTCGTAGATGTCGGCCGCCTTGCCGAGCATGGAATCCAGCGAACCGGATTCCTCGCCGATCGAAGCCATCTGCAACACCATGTTCGGGAAGACATTGGCATTCTGCATCGACACGGTCAGGTTTGTCCCGGTCGACACTTCCGCCTGGATCTTCTTGGTGGCCTGCAGGTAGACATGGTTGCCGGAGGCGCCGCCGACCGAATCCAGCGCCTCCACCAGCGGCACGCCGGCGGCGAACATCGTCGACAGCGTGCGCAGCCAGCGCGCCACCGTCGCCTTGCGGATCACCGGTCCGAAGATCGGCATCTTCAGCAGGGTGCGGTCCATCACCATCTGCATGCGCGGCGACCGCCGCCAGGCTTGCATGAAGAAGTAGCAGGTCAGGCCGATGCCGCCGAAGATGAGGTACCAGTAGCTCACGAAGTAGTCGGAGATGGCCATCACCAGCAGGGTCGGCCCCGGCAGGTCGGCGCCGAAGCTCTCGAACACGCTCTTGAACGCCGGCACCACGAACAGCATGATCACCGCCACCACCACGAAGGCGACCACCAGCACCGAGATCGGGTAGAAGAGGGCGGATTTGATCTTGCCCTTGATCGCCTCCATCTTCTCCTTGTAGGTGGCCAGGCGGTCGAGCAGGTCGTCGAGGATACCCGCCTGTTCGCCGGCGCCCACCAGGTTGCAGTAGAGGCTGTCGAAGTAGAGCGGGTACTTGCGGAAAGCGCGCGACAGCGAGGTGCCGGTCTCCACGTCGCTCTTGATGTCGGTGAAGAGCTTGGCCACCGCGCCGTTGTCGGTGCCCTTGGCGACGATGTCGAACGCCTGCAGCAGCGGCACGCCGGCTTTCATCATGGTCGCCAGCTGGCGGGTGAAGAGCGAGATGTCGGCGTCCTTGATCTTGCCGCGGCTCGCCTTGTAGCGCTGCTTCTTGATCTTGGTGACGACGATGCCCTGGCGGCGCAGCGCGCTGATGACGATCGTCTCGCCGCTGGCACGGGTCTCGCCGCGCAGGGTCTTGCCGGCCCGGTCGCGGCCTTCCCACGCATAGGTGGCTTCCTTGACCTTCGGCTTTTGCCCGGCGGGCAGCGCTTTCGCAACCATCATCGACTCCGCTTATTCATTGGTGGCGCCAAGGACTTCCTCGATCGTGGTCAGCCCCTGCTTCACCTTCA
>JAEZQX010000105.1 GCA_023441105.1 Pseudomonadota bacterium | reverse complement strand
TAGCGCCGCCGCCCCGGGGGGCGTCTTCCTGATGTCCTGGCCGCGCGGCGTGAAGCAGGTGGCCGCCGCCGAGCAGGGGGGCAATTGGCAGCCGGTGGCCATGGGCCTGCTGGCCGGCAGTTTCTTCGCCGGTTCGGCGGTGGGTTTCAAGGGCGCGATCATGGTGCTCGGCGCCGCTGCCGACGCCTCCGGTTCGTTCGTGCTGGACGCGACCTTCACGCTGGTCTGCGGCCTGGTGCTGCAGACGGTCCTGATGGTCGTCTGGCAGCTCTTCAAGGACCGGCAGGTGCTGCTCGCGGTGCTGCGCGCCTGGCGGCCATCGCTCGGCGCCGGCTTCATGGGCGCCCTCGGCTCTCAGATGTGGTTCCTGGCCTTCGCGATCGCCGCCACCGCCCACGTGCGGACCCTGGCGCTGGTGGAGATCCTGTTCGCCCATGCGCTGACCCGCCGCTTGTTCTCGCAGCACACCACGCGCGCAGAGCTGGCCGGTATCGTGCTGGTGGTGGTCGGCGCGCTGCTGCTGATCAACGGCTGACGCGAGCCGTCGCCGCGGGCGCCCGGCAGCCGCGGCGCGGCCGGCGGCAAGTCCCTAGAGCAGCGGCGAGGCCAGCCTGGCGGCGCTCTTCACCAGCCGCACGCCGAAGGGCTCCTTGCCATGGTCCGGCCCGAGCCGGACCGCCTGGGTGAGATCCTTCTCGAAGACTTCAGCCAGTTCGGCATTGATGCCGGCATCGTAGATCGCCGCCGCCACTTCGAAGTTGAGTCGGAAGGAGCGGTTGTCGATGTTGGCGGAGCCGACGATCGACAGTTCGTCGTCGATGACGATGGTCTTGGCGTGGATCATCCGCGGCGTGAACTCCCAGACCGACACGCCTTCGCGCATCACTTCCTCGGCGAAGGTGGAGGCCGCCGCCGCGACGAAGCGCGAATCTCCCAGCCGCGGCAGGATCAGCCTGACGTCGACCCCGCGCGCCTGCGCCGTCACCAGCGCCGTCAGCATCGGTTCGTCGGGCACGAAGTAGGGCGTCGTGATCCACAGCCGCCGGCGGGCGGAGGAGATCGCGGTGAAGAAGAAGCGGTGGATGGACGGCACCGTCTCGTCCGGCCCGGAGGCGATGATCTGGATCCAGGGGCCGTTGGCCGACGGCTGCGGCGGCTCGAGCGGCGGGAACCACCTGCCGATGTCCTCCGGCGTGTTCATCAGCAGCTCGTCCATGGTCCGGTGTCGATGGTTGCCGGTGCCCGCGTAGAGCCAGTCCTCGAGGAAGATCAGCTGCAGGTCGTGGGCAGCCGGCCCGGCGATGCCGAGATGCGTGTCGCGCCAGGCCATGCCCTTGTTCTTGCCGGACGACGACGAGCTTCCGGCAGTCACGTTGATCCCGCCGGTGAATGCGACCTGGCCGTCGACGACGACGATCTTGCGGTGGGTGCGGAAATTGAGCAGGCTGGCCCGCAGCTTGAGCAGGCGCGGCGGGTTGAAGAGCCGCACCTCGCCGCCGGCGTCGGTCAGCGGGCGCCAGAAGCGCGGCTTGCAGTTCTTCGAGCCGAGGGCATCCACCAGCACGCGCACCGCCACGCCGTCGCGGGCCCGCTGCGCCAGCAGGTCGCGCCAGCGGGTGCCGACCACGTCCGGCTCGAAGATGTAGTACTCGAGGTGGATCTGGTGGCGGGCGGCGCGCATCGCCTCTTCGATCGCCGCGTAGGTGGTGTCGCCTTCCAGGTAGAGCCTTGCCCAATGCGCCTGCTTTGGCGGCGCGTCGCCGTGGACCGTGGCGAGGCGGGCGAGCGAGCTGAGCCAGCGCCGCGAGGCGAGGGTGGCCGGCAGTTCCTCGCGGTGCGCCGGCGCGATCCGCGAGGCGAAGCGCTTGGCCAGGTCGCGCCGGACCTTGCGCCGGCGCAGCTTGCGCGGCCCGAAGAAGTAGTAGATCAGGGCGCCGAACAGCGGCGTGCTGATGAAGCCGACGATCCACGCCAGGGTGGCGGTGGGGCGGCGGCGCTGCATCACGATGAAGATGACCGAGCCGATCACCCAGGCCGCATACAGGCCGATGGCCACGCCGCCCGGGATCGCATCCCAGAGCTGCTGCACGGTGGCGGCGGCCGAACTGAAGGTTTGCGCCAGGCGCGTCTCGGAAAGGTCGGGCATCGGGAGCGGGGGCCGCAGGCCACGGCGCTGCGGGGGACGGGCGCTGATCCTGTCGGGTTGCCTTCGGGTTGCCTATTGTAGGGGGTAGGCTTAACCTGAGCTGCGCCTGCTTGAATTAGCCGGACCCTGCTCCAACTATGCAGGAAAGTTGAATTCACCGGGATTGCGCCGCCATGCGAATCGACAAGTTGACCACCCAGTTCCAGCACGCGCTCGCGGACGCCCAGAGCCTCGCGCTGGCCAACGACAACCAGTACATCGACCCCCTGCACCTGCTGGCCGCCCTGGTCGACCAGGCCGACGGCTCGGGGCGGGCGTTGCTCGAGCGAGCCGGCGTACGCGTGCCGGCGCTCAAGTCTTCGGTGGAGGGCGCCATCAAGCGGCTGCCGCAGGTCAGCGGCATCGGCGGCGAGGTCCAGGTCGGTCGCGAGCTCGTCAACCTGCTCAACCTGTCCGAGAAGGAAGCCACGCGGCGCGGCGACCAGTTCATCGCCTCGGAGATGTTCCTGCTCGCGCTGACCGAGGACGACGGCCGCAAGGCCGGCGAGGCCGGGCGCCTGGCGCGCGAGGCCGGCCTCAGGCGCAATACCCTGGAGGCGGCGATCAACGACGCGCGGGGCGGCCAGAACGTCGAATCGGCCGATGCCGAAGGGCAGCGCGAAGCGCTCAAGAAGTACACCATCGACCTCACCGAACGGGCCCGCCAGCAGAAGCTCGACCCGGTCATCGGCCGCGACGACGAGATCCGCCGCACCATCCAGATCCTGCAACGGCGCACCAAGAACAACCCGGTGCTGATCGGCGAGCCCGGCGTCGGTAAGACGGCGATCGTCGAGGGGCTGGCGCAGCGCATCGTCAACGGCGAGGTGCCGGAGACGCTCAAGAACAAGCGGGTGCTGTCGCTGGACATGGCGGCCCTGCTCGCCGGCGCCAAGTATCGCGGCGAATTCGAGGAGCGGCTCAAGGCGGTGCTGAAGGACATCGCCGCCGATGAAGGCCGCACCATCGTCTTCATCGACGAGCTGCATACGATGGTCGGCGCCGGCAAGGCCGAAGGCGCCATCGACGCCGGCAACATGCTCAAGCCGGCGCTGGCTCGCGGCGAGCTCCATTGCGTCGGCGCAACCACCCTGGACGAATACCGCAAGTACATCGAGAAGGATGCGGCGCTCGAACGGCGCTTCCAGAAGGTGCTGATCGGCGAGCCGAGCGTCGAATCGACCATCGCCATCCTGCGCGGCTTGCAGGAGCGCTACGAGCTTCATCACGGCGTCGAAATCACCGACCCGGCCATCGTCGCCGCGGCGGAGCTTTCGCATCGCTACATCACCGACCGCTTCCTGCCGGACAAGGCCATCGACCTGATCGACGAGGCAGCGGCGCGCATCAAGATGGAGATCGACTCCAAGCCCGAGGTGATGGACCGGCTCGACCGCCGGCTGATCCAGCTCAAGATCGAGCGCGAGGCGGTGCGCAAGGAGAAGGACGAGTCGTCGCGCAAGCGGCTCGAGCTGATCGAGCAGGAGATCCAGCGCCTGGAGAAGGAATACGCCGACTTCGAGGAGGAGCTGCGCGCCGAGAAGGCGACGGTGCAGGGCAGCGCCCACATCAAGGCCGAGATCGACAAGCTGCGGGCGCAGATGGTCGAGCTGCAGCGCAAGGGTGAATACGAGAAGCTGGCCGAGATCCAGTACGGCAAGCTGCCGGAGCTCGAGGGCCGGCTCAATGCCGCCAGCGCCGCCGAGAGCAATGGCCCGAAGGAGAGCGGCAAGCCGCGGCTGCTGCGCACCCAGGTCGGCGCCGAGGAAATCGCCGAGGTGGTGTCGCGGGCCACCGGCATCCCGGTGTCGCGCATGATGCAGGGCGAGCGCGAGAAGCTGATCAGCATGGAGGATCACCTGCACCAGCGGGTGGTCGGCCAGGACGAGGCGGTGCGGCTGGTGTCGGATGCCATCCGCCGCTCGCGCGCCGGCCTGTCGGATCCGAACCGGCCCTACGGCTCGTTCCTGTTCCTCGGTCCCACCGGCGTCGGCAAGACCGAGCTCTGCAAGGCGCTTGCCGGTTTCCTGTTCGACTCCGAGGACCACATGATCCGCATCGACATGAGCGAGTTCATGGAGAAGCATTCGGTGGCGCGGCTGATCGGCGCGCCGCCCGGATACGTCGGCTACGAGGAAGGCGGCTACCTGACCGAGGCCGTGCGGCGCAAGCCCTACAGCGTGATCCTGCTCGACGAGGTCGAGAAGGCTCATCCGGACGTCTTCAACGTCCTGCTGCAGGTGCTCGACGACGGCCGCATGACCGACGGGCAGGGCCGCACCGTGGACTTCAAGAACACCGTCATCGTGATGACCAGCAACATCGGCTCGCAGGAGATCCAGCGGCTGTCGGCGGATCCGGTGTTGAACGACCACGACCTGATCAAGGAAGCGGTGCTGGGCGAGGTGCGCAAGACCTTCAGGCCCGAGTTCATCAACCGCATCGACGAGATCGTCGTGTTCCATGCGCTTGACGCGAAGAACATCCGTGCCATCGCCGCCATCCAGCTCAAGTACCTGGAGAAGCGCCTGGCCGAACGCGAGCTGGTGCTGCAGGTGAGCGATGCCGCCATGGACGAGCTGGCCAAGGCCGGCTTCGATCCGGTCTACGGTGCCCGGCCGCTGCGGCGCGCGATCCAGCAGCAGCTCGAGAACCCGATCGCCAGGCTGGTGCTGGAGGGCAAGTTCATGCCCAAGGATGTCGTGCCGGTCGACTTCAAGGACGGGAGGTTCACCTTCGAGCGGACCGTGCACTGAGGCGGCAGCAAAGCCGGTTGATGTCGCGGTCGGGGTCGATCGGAGCCCCGACCCGGCGCGAGGCCGTCCTTCTGCCGCGCACGCTCCTCGACCTCCTGTGCACCGTGCACGAGCTTTCCGCGTGCACCAGCGTGAGCATGGTGGCGTTGATGGTTTGTCTGTAGACTGAGCTGGCGGTTCAGCCGGACGCGGTCGTTCCAGCACCGCCGGTCCCGCAGGTCAGTTGCTTCCATCCACGCTTCCATGGAGATCGAGCCGTGAAACAGGAGCTTCTCAAGACTATCCAGCAGGTTGCCGACCCATCGCACTCCGCCCTCATCATCATCGATCCGCAGCATGATTTCTGCTCGGAGCGCGGTGCGATGGCCCAGCGCTTTGGCCTGGACATGAAGGAGATCAAGGAGGCGGTGCCGCCGCTGAACGCGTTCATCGAGGAATGCCGCAGTCGCGGCGTCCTGGTCGTCTGGGTCCGGGAGGTCTTCGCGGACGACAAGATGCATCCCAACCAGAAAGCGCTCTGGGGCGCCGGGGACGATATCTGGCTGATCCGTGAAGGCGACAAGGGCATCGACTGGTACGAGGGGATGATCCCGCCGAAGCCGGGTGAGAAGGTCATCACCAAGTGGCAGTACGACGCGTTCGAAGACACCGAGCTGCATCTGCTGCTGCAGAGCCGCGGTATCCGGACGCTGCTGATGACCGGCTTCACCACGAACGTGTGCGTCGAGACGACCGCCCGCCACGGCTACATCAAGGGTTATCACATCGTGCTGGTGTCGGACTGCACCGGGGCGCCGACGCACGCGGAGTACGAGTCGGGCCTGTTCAACATCAAGACCTACTTCGGCCATGCCGCCACCAGCGCGGAACTCGAGGCGCTCTGGTCGGAGCAGCCGCAGGTCGTGGAAGCGCGGGCTGCCGCCTAGCACTTCCTGCTCTTGCGTCTTGCCGCGCGGGCGTTTCCAATTGGCGAATCGTCGAGGTCGAATGTCGATCGAGGTTGAAGGTCGGTCGAGCCGGGCGTCGAGCCCGGCTTGCGAGCCTGAGACAACCTGCTGGGAACCTGCTGGCAACCGGATGGGAATCCTAGGGAGGAGGCCGTGAGACTGCGAACCTTCGTCAGCTTCGTCGTCGGCGGGTTGCTCGGCGTGGCCGCCGGCTTCGCCATCGGCATCTTCGTCTATCCCTACATCTTCCTGGCCGACATCGTCGCCAGTGACGAGGTGGGCGATGCGGCGCGCCGCCAGGTCGTGGCGCGCGGCACGTTCATCCACGCCAACCCGTCGGACCCCATCCACCACGGACGGGGAGACGTCACGGTCTACCAGGACCTTGTGCACCTGGAGGCCAACTTCGAGGTCGGGCCGGGGCCCAAGTACCACGTCTACCTCGTGCCCGAGGAGAACGTGACGCCGGACACCGACGTGGCGAAGACGATGTTCGTCGACCTCGGCCGGCTGCGCGCCTTCAAGGGCAGCCAGAACTACGACATTCCCGAGGGTACGGATCTGTCCCGCTTCCCGAGCCTGGTCATCTGGTGCGAGCAGTTCGGGGTCCTGATCTCACCGGCCAGGCTTGGCCGTGAGCCGAAGTGAGCAGCAGGTATCAATGGGCGTCCGGTAGGGTCGCCGCCACATTGCAGCGTCTTCTCACGCCTTCAGCGCGATACGCGCGTCGTCCCTCCGCTGGAGGAGACGCGCACCCGGTCACCGACTCGGAACTCGTCCACGCTTCCTTCCTGCGCAATCGCCACCGTCAGCCCGGAATCCAGGTCGACGACGATCTCCACGCCCGGCCGGTTGCCGGCGGCAGCCGCGTTGCCCACCGCGCCACCGGCCGCCGCGCCGGCAACCGCGCCCGCAGCGGGGACCCTGCTTCCGCCACCAACGGCACTGCCGGCAATACCGCCGAGGAGGGCGCCGGTAATCCGCGCGACGCCCCGCGAGTCGTTCTGGATGGTGACGCCGCGCAAGGCATACACGGTTCCCATTTCAACCGTCTGCTTGCGACCGACTTCGGACTGGTTGAACGTCTGAGGTGAGGCGGGAGTCTCGCAGCCGGCCAGGGTGGCGATGGCGCAATCGCGGCTGTTACGACCGGGAGAGCCTGCAAGCTGCCATTGCGTGGCTCGTCGCTTGATCAACATGATTCGACATGCCGTTTCGGGCGTCGGAGATCCATGCCATGGACCTGTCGGATGCGGCGAGGCCGCGGCAGCCAAGCAGCCGGAACCGCAACACCGCCGCCCGATGCAGGGCGTCGCGATCGAAGGCCGGGCTGCTGACGTTGCTGGCGTGCGTGCTGGCGGCAGCGCCGTTCGCCGGCGTCCGGGCCCAGGTCGACACCGATGCGATCGCCGACCTGCTGACCCAGCCGGGCAGCGCGGGGCTCGGTTTCCTGTATCGCTTCGAGAAGTCGCCTTACCTGGGTGCGGGACAGCGCACCGACCTGCTGCCGCTGTACCTGTACGAAGGCGAGCGCTTCTTCCTCAACGCCGACCGGGCCGGATACAAGTTCGTCGATGACGGCACGCGTCGCTTCGACCTGTTCCTGTCGCGGCGACTGGAAGGATTTCCGCAGGACGACGTCCCCGCCGTGGCTGTGGGCATGGACCCGCGCAATGCGAGTGCCGATCTGGGGGCGAGGTATCGCCAACGCTTTCCCTGGGGCACGCTGCGGGTCACGGTGTTGCAGGACGTCAGCGACACATCCAGGGGCAGCGAGCTGAGGCTGGGTTACTCCTACACCTGGCGCAGCGGCCGCTGGACCCTGCGTCCGGATCTCGGCATATCGTTTCGCGATGCGGACCTGAATGGCTACTACTACGGCGTGCGACCGCACGAGGCCACCACGGACCGGCCCGCCTATGCTCCGGGCAGCGGCATCGACTACACGGTGGCGCTTTACGGGACCTATGGCTTCCTGCAGAACTGGCGGCTGATCGGCGGCATCGCGCTGACCTTGCACGCCCAGGCGGTGCGCGACAGCCCCATTGTTCGCGACGGCGTGCAGCTGGCGGTTTTCACCGGCGTGGTCTACGACTTCGGTCCCGCGACTGCCCGCTGGGACGAGGCCAAGGTACCGACGTTCCTGAAGGTGTTCTACGGCCGCGCCTCCGGCGAGGGCTGCCATATGGTCAGGATCATGGCCCTCCGGTGCACCTCGCTGGATCGCGACGAGCCCAGCAGCGTGATCGGCCTGCACCTGGGCAGGCCGTTCATCGAGCGCGTGAACGGGTGGCCGCTCGATGTCCACGGCTACGTCGGCTTCCTGTACCGCAATGAGATGAACGACATCCAGGCCGATGCCTGGCAGGTCGACGCGTACATGAAGCTCTTCTACTACGGCTTCCCGTGGAGCCATCGGGTCAAGACGCGGATCGGTTTCGGCGCCGGTGTCTCGTACGCCCGCCTTGTGCCGTCCTCGGAATTGTCCAGCCAGGCACGGCGCGAGCGGCCGACCTCGAGGCTGCTCAACTACCTGGATCCGACCATCGACGTCAGTCTTGGCGACCTGTTCGGGTCGCGGCAGCTGAGGGAGACGTATGTCGGACTCGGCATCTCGCACCGGTCCGGCATCTTCGCCAGCTCGCGGCTGCTGGGGAGCGTCGACGGCGGCTCGAACTACATCTACGCGTACCTGGAGACGAAACTGTGAGCAGCGGGGCTTGCGCGTGCGGTCCGGATGGGTCTCGCCGTCCACCGGGCGCTCGCGACTGCATGCTTCTCGAGCAGGATCGCATGCAGTGCCGGTTGTCTTGATACAGTGCGAGGCCTGGCTGTTCGGGTATCGGTACTTCAAGGAGTCCAGGATGATCCAGACGCACTTCGCCGACGTGGGCGACGTCACGCTTCACTATGCCACCGCGGGCGCGGGCCCGGCGGTGGTCCTGCTCCACGGCTGGCCTCAGAGCTGGCGGTGCTGGCGCAAGGTCGTTCCGCTGCTTGCGCGCGACTACACCGTGATCGCCCCCGATCTGCGCGGCCTGGGCCTGTCGTCGCTGGCAGGGGACGGCTACGCCAAGCGGCTCGTGGCGCAGGATGTCTGGGGGCTGGTGCATGACGTCCTCGGCCATCGCGAGTTCTTCCTCGCCGGCCACGACTGGGGTGGGCCGACGGCCTTTTCGCTCGCGCTCGATCATCCGCAGGCGGTCCGCAAGCTCGCGATCCTGGACGTGGCCATTCCGGGCGACGGCTCCCCGAACATCAGCCAGGGTGGGCGGCGCTGGCATCACGCCTTCCACCAGACCGCGGAGCTGCCTGAGCAGCTCACCGCCGGGCGCGAGGACGTCTACCTCGGCTGGTTCTATCGCAACTACGGCCACGGCCCGGACGTGCTGGATCCGGAAGAGATTGCGGAACACGTCGCGCTCTACTCGCGGCCGGGCCGCATGAACGCCGGCTTCGGCTACTACCGCGCACTGGCGCAGGACATCGCGGACAACCGGGAGCGGCTCGCAAGCGGCAAGCTGACGGTGCCGGTGCTCGCGCTGGGCGGCGACAGCGGCTGGGGGCGCCGAACCGAGGTCCTTGAATCCGTTTCGCGGGTGGCCCACACCGTCTCCGGCGGCGTCGTGAGCCGTTGCGGCCATTGGATGCCGGAGGAGCAGCCCGAAGAGGTCGCGTCCCGGCTCGCCGCCTTCTTTGGTTGATCAGTCCTCCGTGCGCCGGATGAAATCGAGCATGAGCGAGGCGGCCGCGGCCGCATGCGTCTCGAGCAGGAAGTGGCCGGCGTCGAAGACGTGCGCTTCCATCCTCGGCAATGCCTGCATCCACGACAGCACTTCGGCGAGGTCGAAGAATGCATCGTGTCGGCCCCAGAGCAGCAGGGCGGGCGGCTGCCGGCGCGCCAGGTAGCCGGCGATCGCGTCGAAGCGGGCGACATGGTTGGCATAGTCCGCGATCAGCGCCCGCTGGGTGGCCATCCGCCCTGGCAGGCACATCACCCGCCAGTCCTCCCGCCAGCTTTCCGCCGCCACCCGCGCGGCGACTTCCGGCGGGACGCCGGCGACGTACTGGTCGCGCGTGCCTTCGAAGGTCAGGTGCGCGGTGGCCGCCGCTTCGTTTTCCGCGGTCGGCTGCGACCACCAGGCGCGGGTGGCCGCCCATTGCGGGCCCAGGCCCGTCGCATGGGCGTTGGCGTTCTGCACGAGAAGGCCCAGCACCCGTTCCGGGGACTGCATGGCGACGTGCAGGCCGACCGGCGCGCCGAAGTCATGCAGGTAGATATGGCGCGGTCCGATCGCCAGCCGCTCCAGGAGCTCGCAAATCGCCTGGCCGAAGGCGGCGAACGACGGCGCCGGCAGGACGTCCGATTCGCCGAAGCCGGGGAGGTCGGGCGCGATCACGTAAGCGGCCTGCGCCAGGGCGGGGACGATCTCTCGGAAGCTGCGCGATGAACTGGGAAAACCGTGCAGGAGCAGCACCGCCGGGCACGACGCCTCGCCGGCCGTGATGAAGGACAACTCGGTCCCGCCGGAAAGCCTGAGCCGTTGGCGGCGGGGCGGATAGGTCGTTCCCGGCGTGGGCACGGTCAGAACCAACCGATCCGGGTGATCGGTCCGGTCCCCGCCGAATCGTCCACGATCTCCAGGCCCTTGAAGCTCCCGTCGCTGAGAACGTGCACATGACAGGTGCTGCGATCGACTCGCGGCAGCACCACATGCCAGCAGACCTTGAACATCGGCTCGGGACGGTCGGTGGTGGGTGTCCGGCTCTCCAGCCGCAGCCGCACGACGGCATCGTTGGCGGTGGCTGAATGCCACTCGTGCAGCGTCCGGTCCGCTGTGAGCGTCTCCTTCCCCGGCAGGACGAAGGTCGAACCCGCTGCGAGCGCATAGGAGGACACGCCGGCGCGCTCGTTTGCCACCACGGTCATCAGGCTGCCCAACTCCAGCGGCTGAATTCGCGAAAGCAGGTCGACGCGCAGGAACAGGTCGGCGTAGTAAGGGACCTCCGGCAGGCCTTGGTAGCCTCCGGAGGATAGAAAGTAGACCGGCACGGAGTCCGCGGTGCAGTTCTGGGCTGCGGTGACCAAGCCCTGGTCGGGGCGTCCGGGGGCGGCCGCCAGCACCCGCGGCTGGCCGCTGATCGGCTGGGTGCTGGTGCACAGCGCGGTCGCCAGTACGTCACTGTCGACAGTCAGTGTAGGAGCAGGTTCCGGCGCGGGTGCGGGATTCGGGTCGGGTTCCGGCGCAGCCGGCGCGCCGGGAGGCGGAGCGGCGCCCGGTCCCGGTGAGGGTGAGGGTGAGGGTGCAGGCGCCGGCGGATTGCCGGCGACCGCCTGGTCGCTCGAGTCGCCACCGCAACCGCCGAGGACCAGGGCCAACAGCCCCGTCGCCAGGTGTGCCTGCGCGCTCCGACCCTTCCAGCGGCCGCCCGGAATGAAGTCCGGGCGCTTCTCGCTCGCTGCACCATCCGCCATGACCTCACCTCCGCGAGCCTGAGGGCCAACCCCGGCATCCGCAGCCAGTCCCACGCTGCGGGGTGGCCGCACCGTGCCGACGGCATGACCGATCCCCAAGGCACCATAAGTCGCGGCCTCCTCGGCGTCAACGCGCTCCTTCGAATCGGCCACCAGATTCAACGGTCCGGCGTCCGCCCGCCGAGCGGCGGGGCAGCGACGCAGGCTCGCCGGCAGTCCTCGCCAAGCCGCTGCTCAGCCGGCCGCCTTCAGCCGCCCAGCAACGCGTTGCGGATCCCGCTGATCACGTGTCCCGTCGGCCCGGCCAGCGCAGCGGATTCGCAATGGCCGGTCTGGTCGTCGAAGTAGAAGTCCGGCTCGAACTCACGCAGGAACGGACCCTTCTCGAGCCCGCCCAGGAAGAGCGCCTCGTCCACCTCCACGCTCCACGCCAGCAGCGTCCGGATGGCACGCTCGTGCGCCGGCGCGCTGCGCGCCGTCACCAGGGCGGTGCGGATCTTCATCACCTCGGTCGAATCCTCGCGCAGCTTGTGCAGCGCCTCGAGCAGCGGCTTGAAGGGGCCCGGCGGCAGCGGCGTCGTCGCCCAGGCAGTCTCGTAGTCCTGGAACGCCGTCAAGCCTTGCGCCTCGAACACCTGCTCGGCCTCGTCCGAGAACAGCACCGCGTCGCCGTCGAAGGCGATCCGCACTTCGTTGGGATGCGACTCCGCCAGGCGGCGCGATTCCGGATAGACCCGCGCGGCCGGGAAGCCCGCGGTCAGGGCGGCGCGCACGTCCTCGGCATTGGCCGACAGGAAGAGATGGGCGCCGAGCGAATTCAGGTAGGCATACGGCGCGCGCCCGCGGGTGAACACACCGCGCTCGATCGGCAGGCCGTGGTGCTTCGCCGAGCGGAATGCGCGCATGCCGCTGGTCGGGTCGTTGCGCGACAGCAGGACGACCTCGACCCGGTGCCGCGCATCGGCATTGAAGCTCAGCAGCTTCTTGACCAGCGGCATGGCGACGCCGCCGGCCGCCGGCACGTCGAGCCGCTCGAGCTGCAGGCTCATGTAGGCACGATCATCGCCGGCTTCGAAGAGACGGTTCTCCTCCTCGAAGTCGAACAGCGCGCGCGACGAAATCGCGACGACCAGCTTGTCCTGCAGGGTGATGGGCATGGGCCTGGCACGAAGTTTTTCGGGAACCGGCAACGCCGGCCGGCGAACCGGCGACGCCACCGGGGAACCGGCGCCGTCGCGAAGGTAAGCGCCGACGCCCGGTCACGGCAGCGGTTATTATGCTCGCCGTGCCACGCCGGCAACCGTACTGGAAGCCATCCGGCGGACACGGCGCGAAACGTGACGCTCCTGCCGCGGTCAAGCCCCCGGGTCCAGGCCCCGCGTTCGCGCCCTGTTTCCTTCATCCGCCCGCAAGGCCCTAGCACCTCATGAAATTCCGATTCCCGATCATCATCATCGACGAGGACTGGCGCTCCGACTCCGCCAGCGGCCTGGGCATCCGGGCGCTGGCCAAGGCGATCGAGGACCAGGGCACCGAAGTCGTCGGCGGCTTCACCTACTTCGACGTCTCCATGGTCGCCAACCAGGCGGCCCGGGCCTCATCCTTCATCGTTTCCATCGACGACGAGGAGATCACCGAGGAGGGTCCCGAGAGCGCGGCGATCCAGGAGCTGCGCAAGTTCATCCTCGAGACCCGGCGGCGCAATGCCGACATCCCGATCTTCCTGTTCGGCGAGACCCGGACGTCGCAGCACATCCCGAACGAGATCCTGAAGGAGTTGCACGGCTTCATCCACATGTTCGAGGACACGCCGGAGTTCGTTGCCCGCTACATCATCCGCGAGGCGACCAACTACCTCAATTCGCTGGCCCCGCCGTTCTTCAAGGCGCTGGTGCATTATGCGAACGACGGCTCCTATTCCTGGCACTGCCCCGGCCATTCCGGCGGCGTGGCCTTCCTGAAGAGCCCGGTGGGACAGATGTTCCACCAGTTCTTCGGCGAGAACATGCTGCGCGCCGACGTCTGCAATGCCGTCGACGAGCTCGGGCAGCTGCTCGACCACACCGGCCCGGTGGCGCGCTCGGAGCACAATGCGGCGCGCATCTTCCACGCCGATCATCTCTACTTCGTCACCAACGGCACCTCCACCTCCAACAAGATCGTCTGGCATTCGGGCGTGGCGCGCGACGACATCGTGCTGGTCGACCGCAACTGCCACAAGAGCATCCTGCACGCCATCATGATGACCGGCACGGTGCCGATCTTCCTGCAGCCGACCCGCAACCACCTGGGCATCATCGGACCGATCCCGCTCGAGGAATTCAGCCCCGAGAGCATCCAGGCCAAGATCGACGCCAACCCGCTGGTCAAGGACAAGACCGCCAAGCCGCGGGTGCTGACGCTCACGCAGTCGACCTACGACGGCATCCTCTACAACGTCGAGACCATCAAGCAGACGCTCGGCGACCACGTCGAGAACCTGCACTTCGACGAGGCCTGGTTGCCGCACGCGGTCTTCCATCCGCTCTATCACGAGATGCATGCCATCGGCCCGAACCGGCCGCGCTCGAAGAATGCGATGGTGTTCGCCACGCAGTCGACGCACAAGCTGCTGGCTGGCCTGTCGCAGGCGTCGCAGATCCTGGTGCAGGAGTCGCAGACGCGGCATCTCGACCGCTACCGCTTCAACGAAGCGTACCTGATGCACACCTCGACCTCGCCGCAGTACGCGATCATCGCATCCTGCGACGTGGCGGCGGCGATGATGGAGCCGCCCGGCGGCACCGCGCTGGTGAGGGAGTCGATCGTCGAGGCGCTCGACTTCCGCAACGCCATGCGCAAGGTCGGCGCCGAATACGGCAAATCCTGGTGGTTCAAGGTCTGGGGGCCGGAGAATTTCGAGCGCAACGGCGATGGCGGCCGGCGCGAGGACTGGATGCTCAAGGCGTCGGACAAGTGGCACGGCTTCGGCAAGCTGAAGGCCGGCTTCAACATGCTCGATCCGATCAAGGCCACCATCATCACCCCGGGGCTCGACATCGAGGGCCATTTCGCCGACATCGGCATGCCCGCGGCGGTGGTGACCAAGTACCTCGCCGAGCACGGCGTGGTGGTGGAAAAGACCAGCCTTTATTCGTTCTTCGTGATGTTCACCATCGGCATCACCAAGGGCCGCTGGAATACCTTGGTGACCGAGCTGCAGCAGTTCAAGTCGGACTACGACGAGAACCAGCCGCTGTGGCGGGTCATGCCGGAATTCGTCGCTGCCAATCCCAGCTACGAGCGCATCGGCCTGCGCGATCTCTCGACGATGATCCACGAGGCCTACAAGAGCAGCGACGTCGCCCGCGTCACCACCGAGATGTATCTTTCCGAGATGCAGCCGGCGATGAAGCCTTCCGATGCCTACGAGTGCCTGACCCACGGCCGGGTGGAGCGGGTGCCGATCGACGACCTCGTCGGCCGGATCACCACCATGCTGGTGACGCCGTACCCGCCGGGGATCCCGCTGCTGATCCCGGGCGAGCGCTTCAACCGCACCATCGTCGAATACCTGAAGTTCGCGCGTGCCTTCAACCGCCGCTTCCCCGGCTTCCACACCGATGTGCACGGCCTGGTGGCGGAGGAAGTGAACGGCGAGCTCGCCTATTTCGTCGACTGCGTCAAGCCCTGACGCCGTGGCGCCGCTGGAGCTCGATCCGGACGTCAGGCGGCTGCTCGAAACCGTCCTGCTGCCGCGCCATCCGCCGTTCGACCTGGCCAGCCTGCGGCTCGGGCACCTGGCGTCGCAGGAGGTGCTCGCCGGCGAGGTGGTGCCGGTGGCGACGGTCGACGGCTTCACCGTCGATCCCGATCCGCGCCGCGGCACGCCCCGGCTGGCGGTGCGTCGCTACCAGCCGCGCCCGGGCTGCAGCCGCGGCATCGTGTGGCTCCATGGCGGCGGCTGGGCGACCGGGACCCTCGACGGCTACGATGCGGTGGCGCGGGCGCTGGCCGTCGCGGCCGACAGCCAGGTCTTCATGGTCGACTACCGGCTTGCGCCGGAGGCGCCCTTTCCGGCGCCACTGGCGGATTGCGCCGCCGCCTTCGCCCAGATCGCCGACCGGGCGGCGGACTTCGGCCTCGATCCGGCGCGGCTGGTTCTCGGCGGCGACAGCGCCGGCGGTCACCTCGCGATCGGAGTCTGCCGCTGGCAGGCGGCAGCGGCCGCGCCAGGACCGGCGGCGCTGGTGCTGGCCTACCCGGTCACCGACGCTCGCATGCTGCACCACTCCTATGCCCGGTTCGGCGAGGGCTACTTCCTGTCCGCCGCGCTGATGGCCTGGTTCTGGCAGCAATTCCTGCCGCAGGGGCTGACCATCGACGGGGCGCCGGCGACCCTGGAACATCCGGATGTGTCGCCGCTGCTGGCCCCGGACCTGCATGTGCTGCCGCCGACGTTGGTGGTCACCGCGCGCTGCGACGTGCTGCACGATGAAGGGCAGGCCTTCGCCGGCGCCCTGCGCAATGCCGGTGCGACCTACGACTATCTCGAGATTCCGGCCATGATCCACGGATTCCTGCGCTTTCGCGCGGCGCTGCGCCAGGCCCGCGACCTGCCGGCGCAGATCACTGCGCGGCTGGACGCCTGGGGAATTTGACGCCGGGGGCGTCGGCGCTCCGAACCAGCATCGTGCCGGCCAGCACGTCGTAGAGCGCCCGCCGGCGCCGGTCGAACAGGGACCAGGCGAACGGCAGGGGCCAGAGGAACAGCCACCAGGCGGACTGCTTCCAGACGATCGCGAGCAGTCCCCAGAAGAAGGCCGACGCCACCACGTAGCGTGCCGCGGCCCGCGCCGTGCCCGGCGGCCGGCCGCTGGCGGTGACGACCAGCTCCACCCCCATCGTCTTCATCGGCAGGGTGCGCCGCCCCTTGCTCCAGAACCAGGTGAAATAGACGCCGAGCACCAGGAAAAGGTAGACCTGGAAGGCGGTGCGCAACATCCCCTCGCCGCCCCTAAAGGTGGTCAGCGCGGAGAAGCCGTAGGCGAAGAAGAAGATCACGCCGAAGAGGATGACGCCTTCGTAGACGGCGCTCATCAGCCGCCGCCAGGGATCGGCGGGGCTGGCGGGTAGGGCGGCCATCAGGGCAGGCGGCGCTGGGCGGGTACGAAGGCGTCGCCCTGCAGCGGCGGTGCGCCGACTCGCGGCAGCGGCTGCGAGGCTTCCTTGGCGAGGCCGGTGGCGGCGCCGGCATGGCCGGCGGCGGTATTGCTGGTGCTGCCCGCCTTGCGCAGGACCTCGCGCTGCTCCTGGGTCATCGACTGATAGCTCTGCCACTCCTCGACGCGCTTCTGGGCTGGCCGCTCCTTGGCCAGCCGGTAGTTGGCGCGCGCCACCCGGCGCTGCTCAGGCGTGAGATTGGCCCATTCCAGGATCCGCCGGCGCGCCTTCTCCTGCCGCTCCGGCGACAGGGACGGCAGCTTGTCGGCCAGCGCCACCCACGACTTCTTCTCGGCCGTGGGCCAGGTATTCCATTCCGGGGCGAACGGCGCCAGCGCCTGCCTCTGCTGCTCCGTCAGGTCCACCCACAGCGGCTCCAGCATCGCCACCAGCGACGGCCGCTCCGCCGCGGCCGCGGTGGCGGCGAGGATCGGCGCGGGTTCGGGAGAGGCTTCCGGGCCGAGGCTGCGCGGGGTACCGGTGGAAGTGATCTGGGAGGGGTCGTCGATGCTCGAGCCGCCGCCGGGTGCCTGGGCGCCGGCGCTGCCGGCGCCGAGCAGGGTGGCTGCGGCCAGGCAGATCGGGGTCAGGGCCCGGAGCGACCGGGCGATCATCGCATCCCGCCCATCACCATCAGCGGCGGGTGTTCTTGATGTAGACGCCGAAGCCGCGGTCGGCATAGGCCACCAGCGGCACGTCGTCGGTGAGGAGCGCGCTGTCGACCTCGGCCAGCTCCGCGGCCGATTGCTCCTGGTGCACGGCGTCCACCACCACGACGCCGACGGCCAGCACCAGCAGCGGCACCGCGGTCACCGCCACCCGCCACCACAGCGGCGCGCGGCGACTGCGCTGCGGCCTGGCCTCCCGTGCCGCCGCGACCGGCCGCCAGGAGGCCGGGGCGTGCGGCGTCGGGATGTGGTTTTCGGCGTGGATGTCCGCGTCCCGGTCCGACCGGCCGGTGACCGCCATGGTGCCGCCGGTTGCCGCCGGCGAGGAAGCGGGAGGATGGCCGGCGGGTGCGACCGGGGCTGCAGCAGGGGACTGGCGGAGCGCGGCGGCGGCGGATCCGACCGCCG
>JAEZQX010000104.1 GCA_023441105.1 Pseudomonadota bacterium | reverse complement strand
GCCTCGCCTGCCCCGTCGCCCGCGGCGTCGAACGACAACCCGCTCGCTGCCTGCTGCTGCGCGCGCACCGCCGGCGTCGCCTGTGTCACGTCCGCCATCAGCGGTTGGCGCTGAACTTCACGCGTGGATCCACCCAGGTATAGGCGATGTCGGTGAACAGCTTGGTGAGCAGGCCGATCAGCGAGAACATGTACAACGAGCCGAGCACCACCGGATAGTCGCGCTTGAGGATGGCGTCATAGGACAGCAGCCCGAGGCCGTCGAGCGAGAACAGCGCCTCGATCAGCAGCGACCCGGCGAAGAACGCGCCGACGAAGGCCGCCGGAAAGGCGGTGACCAGCGGGATCAGCGCGTTGCGGAACACGTGCTTGTAGAACACCTTGCGCTCCGACAAGCCCTTGGCCCGCGCCGTCAGCACGTACTGGCGGCGGATCTCCTCGAGGAAGACGTTCTTGGTGAGCATGGTCGTCACCGCGAAGCTGCCGACCACCAGGCAGGCCAGCGGCATCGCCAGGTGCCAGAAGTAGTCGAGCACCTTGCCGATCAGGCTGAGCTCGGCCCAGTTGTCCGAAGTAAGCCCGCGCAGCGGAAACAACGCCCAGAACGATCCGCCGCCGAACAGCACCAGCAGCGCGACCCCCAGCACGAAGCCGGGAATGGCATAGCCGACGAGGATCAGCGTGCTGGTCCAGATGTCGAAGCGGCTGCCGTCGCGCACCGCCTTGGCGATCCCCAGCGGGATCGACACCGAATAGACGATCAGGAAGCTCCAGATGCCGAGGCTCATCGACACCGGCAGCTTCTCGACGATCAGGTTCCACACCGACTTCTGGTAGAAGTAGCTGGTTCCGAGGTCGAAGCGCAGGTAGCGCCCCAGCATCTCGAAGAAGCGCTGCGGCGCCGGCTTGTCGAAGCCGTACATCTCGCGGATCTGCGCCAGCCGCTTGGCGTCGACGCCCTGCGCGCCGCGATAGCCGGGCACCGCCACCGTCACCTCGCCGCCCTGCCCGCGGCCGCGCAGCTCCTGCACCAGCTGGTCGACCGGCCCGCCGGGCACGAACTGGATGATGGCGAAGCTGACCAGCAGGATCCCGAACAGCGTCGGCACCATCAGGACGAGCCGCTTCAGGATGTAGACGATCACGGCTGCAACCACCAGGTGCGGGACATCCAGGGCTGGGCCGCATAGTAGGTGGGAAGCTTCTCCGGGTAGGCGAGCCGGCTGCTGAACGCGACCCGGTGGGTCGCGAGGTGGAAATGCGGGACCATGTACCAGCCGTGGCGCAGCACCCGGTCCAGCGCCCGCGCCGCAGCCTCAAGTTCGGCGCGGGTGCGCGAGCGCACCAGCTTGTCGATGATGGCCTCGAGCGCCGGATTGCGGATGCCGGGCAGGTTCTCGGAGCCCTGCTGGTCGGCGGCCGCGGCCGAGAACATCTGGAACAGCTCGTTGCCCGGCGTCGAGCTCATGCCGAACGAATGGGTGGTGACGTCGAAGTCGAAGGCGTCGAGGCGGCGCTGGAACAGCGCCGGATCGGTGGTGCGCAGGCTCACGCTGATTCCCAGCCGCTCGAGGTTGCGTACCCAGGGCACGGCGATGCGCTCGATGGCGGAGGAGTAGCTCAGGACCTCGAAATGGAAGCCGTCGCCGTTGGCGTTGCGCAGCCGTCCGTCGCTGCCGACCTCCCAGCCCGCCTCCTTCAGCAGCGCCAGCGCCTGGCGCAGGTTCTCGCGCAACGACTGCGGCGGCGTGGTCACCGGGGGCAGCGGCACCTCGCCGAACACTTCCGGATCCACCAGGTCGCCGAGCGAGCGCAGCAGCTCGAGCTCGGCGCCTTCGGGCTTGCCGGTGGCGGCCATCGGACTGTTGGCGAAGTAGCTCGCAGTGCGGGTGTACTGGTTGAAGAACACCTGGCGGTTCATCCATTCGAAGTCGAAGGCCAGCGCCAGCGCCTTGCGCACCCGCACGTCCTGGAACAGCGGCCGGCGCATGTTCAGCGCAAAGCCCTGCATGCCGGCGACGTTGGAATGCGGGAACGACTTCTTGATCAGGTCGCCGGCGATGTAGCGCCGCCCGGTATGGCCGCGCGCCCAGTTCTTGGCCGAGTTCTCGAAGATCCAGTCGTATTCGCCGGCCTTGAAGCCCTCCAGCCGCGCGGTCTCGTCCTTGAAGTACTTGAACGTCAGGCGTTCGAAGTTGTACATGCCGCGGCGCACCGGCAGCTTGTCCGCCCAGTAGTCAGGCAGGCGCTTGAAGCTGATCGACTTGCCGAAATCGACCGATTCCAGCCGATAGGGGCCGCTGGTGATCGGCTCCTGCAGCGCCACCTGGTCGAACGGCAGCCCCTCGCCCCACTTGCGGGAGAAGATCGGCAGCCCGGTGGCGAGGATCAGGTGCAGCTCCTGGTTGCGTTGCCGGAACCTGAAACGTACCACGCGATCGGACACCACCTCGACGCCCGCGACGTCGGCGAAGTACTGGTTATAGCGCGGATGGGCGAGCTTGCCGATCAGGACCTCGAACGAATGCTTGACGTCGGCGGCCAGCACCGGATCGCCGTTCCAGAATCTCGCCGCCGGGTTCAGCCGGAAGGTGATCGACAGCTCGTCGGCCGCCAGGTCCATGTCCTGCGCCAGCAGGCCGTACACCGAGAACGGCTCGTCCCAGCTCTGGTCGCCGAGCGTCTCGAACATCAGCTCGCCAAGGCCGGCGCCGGCGATGCCGCGCAGGGTGAAGGGATTCAGCTTGTCGAACGTGCCGAAGCCGTCGCGATTGACGGTGCCGCCCCTGGGTGCATCCGGATTGACATAGTCATAGTGCTGGAAGTCCGGCGGATACTTGGGCTGGGCCCCCCAGGCCAGCGCATGCGCCGCCGCGACCGGCCCGCTCCAGCCGAGCATCAGCGCCGCCGGCAGCAGGATGCGGGCAACCAGGCGTGCCCCGTTGCGGGCAACACCGGCGGCGAGCAGGCTGGCGGCTGGAGCGGCTGGCTGATCGGGCTGCATGGCTTCGGATTCTAGGGCCCTTCTGCCGCGCAGGCTCCTGGTCCGCGGCCATGCGACAATCTCCGGGTGCAACAACGGAGGGCCATCACGTGGCGCAGTCGGGTTTCCTGTCGGGCAAACGCATCCTGATCCTGGGTCTGTTGTCGAACCGCTCGATCGCCTACGGCATCGCCCGCCGTTGCCAGGCACAGGGTGCCGAGCTCGCCTTCACCTACCAGGGCGAGCGTTTCAAGGACCGCGTCACCGACCTGGCGGCGGAATGCGGCTCCAGCCTGGTCTTCCCCTGCGACGTGACCGACGACCAGCAGATCGCCGACCTCATGGCCTGGGTGGGGAGCCAGTGGGACGGCCTCGACGGCCTGGTGCATGCGGTGGCGTATGCCCCGCGGGAAGCGATCGCCGGCGATTTCCTCGAGGGCGCGAGCCGCGAAGCCTTCCGGGTCGCCCACGACATCTCCTCCTACAGCTTCATCGCGCTGGCCAAGGCCGCCTTGCCGCTCATGTCCGGTCGCCAGGCGGCGCTGGTCACGCTGAGCTACCTCGGCGCGGTGCGCTCCGTCCCCAACTACAACACCATGGGCCTCGCCAAGGCATCGCTGGAGGCGAGCGTGCGTTACCTCGCCCAGTCGCTCGGCCCGCGCGGGATCCGCGTCAACGGCATCTCCGCCGGCCCGATCAAGACGCTGGCGGCTGCCGGCATCAAGGGCTTCTCGGGAATCCTCGACACCGTCGCCGCCAGCGCCCCGCTGCGGCGCAATGTCACCATCGACGACGTCGGCAACGTCGCGGCATTCCTGCTGTCGGACCTCGCTGCCGGCGTGACGGCCGAGATCACCTATGTGGACTGCGGCTTCTCCACGGCCGTGAGCGGCATCGTCGAATGACCGTGAGGGCCGACGGCCTGCGGCTCACCGCGTTTTCGCACGGCGGCGGCTGCGGCTGCAAGATCGCGCCGGGCGTATTGTCGGAGATCCTGCGCAGCCCGGGCACGCCGGGCGGCATGCCGTTCGCCATCCCGCCGCAGCTGCTGGTCGGACTCGAGACAGCGGACGACGCCGCCGTCTACCAGTTGAACGAGCAGCAGGCGCTGATCGCGACCACCGATTTCTTCATGCCGATCGTGGATGACCCCTACGACTTCGGCCGCATCGCCGCCACCAACGCGCTGTCGGACGTGTACGCGATGGGCGGCACCCCCATCATGGCGCTGGCCCTGGTCGGCATGCCGATCGACAAGCTGCCGCTCGACGTCATCCGGCAGATCCTGCAGGGCGGCGAATCGATCTGCGCCGAAGCCGGCATCCCGGTGGCCGGCGGCCACACCATCGACAGCGTCGAGCCGATCTACGGCCTGGTGGCGCTGGGACTGGTGCATCCGGCGCGCGTCAAGCGCAATGCCAGCGCCCGCCCTGGCGATCGGCTGGTGCTCGGCAAGCCCCTGGGCGTCGGCATTCTGTCGGCAGCGCTCAAGAAGAACCGCCTCGACGAGGCCGGCTATCGGCGGATGATCGACAGCACCACCCGCCTCAACACCCCGGGGCGGGCGCTGGCGGAGCTCGACGCGGTGCATGCGATGACCGACGTGACCG
>JAEZQX010000158.1 GCA_023441105.1 Pseudomonadota bacterium | reverse complement strand
GACTGCGGGGCCGCGGCCGGCGCCGATGCGCCCTTGCCGGCCTTGCGACTGGAAGCTCGCGTGGCCGCGCCGGCGGACGATGACGCCGCCTTGCTCGACGCCTTCGCCGCAGGTTTCTTGCGGGCGGCGGCCGAACTGGGAGATGCCTTCTTCGCGGCAGGCTTGGCGGCCGTCTGGCCGGCAGCCTTCTGCCTCGTGGCCTGCTTGCTGGCGGCCTGCTTGGTGGCTGACTTGGCGGCTGGCTTGCCGGCGGTCGCTGCCGCTGCCGTCGGGAGCGCGCTTGCGGCCAGCGCCGCCACCATCACCCATCCCGCCAGCAACCCCGCCAGTCTCATCCGCCGCCTCCGAAAGCGGCTGATTCTAGGTCCGATCTGGCATAAGGATCAAAGCGTTACATTCCGGATCCAATAAACCACGCGAACGTCAGTCGCGGACCAGCGGGGCCAGCGCCGCGCGCAACGCCGGCGGCAGCGGCACCGGCTTGCGGGTCTCGCGGTCGACGTAGACGTGGACGAAGCGCCCTTGGGCGGCCGGTACCGCCTGCTCGTTGCAGAACAGGCCGATGCGGTAGATCACCGAACTGGTGCCGAGGCGCTGGACCTGGATGCCGGCGTGAACGCGGTCGGGAAACTGGATCGACTGGAAGTAGCGGCAGGTGTTTTCCACCACCAGCCCGATCACCTCGCCGCGATGGATGTCGAGCACCTGCTTCTCGATGAGGTACTGGTTCACCACCGTATCGAAATAGGAGAAGTAGACGACGTTGTTGACGTGGCCGTAGACGTCGTTGTCCGCCCAGCGGGTGGTGATGGCCTGCAGATACGGGTACTGGTCGCGGCGGAGCGGATCGCTGGCTTCCATGATGAGGCCTGAATTATCAAAGTTTCACTTTCGAGCACTTTGACAGATGTTGCGGTGCACGATAAACTGCCTTTGTGCATTGCATCAAATCACTGGTCCGGTGCACGCCGACTTCCCAAGAATCCTCGCCGATCCCAGGCCGATCCCTTCAAAGTTACGCTACAGCACAGGAGTTCCTCAATGTTCGCATTTCCCGACCAGTTCGTCGCCATGCACCGCCAGTCGCTCGAGTCGGCCCAGGCGATCGCCCTTGCTTCCTTCGCCGGCTTCGAGAAGCTGACCCAGTTGAACGTCCAGGCGGCCAAGGCCTCCTTGGAGGAAGGCGTTCAGCGCGGCGTGTCGCTGCTGGAGACCAAGGACGTCAAGGCGCTGGCCGACAGCATCGCCGATTCGACGCAACCGTCCGGCGACAAGTTCACCGCCTACGCCAAGCATGTTTATGAGATCGCCAGCGAAACCGGCGGCGAGATCTCCAAGGTCGTCGAGAAGCAGTTCGCCGAAGGCAACCGCCAGTTGACCGCCGCCATCGAGGCGCTCGCCAAGAACTCGCCGGTGGGCTCGGAAGGCGTCGTGACGCTGGTCAAGTCGGCCGTCACCGCCGCCAACGCCACCTGGGACCAGGTCAACAAGGCAGGCCGCCAGGTCGTGGAAATGACCGAGGCCAACGTCGCCAACGCGACCAACGTGGCCCGCGCCGCTGCCGTCAAGCGCAAGGCGGCCTGAGCAGTCATTGTCGCTAGCCCGGCCGCAGGATGCGGCCAGGGTATCAGCTGATGCCGACCCCCACGCCCCGCCGGCTCGTCCGGCAAGGCGTGGGGGTTTTTTCGTCAGGCGTGGTGGATCTCGGGCGCCTGCAGTGTGCGCAGCACGGCGCGGTTGCAATCCGCCAGCGTCATCAGGCAGCTGTCGAGCGTGTCGGTGAGGTCGGGGTCCGGCCCCTGCTCGATCGACTCCACGATCTTCAGGTACGGCATGAACTGGCCGGTGCCGTGCACCAGCGTCTCGTGCACGCTCTCCGGCACCGCCAGGGTGCCGAACAGTTCGTCGAACGGCTTCTTCATCAGCTTGTCGAGCAGCGAGAACACGCCGAGGATGAAGATCTCGTCGCGCATGCTGTCGTCGTCGGTGCCGATCAGCTCCTCGAGGAACAGCCCGCGGCGGAACGATGCCAGCATCACCGGCCGCATGTTGGCGTCCTTGCTGGAGGTGGCAAGCAGCAGCGCCAGCCAGCGCTTGAGCTTCTGGTAGCCGAGCATCATGATGGCGTGACGGAACGACTGGACCTGCACCGTCAGGCCGAAGCCGACCGAGTTGATGTAGCGCAGCAGCCGGTAGGCGATGGCCGGGTCGCGGCGGATCACCGCCTCCATGCGCGGCGGATCCTCGCCGCGGTCGGCCATCGCGATCAGCTGCATAATGGCCATGTAGTCCGGCGCCGAACTCGGCCGGTCCCGGTAGGTGATCGCGTCCTCCATCGGCCAGCCGAGCACCGCATGCGCGCCGGTGCTGAAGCAACGCTCCATCAGCTCGATCGACGTCACGCCGTCCTGGGCATAGCCGATCGACCGGCGCACGCCGGACGGCGACACCTTCTCCGCGCCATGCAGGCGGCGGTCGTCGTCGACGTGGATGATCGACATCTTGAACGCCGGAACCAGGCTCGGCGGCAGCGGCAGCGGTGTTCGCCCACGCAGGATCAGCGGAAAGCCCTTGCGGTGCAATGCCGCCAGGAGCTGCTGCACCTCCGGCGTGACCGTCAGCTCGGCCGGCACCTCGATCCAGACGTTCGGATTGGGCGCCACTTCCAGGATCTGCTCGTCGAGCACCGCCTGCGGCGCAGACAGCAGGATGGTGTGGCTGTGGACCGGCCAGTCGCGGCTCATCTCGCCGTACAGCGCGGACATGTCCTGGGTCCGTCCGGACGCGGCCTGCAGCCGCACCCTGAGCGCCATGACGCCGCGCTTGCGGTCGATGATCGGCTCGTAGCCGATGAGTGATTCAAGAAGGTTTGGCTGTTGCATGCTGCTTGTCGAGCGGTGAATTCCGGATCCGGGATCGTGAATCGCCGCATCGCGCGTCGACGACGCGCGGGCGGCTACAGGTAATCGAAGAGCGACAGCCGGGAGATCTGTGCATAGGTACGCATCGCCGCATCCACCGCGAGCTGGTTGGTCTGCATCTCGGAGACGACCTTGGCGTAGTCGGTGGCGCTGATGTCGGCCAGGCGGCTGGCCGCCTGCAGCTCGCCGGACTCGAGCAGGCGGGTGCGGGATTCCATGATCCGCAGTTGCTCGCCGGCGGCGGTGCGGGCCTTGAGCAGGCGGTCGAGGCCGGCATCGGTGGCGCCCAGCGCGGCATCGAGCCCGGCGCGAAGGCTCGCGCCGTCGATGGTCTCGTCGTCGAGCTGTCGCGCCAGTGTCTCGAGCGCGTCGAACACCGATCCGCCGCCCGGCGCGCCGAGGAACACCTCGCCGCCGTCGACGGTGGTGTCGAAGGGCATGTCGAGGCCGGTCTGCTGCGTACCGCCAGCGGGTTGGAAGACCACCGAACCCGGCAGCGTGCCGGTGGCCGAGAACGGCGCCGTCGCGCTGCCCTGCCCGCCGAAGATATAGCCGCCGGCGCCGTCGCGCTGGTTCGCGATGGCCAGCAATTCATCGCGCACGTTGCGCAGCTGCACCGCGATCGACTTGCGATCCTCGGGTTGCAGCGAGCCGTTGCCGGCGCTGATCATCAGCTCGCGCGCCGTCTGCAGCGAGTCGGAGGCACCCGCCAGGGCGCCATCGGCCTGGCTGAGCATGCCGGTGGCGAACGACATCATCCGCGACTCCATCGCCATCCTGGCGCTGGCGGCACGGATCCGCTCGGCCTCGGCGGCAGCGATCGGATCGTCGCTGGCGCGGTTGACACGCTTGCCGGTGGTGAGCTGCTCCTGCAGCCTGGCCATGGCGCTGCTGCGCTCGTTGATCGACTCGATGGCCTGCTGGTGGTAGAGCGCGGTCGAAATTCTCATGATCACCTCGAGATCACCGACAGGATCGTGTCGAACATGGAGTTGGCGGTGGCGATGACGCGCGACGCCGCCTGGTACGCCTGCTGGTACTGCAGCAGCCGCGCCGCCTCCTCGTCGAGGTTCACCCCTGATTCCGCGGCGAACGACGCCTTGGCGTTCGACAGCAGCGCGTCCGATGCCCGGCTCGCCGACTGGCCCTGCAGGGTGCGGCTGCCGACATCGGCCACCAGCGCCGCGAAGGCGTCGGTGAAGGTGGCGCCGGCGACCCGCGGCTCGTCGCCCAGGCCTGCCAGCTTGCGGGCATTGCGGTTGTCCAGGGCCGGGTCGGTCGCCGCGGGATCGCCGGTCGCCAGTCCGCGCCCGTCGCTGAACCCCAGCCGCATCTGCTCGGCGAAGCCCGAGGCGCCCTTGATGGTGAAGCGGTCGCCGATGGTCATGCCGCCCGGGATCGTGATCCGCAGGCCGTCGACATCATGGACGGTGCCGGGGGCGCCGGTCAGCGCGGTGACGCGGCCGTCGACCAGGCTTTCCAGCCGGTAGGCGCTGCCGTCGAAGCTCAGGCGATAGTCGGTCGCCCGCAGGCTGCCGGCATCGCCGACCGTCACCGTCAGCGTGGCGCTGCCGTTGTTGCCTGGCGCGGCGAGGGTTTCGACGGCCGGCGACGCGAACAGTGCCGCGCCGGGATTGCCATCGGCATCGAGCCCGGCGGCCTGCTGCTGGTTGTAGGCGCCTGCCACCGCTGCCGCCAGCTGTCCCACCCTGGCCTGCGCCGCCGCCAGGTCCTGGTCGCGGAACCGCACCAGGCCTGCCAGCTCGCCGGTGCCGAAGGCGGAGGCGTCGGCGGCGATGCGGGTGCCGCTCACCTGGAACGAGACCTGCAGCTTGCCGCTGTCGTGCGGATCCGCCTGCGTCACCAGGCGGGATGCGGTGCGGCCCAGCACCAGGGCGTGGCCGGAGGCGGAGTAGAGATTGACGCTGCCGTCGGCCTGCGCGACCCGGCTGAGCTGCAGGCTGCCGGCAACCTCGTCGATCAGCTTGTCGCGCTGGTCGAGCAGGTCCGACGGCTGCTTGCCGCTGCCCTGGGTGGCGACGATCTGGTGGTTGAGGTTGGCGATCGCCTCGAGCTTGTCGTTGACCTGGTTCGCGGTGTCGGCGATGCGCAGGTTGGTCTCGGCACCCAGCTGGCGCAACTGCGAGCTGGTGGAGCGGAACTGCTCCGCCAGCGCATCCGCGCGGCGCATCACCACCTCCCGGGTGCTCGCATCGCCGGGCCGGTTGACCAGGTCGCCCAGCGCCGCGCGCAGCTCGTCCAGCGCCGCGCCGAGGCCGTCGTCGGTGTTCGAAAGCAGGTCGTCCAGCCGGGTCAGGCCCTGCGCCCGCGCGGCATCGCCGGCGGCCAGCGACGTGTTGTTGGTGACCTCGCGGGCGATGAACTGGTCGTAGCGGCGGCTTACGTCCGCGACGTTGACCCCGCGGCCGATGAAGCCGGCGCCGGTGTACATCCCGCCCGCCGTCTCCAGGATCACTTCCTGGCGAACGTAGCCGGGGGTGTTGACGTTGGCGATGTTGTGGCCCGTCGTCTGCAGCTGCGCATAGGCGGCAGCAAGTGCGCTCTGTCCGATCCCGATCAATCCGGCCATCTGCCCGTCCTCGCGGCGCCTGTCGTCACATGGCCAGGCGCTTGAACTTCAGCGCCTGGTTGATGGTGCGCTCGAGCTTTTCGCTGTAGCGCGGGTCGGTTGCATAGCCGGCATCCTCGAGGCCGCGCGCGAACTCGGCGGCATTGCCTGCCTTCAGCACATCGGCATATCGGGCGCTGCGGGTCATCAGGCGGGACCAGTCGGTGAACGCTTCGGCGAAGGAGTCGTACTTGCGGAACTGCTCGACCACCTTGCGCGGCTTGCCGTCGACATACTCGGTGGTCAGGACGGCGACGGTCTTGCCCTGCCAGCCGCCGGTCGCCTTGATTCCGAACAGGTTGTGCGACGGATTGCCGTCCGCGTCGCGAATGTCGCGTCTTCCCCAGCCCGACTCAAGCGCCGCCTGACCAACGACGAATGCGGCCGGCAGGCCGGTCTTTTCCTGGGCGGCGAGCGCGTGCGGCCACATCTGCTCGACGAATGCCGCCTGCGTCGGGCTGAGCCGCCGCGCCAGCGACGCCTGCAGCTCGCTGGCATCCTCCAGGCGGTTGCGGCCGTAGGCCGAAGCGATCGCCTTTGCCTCCACCGCCGCGTCAGTCGCCACCGCCGGAGCGGTCGTGGCGCCGGGCGCCGCTGCCGCGTTCGCCGGACCGGCCGTGGCACCGGGGGTCGCGCGCCCCGCCGCCTGACCATCTGCCTGCGCCTGCTGGATACCCAGGTGGCGGCTCATCTGCCTGGCGATCAGGTCGGCAAGGCCGCCGGGCGTGCCGGCCATCGCCTGCGTCAGCTGGCTGTCGAGCATGCCGGTGTACATCTCGCTGCCGGGCCCGTCGAACATGCCGCTCTTCGGAATGGCGGCGCGCATGCTCTTGAGCAGCTGCTGCATGAACAGCGCCTCGAACTGGCCCGCGGCCTTGCGGATGCTGCCCTCCGGGTCGACCTCCGCGGACTGGCGCAGCGACGCCAGCGCCCGCGCGTCCAGCGCCAGCCCGCCCGCGCCATCTCCCGGGATCGCAGACCCCGGGAGCCCGGCAGAGCCGGTAGCAGCGGACGACAGCGATGACACGGACACTAGATGATCTCCAATTCGGCCTTCAGGCTGCCGGCCACCTTGAGCGCCTGCAGGATCGCGATCAGATCCTGCGGCGAGGCGCCCAGCGAGTTCAGGGCGCTGACCACGTCGGTCAGGCGGGCCGAGCCTGGCAGCATCATCACCGCCCCGCCCTCCTGGCGGATCGTGATGTCAGCCTTTTCGGCCACCACGGTCGAACCTTGAGAAAACGGCGCGGGCTGGCTGACCAACGGCGTCGACGCGACGGTGACCGACAGGCTGCCGTGGGCGACGGCGCTGGGCATCAGCGACACCGCCTGGTTCATCACCACCGAGCCGGTGCGGGCGTTGACGATCACCTTGGCCACCGCGGCTCCCAGGGTCACGTCCAGGTTCTCGAGCTCGGCGAGGAAGGCCACGCGGCGGCCGGGATCGTCCGGCATCGGCACCTGGATCACCCTGGCGTCGCGGGCGCTGGCCAGCTGTGCGCCGTTGACGCCGCCGGCCGCGAGCCGGCGGTTGATCGCGTCGGTCACCGCCCGGGCATTGCCGAAGTCGGTCTGGTTGAGCTCGATCTGGATCGATTCGCCGGCCAGCACCTGGTTGGGCACGATCCGCTCGATGGTGGCGCCGTTGGGGATCCGGCCGGCGCTCAGGTGGTTGATCTGAACCTAGCTGCCGCCGGCCGCGGCGCCGGCCCCGCCGACCACCAGGTTGCCCTGGGCCATGGCGTACACCAGCCCGACGGCGCCGCGC
>JAEZQX010000049.1 GCA_023441105.1 Pseudomonadota bacterium | reverse complement strand
CCACCGGCGTCGGCCACGGCGCGCGCCGGCGTGTCGGTGCGCGGCACGGCATAGTCGCGCAGGATCGCGTCGATGCGGCTGCGGCTGTGGTCGATCGCCGCCTGGATGTCGTCGCGCAGCGCCCGGTCGTCGCGCCGCACGCCCATCGCGATGCTGAACTCGAAGGGCGCGGCCAGACCGGCGGGTGCGTGCGCCGGCACGACCGTCAGCGGCACCGGCGAGCGGCCGGCGTGCCAGCCTGCCTGCGGTCCCCACACCAGCGCGGCGTCGAGCCGACCGTCCGCCAGCGCTTGCACCATCCGCGCGGCGGCGGGGCTCTCGCCGTGGACCGGATAGCCGGTGACATTGGCCACCGCCCCGGCGCGGGCCAGGGCGTAGCCGGGCGGCGTGGCTGCGAGGTCGTCGCCGACCAGCTGGACGCCGACGCGCAACTGCGCGAGCCGCGGATCGTCGAATGAGCGCAGCGGCGGCGATGCCTCGGCGCGCTGCACGAAGACATAGCTCGAGCGGTAGTAGGGGCGGGTGGCCAGGACCCGCTCGAAGTCCGCCGGCACGCCGACCAGCAGGTCGCACAGGCCGCTGCCCAGCGTCTTGCGCACGAAGCCGCGCTGCAGCGGCTGCCAGTGGAACGCCAGTGGCCGTCCGAGCTCCGCGGCAAGCACCCGCGCGATGCGGTTCTCGAAGCCGCTCTCGTCGCGGCGCGAGTAGGGCAGGTTGTCCGGGTCGGCGCAGACCCGCAACGGCGCCCGCTCGGCGGCCTGTGCGCCGGTCGCCCGCGGGTCGACGCCCTGCGCAGCGGTGGCAGGCGCAGCGGTTCGTTGCGCGTCGTCGGCGTACGAGTCGCCGGCACCCATGCCGGATGCGGCGAGGAGCGCGGCGGTGAACAGCAGCCAGGCCGGGAGCGCCGGCTTCGGCGTCCGTCCGCGCGCCGGCGGGGCAGAAGCGGGCAGCGGGAGGCAAATCAGCGCGTCGTGCCGGAGCTGCACGCCATCATGGAAGGGCGAAGACATAGAGCATGCCTCCCTTCGTCGTGTGGTCCGGCAGGTCCTTCATGGCATTGACGAACCCCAGGGCGGCTGTGCCGTCGCGCGGATCGAGGTCGCCGGAGACGATGCCGCCGGCCCAGCCACCGACGCCTGCCAGCACCGCGACATACTGCTTGCCGTCGGGCCCGCGGTAGGTCACCGGCTGGCCGATGATTCCGGAGTCGGTCTTGTGTTGCCACAGGAGGTTGCCGCTCTTCGCATCCACGGCCTTGAACCAGCCGTCCATGGTGCCGTAGAAGACCACATCGCCGGCGGTTGCCAGGGTGCCGCTCCAGACCGGAAATTTCTCGTTGAGCTCCCAGGCCTTGCGACGGGCAACCGGGTCCCAGGCGCTCACCAGGCCGCGGTGCCCCCCCGGTCCTGCGACCATCACCACGTCCGCCCCTACGTATGGCGTGCCGGCGATGTAGCTCGTCTGGTAGGTCATCGCATCCTGGCAGAGGTTCTGGTGCGGGATGTACAGCAGGCCGGTGCGCGGTGACCAGGACGACGGCTGCCAGTCCTTGGCTCCCGGTGAAGCGGGGCAGATATTGCGTACCGCCCGCCCCAGCCGCGGCTCGGCATTAGGGTTCTCGCGCAGGCGGCCGGAGACGAGGTCCACCCCGTCACTGGTGGTGACCGGCACGAAGGGGTCGGCAGACAGCACTTCGCCGGTGGCGCGGTCGAGCACGTAGAGGTAGCCGTTGCGGTCGGGATGGACCAGCACCGCGCGCGCTCTGCCGCCGATCGTGAGGTCGAGCAGGACGTTCTCGTTGACGCCGTCGTAGTCGTGCAGGTCGTGCGGGCTCCACTGGTAGAACCACACGGCTTCACCGGTGGCAGAGCGACGCGCGAAGATGCCGGATGTCCATTTGTTGTCGCCGGGCCGCTGTTCCGGATTCCAGGGGCCGGGATTGCCGGTGCCGTAGTAGACGAGGTCGCGCTGCGGATCGTAGGAGATCCAGCCCCAGGCGTTGCCGCCGCCGATCTTCCAGGCTTCCGCCGGCCAGGTGGAAATGCCGAGGTCCTTGCCGCGATCGCTGGCATAGAAGGGCTTGAAGCCGGGGCCGATCAGGACCTCGCTGTCGGGCCCGGTGCTCCAGGCCCGCCAGGCGATGCTGCCGTCCTTGGTTCGCAAGGCGGTCAGCCAGCCGCGGACGCCCATCTCGCCGCCGCTGTTGCCGACCAACACCAGGTCCCCGACCACCAGGGGTGCCATCGTCATGGTCTCGCCGAGATCGATGTCGCCCAGGCGGGTTCGCCAGAGCTCCTTGCCGGAGGCGGCATCGAGGGCGATCGTCTGGTTGTCGAGCGTGTTGAAGAACAGCCGGCCGCCGGCGAAGGCGGCGCCGCGATTGACGACATCGCAGCAGGCGACGCCCTGCGCGCTCGGATGGGGGTTCGGCTCGAAGGTCCACTTCGGCGGCGCCCCGGGCTTGGCCAGGTCGAGTGCGTGGACCACGTTGGGGTAGGGCGTGACGATGTACATCATGCCGGCGACGACGATCGGCGCGGCTTCATGACCGCGGGTCGCACCGGTGGCATAGCGCCAGGCGAGCTTGAGGTTCCCGGCGTTGGCGCTGGTGATCTGCTCGAGCGTGCTGTAGCGGGTGTTGGCATGGTTGCCGGCCGCCAGCGGCCACTGGCCGTCCGGCACCGCCACCGCGACCGGCTCGTCGCCGCGCGCCGAGCTTGCCAGCAGGAGGAACAGCAGGAAGGGCAGCAGCATCTGCAGCAGGAACATCAGCAGCCCGAGAAGTGCCGGAGAGCCGGGCTGCTCTGCCTGGGCGTCGATGTCGAGCCGGATCACGCGCGCCGCTGCCGACACGGGCCGCGACGGTTCGCCGACATCCGGAATGGCCACCAGAAGTTCTCCCCCAACCCGCCTCGGCGGGCCCCTGACGCCAGTGCGGGCATTGCACGTGCCCGGCTAATAGTTAGGCCACAGGCCGGGTGTCGCCAGCTCGACCAGGTTCTGCTCGGGGTCGCGGAAGTAGATGCTGCGGCCGCCGCGCGGCCAGGCGACTTCGCTTTCGATGGCGACGTCGTGGCGCAGCAGATGGCTGCGCCAGGCATCGAGAGCCTCAGCGGCGACCGAGAACGCGAAGTGCAGCCGCCCCGCGCCGTCGTGCGACGGGATCACGCCGCCTGGCGTCGGCGCAGGCTGGTCGGTCGTCCCCTGGCGGAACAGCAGCAGCACGCTGCCTTTGCCGACCGCGTAGGCCGTCAGGCGTTCGTCCTTCATCATCGGCTCGAGGCCAAGCACGACTTCGTAGAACCGGCAGACCGGCGCCGGATCATGCACGTAGAGGCTGGTTTCGAGCACCCGGCCTAGGGGCGGAGGGGAAGCCATGTCCGATCTCGCAGAGGGGCTCCTGGGCTCCTGGCGCGGCAAGATCGATGCCCCGCGCGACCGGATTCGATTCCGCTTTCCCGGGGGCAGCACACCCGCGGCGCGCGATTTGACCCACGGGAGCACCCCATCAATAATGCCGCCGCGCCGGCGTCGGGCCGCGCGCCTGCCGGGCAGTCTGGTCCACCCGGGGATCGAAGAAAAAGCTGGAAGGGTAAAGCCATATGGGCTCGGCACCGGTTTCAATCCGGCGCTACTTGATGTTGATCGTCTTGTCGGCGCTGCTTCCGACCGGCCTCTTCGCCGCCGGCCTGGTGTACTTCCTGTGGGACTACCAGCAGACCCAGCGCCATCAGGAGCAGCTCGGTCGCGTGCGGGCGCTGGCCTCGCTGGTCGAGGGCGAGGTCCAGAGCACGGTCGCGCGCCTCCAGGTCCTGGCTTCGGACCGCCAGCTCCAGGCGTCGTCGCTGGAAGCCTTCCACCAGCGCCTGCGGGAGCAACTGCGGCAGAGCCAGGACTGGGCGAACCTGGTGTTGCTCTCCCCCGAGGGCCAGTTGCTCAACGCCTCCGTGCCCTACGGAACGCCCCTGCCGGCATCGGGCAACCATGCCTACCAGCGCCTGGCCTTCGAGTCCGGCGACCCGGTGATCTCCGACCTCTTCACGGCCCGGGTGCGCGGCATCCCGACGGTCGGCGTGGCGCTGCCGGTGTTGCGTGACGGCAAGGTCGCCTACGTGCTGGTGGCGGGGCTGATGCTGGACTACCTCAGCACCCGGCTGAGCTCGGTGGTCCCGGCCGACGGCGTGGCTGGCCTGTTCGATCGCCAGCAACGGTTCATCGCGCGCAGCCGCGATCCCCAGCCCTACATCGGCAAGCCGCCCGGCGAGTTGCTGCTGGCGGCGATGAAGGAGCAGCACGAAGGCGTATTGCGCAGCCTCACCCGCGAAGGCGAACGGACCTTCACCGCCTTCACCCGCCTGGCCGAAGGCTGGCACATCGCCGTGGCCACGCCCTCCGCGCCGCTCGATCGGGCATTGGCCCGCTATCTCGCCCTGGTCGGCGGCGCCTGGCTCGCCATGCTGGGGCTCGGCCTGCTGCTGACCCGGTTCCTGATGGCGCGGATCAACGGCAGCGTCGCGGCCACCGTGCAGACCGCTTCCCGGCTCGCGGCCGGCAGTCCGGCCGATTCCGGGGTGCCGGCGGTGACGGAGCTGGCGACCATCTCCGAGGCGGTCCGCACGCTGTTCCAGCGCGAGCGGCAGGCACGGGCGCAGGCCGAGGCCGCCAACAAGACCAAGGACGAGTTCCTGGCCATGCTGGGACACGAGTTGCGCAACCCGCTGGCGCCGATCACCACCGCGCTGCAGCTGATGCGGTCGCGTGGCAAGGGCGAATTCGCGCAGGAGCGGGACATCATCCAGCGCCAGGTGCAGCACATGGTGCGGCTGGTGGACGACCTGCTGGATGTCGCCCGCATCGCCCGCGGCGCCATCGAGCTGAAGAAGTCGACGCTGGCGATCTCCGGTATCGTCGCCGAAGCGGTCGAGACCGCGGAGCCGCTCTTTGCGCGCAAACGACTGCGCCTGGCGGTATCGGCACCGGCGCAGGAGCTGAAGGTTCACGGCGATGCGGCGCGCCTGGTGCAGGTACTGGCCAACCTCCTGATCAATGCCGCGAAGTTCACGTCCGAGGGCGGGCAGGTCACCGTGGCCACGCGAGCCCGCGACGGCCAGGTCGAGGTCGCGGTTGCCGACAACGGGACCGGCATGAATGCAGCCGAGCTGTCGCGCGTGTTCGAGCTCTTCATCCAGGGACAGCAGAGCGTCGACCGGCCGCACGGCGGGCTCGGCCTGGGGCTGGCGATTGCGCGCGGCCTGGCGCGGCTGCACGGCGGCGACCTCGTCGGCTCGAGCGGCGGCCAGCACCAGGGCAGCACCTTCACGCTGACCTTGCCGCAGGCCGAAGGCGAGCCGGTGTCGCGGGCGCCCACCGTGGCCGACGGTGCCCAGCCGGCAGCTTCGGACGACCGGCTGGTGCTGGTGGTGGACGACAACGTCGACGCGGCCCTGGGGCTCGCCGAACTGCTGAGGATCTGGGGCTTGCAGACCCGCGTGGTCCACGAGGGCACGGCGGTGATCGCGGCGCTGCGCCAATCGTCGCCGGACATCGTGCTGCTGGACATCGGGCTGCCCGGCATGGACGGCTACCAGCTGGCGCGGCTGATCCGGAGCGAGCCGCAGTGGCGCCATCTGCGCCTGATCGCGCTGACCGGCTACGGCCAGGCGCGCGACCACGAGCTGAGCCGGCAGGCCGGCTTCGACCTGCATCTGGTCAAACCGGTCGATCTCGACAGGCTCGCCGCGGCGCTGGGTGTGGCGCCCGGCGGCGATGCCGCGGCTGCGCCCCGGGGGCTTAGCGAAACCGCCGGCTGAGGAAGCCCGAGCCGGCGAGACCGAAGCGCCAGGGCTGCTCCATCGCCTTGGTGATGCCGATCCGCGGTCCGACCAGGATGCTGCAGGGGTCGCTTGCCGGCAGCAGCTGAAAGGGCGGCTCGTCCACCGGCAGCCCGTCATGCTGCGGACCGATGCCCAATGCCTGGCCGACACGACCGGGGCCGGCGCACAGCAGCCGCAGGTCGCCGGCGGCGCCGACGATCCCGCGCCGCCGGCGCATGGTTTCAATGCCGGCAAGCGGCTCGAGGGCGCGGATCAGCACCCCGGCGCCGTGGCCCGGCTCGCGGCATACCAGGTTGAGGCACCAGTGGATGCCATAGGAGCGGTAGACATAGACGCGCCCGGGCGGGCCGAACATCGAGGCGTTGCGGGCGGTGGGGCCGGCGAAGCTGTGCGAGGCCGGATCCTCCCGGTCGTAGGCCTCGGTCTCGACGATGCGGCCGCCGACGCCGTCGAGCAGCAGGGTCGTCCCGATCAACTGGCGCGCGACGTGATCGGACGAAGCGAGGAAGTCGACTCCGTTCAAGGCTGTTGCGCTGCTGCTCTCCGCGCCGCGTAGCCGATGAAGAAGTCCATGCTCTCCGGATTCGCCATCGCCTCCGGGTTGGCGACCGCCGCCGGTTCGGCTCCCAGCAGCAGCTTGCGGATCGGCAGCTCCATCTTCTTGCCGGTGAGCGTGCGGGGCACGGCCGCGATCTCGACCACTTCGTCCGGAACATGGCGGGCCGAGGCCTTCGCGCGGATGCGCGCCTTGATCGTTTCGGCCAGGGCCTCGTCGAGCACCACGCCGGGCTGCAGCACCACGAACAGCGGCATCCACGACGGCCGGCCGAGGTACTCGAGATCGACCACCAGGCTGTCCTTCACCTGCGGCAGCTCCTCGACGACGCGGTAGATCTCGGCCGTACCCATCCGGATGCCGAAGCGGTTGATGGTGTTGTCGGAACGGCCGTAGATCACACTGGTGCCGCGCGGCGTGAAGCGGATCCAGTCGCCCTGGCGCCAGCAGCCCGGGTACATCGAAAAATAGCTCTCCCGCAGCCGGCTGCCGTCGCTGTCGCCCCAGAAATGCAGCGGCATCGACGGCATCGGCCTGGTGATGACCAGCTCGCCCACCTGGTCCACCACCGCCTGCCCCGCGTCGTCGAAGGCGTACGCGGCCACGCCGAGTTCCCGGCACTGGATCTCGCCCGCGTTGACCGGCAGGAGCGGCGAGCAGGCGACGAACCCGGAGGCGATGTCGGTGCCGCCGCTGATCGACGACAGCCAGACGGCGCGCTTCACCTTGCGGTAGACCCATTCGTAGGTGTCGAGCGGCAGCGGCGAGCCGGTCGAGTTGATCGAGCGCAGGGCCTCGAGCGCGACGACATCCGCCGGATCGACGCCGCCCTTCATGGCGTTCATCAGGTAGGCGGCGCCGCAGCCGAAGTGCGTGACCGCATGCTGGTCGATGAAGCGCCAGAGCGCGCGCGGATCAGGCCATGCCGGGTTGCCGTCGTAGAGCACCACCGTCGCGCCGCACAGCAGGCCGCCGACCATCAGATTCCACACGATCCAGCCGGTGCCGCCCAGGAACAGCATACGGTCGCCGGCCCGCAGGTCGTGCTGCAGCTGCTGCGTCTTGAGGTGGGTGACGACGATGCCGCCGTGCGAATGCACCATCGCCTTCGGCAGGCCGGTGGTGCCGGAGGAATAGACGATCCACAACGGGTGATCGAAGGGCAGGCGCAGGAACGACAGCGGCGCCGGCCGGGCAACGGCTTCCTGCCAATCCACCCGGTCACGCCAGCCGACCGCGCGAGAGGAAGCCCCGCCCGACGCGTCGCCGCGCACCACGCAGCGCACCGTCGGAAGCTCGGCGAGCAACTCGTCGACGGCCTGGCGGCGATCGAAGGACCGGCCGTTGTAGCTGTAGCCGTCGACCGCGAACAGCACCACCGGTTCGATCTGGCGGAAGCGGTCGAGCACCACGCTGGGACCCATGTCCGGCGAACAACTCGACCAGACGGCGCCGATGCTGGCGCAGGCGAGGAACGCGGTTACCGTCTGCGGCGTGTTGGGCATGTACGAGACGACCCGGTCGCCGGGGCGCACGCCCTGGCGCCGCAGGAACTCGGCCAGCGCGCCGGCATCCGCCTGCAGCCGCTCCCAGCCGACGGCCTGCGGCTCGCAACCTTCCACGCGCGACAGCAGCGCGGGACGGCGGGCGTCGGCGTGCCGGAAGGCGTGCTCGGCGTAGTTGAGGCGCACGCCGGGAAACCAGCGCGCCCCCGGCATGCCGGCCGATGCAAGCACCGGCGACGGATCGCCGTCGGCCTGGATGTCGAAGAATTCCCAGACCGCTGCCCAGAAGGCCGGCAGATCGTCGATCGACCACTGCCACAGCGCCTGGTAGTCGTCGAACGCCAGGCCCCGCTGCTGGCGCAGCCATAGCATGAACGCCCACAGGCGGGTGCTCTCGCGGAAGGCCTGCGAAGGCTCCCACAGGATCTCGCCTTCGGCTACCGCCATGGCACCGGCCTCAGTGGCCTTTGCCCGGCGAGTGGGCCGGCGCGTCCGCCTGCGGCGCGCGGACCTCGACCTCAGCGGCGGGGGGATTCGCGGGCAGGCGGGGAGCAGGCCCTGCGGCGGTGACGGATCTCATGACGTTCCTGGGAAGGGCCATAATTTACACGGATTGCCGCCGGCGGCCGGGCAGTCTATCCTCGGACGACGCCTTCCCGTCGTCGCCTGCGGCCGACGCTGCGGTCGGCGGCAGGACGGGTGTCGTTTAGAAAAGGAAACTGAATGCTGTCACAGCAGGAGTGGGAAGCCAGGGACGCCCTTGGCCTGGCGGAGCTCGTCAAGTCGGGGGAAATCAATGCACGGGAGGCGGTGGAAACGGCGATAGCCCGCATCGAGCAACTCAATCCGGTCATCAACGCCGTCGTTCACCAGGCCTTCGACAACGCGCTCGAGCTGGCCAACCGCCAGAAGCCCACCGGCCCGTTCGCCGGCGTTCCGTACCTCCTGAAGGACCTGAACGCGCCCGCCCAGGGCATGCCCCTCACCAACGGCAGCCGGCTGCTGGCGGAGGCGCCGGCCACCTTCGATTCCACCGTCGTCGCGCGCCTCAAGGCGGCCGGCTTCATCATCCTCGGGCGTACCAACTCGCCGGAATTCGGCCTCAACATCTCCACCGAGCCGGCGGCCTACGGCCCGACCCGCAATCCCTGGCAGCTCGACCGGATTGCCGGCGGTTCCAGCGGCGGCTCGGCGGCAGCGGTCGCAAGCGGCATGGTGCCCGCCGCCCACGCCACCGACAGCGGCGGTTCGATCCGCATTCCGGCCGCCTGCAACGGCCTGGTCGGGCTCAAGCCCAGTCGCGGCCTCAATCCCACCGGCCCGCACCGCGCGCAGGCCAACGAAGGCATCAGCCACGAGAACCTCGTCAGCCGCAGCGTGCGCGACACCGCTGCCATCCTCGACGCGACCTCGGGCCCGGACGCCGGCGCGCCGTATTTCTTCCGCAAGCCGCCGATCGGCTTCCTCAAGGCGATCCAGCAGCGCGGCAAGCCGATGCGCATCGCGCTGATGACCAAGACCTTCACCGGCGAACCGGTGTGTGCCGACTCGCGCGAGGCTGTCGAGCAGGCCGGCAAGCTGCTGGCGGAGATGGGCCATCACGTGGAGGACGCGGCCCCGCATTTCGATTTCGAGCTGCTGCAGAAGACCATCTTCAGCATCCTGTTCGCCAACCTCGCGGTCACCGTGGGCGACTACGAGCAGCAGCGCGGCGCGCCGGCGCGCGACGAGGAGCTCGAGCCGCTGTCGCGCGCCGCGATCGAGCGCGGCCGCGCGATGGGCCTGCCGGAGTACCTCGGCGCGATCGCGCAGCTCAACCGGCAGGTGCGACGCATCGGCACCTTCTTCGAGGCCCAGGATGTCCTGGTCACGCCGGTGCTCGCTACCGACCTGCCGCCGCTCGGCTGCCTGCCGACCGATGGCAGCGACGTCGAGGCGCACATCGACCGGCTGCTGGCGATCGCGCCATTCGCCGTGCCCTTCAACGGCACCGGCCAGCCGGCGATCAGCCTGCCGCTGCACTGGACGGCTGCCGGGCTGCCGGTGGGCGTCCAGTTCGTCGGCAAGCTGGGCCAGGATGCGGTGCTGCTGCACCTGGCGGCGCGGCTGGAGGAGGCGCGCGACTGGTTCGGGCGCCGTCCGCCGGTGCACCAGCCGCCGGCCGCCGCCTGATCC
>JAEZQX010000153.1 GCA_023441105.1 Pseudomonadota bacterium | reverse complement strand
CCCATCCACACATGTATCTGTCCGAGCTGAAGGCACTTCACGTGTCACAACTGATCGAGATGGCGCTCGCCCTGGACATCGAGAACGCCAACCGCCTCCGCAAGCAGGAACTGATGTTTGCCATCCTCAAGCGCAAGGCGAAGGGGGGCGAGCAGATCTTCGGCGACGGCGTGCTGGAAGTGCTGCCGGACGGCTTCGGCTTCCTGAGGACTCCCGAGACCTCCTATCTCGCAAGCCCGGACGACATCTACATCTCGCCGTCGCAGATCCGGCGCTTCAACCTGCATACCGGCGACACCATCGAAGGCGAGGTCCGGACGCCGAAGGACGGCGAGCGCTACTTCGCGCTGGTCAAGGTCGACCAGATCAACGGCGAGCCGCCGGAGAACTCGAAGCACAAGATCCTCTTCGAGAACCTGATCCCGCTGCATCCGAACAAGGTGATGCATCTCGAGCGGGACATCAAGGCCGACGAGAACATCACCGGCCGGATCATCGACATCATCGCGCCCATCGGCAAGGGCCAGCGCGGCCTGATCGTCGCGCCGCCGAAGAGCGGCAAGACGGTGATGCTGCAGCACATCGCCCATGCCATCACCTCGAACCATCCCGAATCGGTGGTGATCGTGCTGCTCATCGACGAGCGGCCCGAGGAGGTGACCGAGATGCAGCGCTCGATCCGCGGCGAGGTCGTCTCCTCCACCTTCGACGAACCGGCCACCCGCCACGTCCAGGTTGCGGAGATGGTGATCGAGAAGGCCAAACGCCTGGTCGAGCACAAGAAGGACGTGATCATCCTGCTCGATTCCATCACCCGCCTGGCACGCGCCTACAACGCGGTGGTGCCGGCATCGGGCAAGGTGCTCACCGGCGGTGTCGACGCCAACGCCCTGCAGCGGCCGAAGCGCTTCTTCGGCGCCGCGCGCAACATCGAGGAAGGTGGCTCGCTGACCATCATCGCCACCGCCCTGGTCGACACCGGCAGCCGCATGGACGAGGTGATCTACGAGGAGTTCAAGGGCACCGGCAACATGGAGATCCACCTCAACCGGCGGATGATGGAAAAGCGGATCTACCCCGCCATCGACATCAACCGCTCCGGCACCCGTCGCGAAGAGTTGCTGATGAAGCCGGAGATCCTGCAGAAGGTCTGGATCCTGCGCCGGCTGCTGCACGACATGGACGAGCTCCAGGCGATGGAGTTCCTGCTCGACAAGATGAAGCAGACGAAGAACAACGGCGAGTTCTTCGACATGATGCGCAAGGGCAGCTGAGCCCTTGATGCGGCTCCATCCTTCCCTGCGCCCCTTCCTGCTGCCGCTGCTGGCGCTGGCGGCGGCCATCGGACTGCGCCTGCTGGTGATCGAGCCGAGCCACATCGCCCATGCCTGCGATCCGGCGCCCTGGACCGGATGGTGCGCAGCGCGCACCGCCTTGATCATGAGCTTCCGCTTCCAGGAGCTCGGTTGGGCGGCGCTTGCGGTCGGCCTGGTCGCCAGCGTCGTGCGGTGGCGCTGGCTGGGCCAACTGGCACTTGCCCTTGGCTTCGCCGGGCTGGTGCTCTATTCCTACGAGCCGGCGGTGGTGGGCGCGCTGCTCGGCACGCTGGTGGTCGTCAGGCCCCGGCGTGGTCCGCCGCTTCGAGCCGACCTGCCCGCGGCTGGAATCGCCAGTAGCGAAAGCCGGTAGCGGCGCCGGCGAACACGATCATCTGCAGGCCGAAGGTGAGCGCCTGCAGGTTTGACAGCCGCTCCATCGGAATGAACGCCAGTGCGCACACCAGGACGATGGTGGCGAGCACGCCCTCCTCCACGTCGAACACGCTGCTGCGGAAGCCGGCGGCCAGCAGCAGCACCAGCGACATCAGCGGCAGCGCGTAGAGCATCACCGGAAAGCCGCGGTAACGCGCATCGAAAACCAGCAGCAGCGACATCGCCGCCGCGCCGAACAGGAAGACGATGCGCAGCAGGCTGAGCCAGCGCAGGCTGGGCTCGCCGCGACCTCGTCCGGCGCGCCAGTCGGCCAGCACCTGGCTGAACGCTGGAATGGTGACGGCGCTGGACGATGCTTCCTGCAGCGGCAAGTCCGCGGCCGGCGCCTGCAGCCCGCCGGCCAGCCGGGCGCGGATCGCGCGCAGCGTGAACACCACGAAGGCGAGCGCGAGCACCGAATACAAGCCGGTGGCTGCCCACTCGGCGACGAAGCGATTCCAGACCACCATGTGCTGCCATTGCGCGGTCAGCACCGCGCCGGTGGTTGCGCCCACGCCGGCCGCAGTCGCCAGCTGCCAGCCGCGCAACCGGCGGCTCGAGCCGATCACCAGGAAGGCGACCAGGCCGATGGCCGCAGCGACCAGGCCGCGATTGGCGTTCGGATCCTCCTCCACCGGGCCGGTGGCGGGGAACTTCGCTTTGCCGTCGCTGTTGAAGAGCCCCCATTGCCCGCCCATCGCGCCCTCCAGCCGCCGTTTCCAGGGCTGGTCGAAAGCCTCGATCAGGTTGTAGCGCAGGCCATGCTCCGCGGCCGCCACGCTGAACTGGCGGAAGAAGCGGGCCTGGTTCACCCGGCTGGCCACCGCGGCGCGGCGGCTGCGGCCGTTGCTGGGCCAGCCGGTCTCGCCGATCAGCACGTCCTTGCCGTGGAACTCCTTGCGCATCCGCTCTGCCGTGTCGACGATGTGCTCGATGGCGACGTCGATCGATACCGGCTCGTCCTCCCAATAGGGGAGGATGTGGATGGTGACGAACGAGACGTGCTCGGCGAGCTCGCGGTGCTCCATCCAAAACTCCCACACGTCGGCGTAGGTCACCGGCACCGTCACCTGGCTGCGGGCGCGGCCCAGGTATTCCGCCAGCACCGACTCCGGCAGCTCGCGTCGCAGCAGCACTTCGTTGCCGACGATCAGCGTCGTCACGGTGCCGGCGTATTCGTTGGCGAGCTGGATCGCGCGCGCCAGCTCCGCCTCGTTTTCCGCGCGATCGCGGCCCAGCCAGACGCCGAGCATGACGTTCATGCCCAGCTCACGCGCCACCTTCGGCACCGCATCGAGGCCTTGTTGCACGGAATAGGTGCGCACGCACCCGGTTCGTGCCGCCAGCAGTGTCAGGTCTTCACGCAGCCGCTCCTCGGAAACGATCGTCTCCTCGATGAACGGCGATTCGCCAGGCTTGCGAAAGGGGGCATACGACATGCACTGCACGCGCTCGCTTGCCCCCTCCGCCACCGCGCGCGGCTGGCCCCTCGCCACCCAATAGCCGCATGCCGCCACTGCTGAGAGCACCGCAAGCATCGCGAGCAGCATCGCGCGCTTCGAGTAGGACTGGTCCGGCATCAGCAGAGACGTGGCATCGAGGGTGGCCCGGTTGTTGCGAGGGGTGCAGCAGGCGCCGGCACGGGATCCGGCGCGAGGCGATTAGTAATCGATGGCTGCGGACGGTGCAAGTCATCTCCTCACAAATGACTTCTAAAGTTCTTTCTCAAGTTTGGACCGGTATTTACCGGACTGTCCACCATTCACAGAGCGGCAACGTTATCGACACCTGCACTTCCTACAATCGCGATCGACCTCCAGCTTGACGTGTATGCAGAGTTGGCGGAAATGTAGGTTGCGGATGCAGGAAATGCAGAAACGGACAGCGGGGGATCTGCGGCGCACAGGCATAGAAGCTGCTATGCGTCGACGCCTTCCCACGCTGCCACTGCAGTAACCCTGATCTTCCTGCGTACCTTGCCTTTGGCGAGGCTCGCAGGATATCCGCGAGAGATTCAAAGGCCGGCGTCAGCCGGCTACGGCGAGACGACGGCCGATCGGAAACGATCGGCCGAAGTCGTTTCTGGGAGGTCGTTTTGTTGCGTTCTATTGCCGTCGTGTGAAGTCAAGCGTCAACAGCAGTTCTTCGTCATCTGCGCCATCGCCGGTCGCAGAAGCCAGATCCACGAACAATTCGTTCAACAGCAGGAAGGCCATGTATCGACACCGTGACGACCACGCGCAGCCCAGGACCGCCAGCAGCGTTCCGGACACCGACGTGAGACCACGAGCCCGGGCAACCTCCGGTTCACGCATCGCCGCTTTGCTAGGCGCCCTGTCGCTGGCCGCCGGCATCGCCATCGGCAACTTCGTCGCCTGGGACCGCAGCAACCCGACGGTCTTCGCTCCCGGGTTCTACGGTCAGATCTCCGGCCTCGCCTATAACGCCTTCGGCCGCTGGGACACGCCGCTCAAGCAGAAGTTCCCGGACTACGAATCGATCCAGCGCGACATGGGCGTGCTCGCGCAGCACACCACGCGCATCCGCACCTACAGCTCGGCGGAGCTTCCGGCCATCCCGGCCTTGGCCGAGCAGAGCCAGCTCTACGTCACGGCGGGCGTGTGGCTCGACGCGCGCGAGGAGAACAACCAGAAGGAGATCCGCGCCATCGAGCAGGCGGTGCGCATCAACAGCAGCATCGAACGCATCATCGTCGGCAACGAGCAGATCCTGCATGGTGCCTTCACGCCGGCGGACCTGATCCTCAAGATCCGGGAAGTCAAGCGGCTCACCCGCAAGCCGGTCTCCACCGCCGAGCCATGGCACGTCTGGCTGCGCTATCCGGAGCTGGCGGCCAACGTCGACTTCATCACCGTCCACCTGCTGCCGTACTGGGAGGGGCTGCCGGTCAAGGACGCGCTGGATTATTCGTTCGACCGCCTGCGGCAGATCGAGGAGAAGTTCCCGAACAAGAAGATCGTCATCGGCGAGGTCGGCTGGCCGAGCCAGGGCGATCGGCGGCAGGGCTCGTTCGCATCGCCGGCACACCAGGCGCAGTTCCTTCGCGAGTTCCTGGTCCGGGCCCAGGCGCGCAACCTCGACTACTTCATCATGGAGGCGATCGACCAGCCCTGGAAGATCGACAACGAAGGTCGCGCGGGCCCTTACTGGGGAATGCTGGACGCCGATCGCAATCCCAAGTTCGAGATGCGCGGTCCCATCGAGACCGACGCGAGCTGGAAGACCAAGGCGGCGCTCTCGTCCACGCTGGGCATGCTGGCGCTGATCTGGTTCATGGTGAAGTTCTACCGCATGCGCCTGGCCAGCCGCATCCTGTTCGGCGTCGCGCTGCAGTCGGTGATCTCGCTGTTCATCTGGCTGCTGGCGATTCCGTTCGACTACTACATGCGGCCCACGGACTGGATCTTCGTCTTCATCCTCGGCCCGTCGCTGGTCGCCATGGCGGCAATCCTGCTCGCCAACGGCTTCGAGTTCGCCGAGATGTTCTGGCCGGGCAACCTGCGCCGCCGGTTCGGCCGCAAGCCGCTGCCGGCCGATGCGCGCGAACCGATGGTTTCCATCCACCTGGCCTGCTGCAACGAGCCGCCCGAGATGGTGATCGCCACCATCAGGAGCCTCGCCCGGCTGGAATACAGCAACTACGAAGTGCTGGTGGTGGACAACAACACCCGCGATGAGCGGCTCTGGAAGCCGGTGCAGGCCTTCATGGAAACGCTCGACGACCGCTTCAAGTTCTTCCACCTGCCCAAGTGGCCAGGCTACAAGGCCGGTGCCCTGAACTTCGCCCTGCAGCAGACCAGCGCGCAGGCCGAGATCGTGGGCGTGGTGGATGCGGACTATGTCGTGGTCAGCCGCTGGCTGAAGGACCTGGTCGCGCACTTCGAGGATCCGAAGACGGCGGTGGTCCAGTGCCCGCAGGCGCACCGCACCTGGGGTCGCCAGCTGTTCCGCCGGATGATGAACTTCGAGTACGACGGCTTCTTCCGCATCGGGATGCATCATCGCAACGAGCGCAACGCGATCATCCAGCACGGCACGATGACGCTGGTGCGCGCGGACGCGCTGAAGAGCCACGGCAACTGGTCGGAGTGGTGCATCTGCGAGGATGCCGAGCTCGGCCTGCGGTTGATGGACGCCGGCTACGCCACCGTCTATGTCGACGAGGTGATGGGTCGCGGCCTCACGCCGGACACCTTCTACGCCTTCAAGAAGCAGCGTCGCCGCTGGGCGCAGGGCGCAATGCAGATCCTCAAGGCCCACACCCGTACCCTGTTCGGCCGCAGCAATGTCGATGCCGGACAGCGTTACCACTTCGTGGCGGGCTGGTTCTCGTGGATCGGCGACGCACTGCACCTGGTGTTCGCCTTCGGCGCCATGGCCTGGACCATCGGCATCGTCGGCTGGCCGCACCTGTTCAGCCTGCCGATCCAGCTGTTCATGGTGCCGCTGATGGTGTTCTTCGTCTGCAAGGCGCTGATGGGGCCGCTGCTCTACATGCGGCGGGTCAAGTGCTCGCTGCCGGACGTGCTCGGCTCCGCCCTCGCCGGCATGGCCCTGTCGCACGGCATCGCCCAAGGCGTGTTCGCCGGCCTCTGGAACAAGACGGCGGTCTTCGAGATCACCGAAAAGGGCGCGAACGACCGGGGCGGCCAGGGGCCGGCGCCCCACGCGATGACCATTGCCGGTGACGACGTGGCAGCGGATGGCGCCGCGGCAGCCGGCATGAGCCAGGCGGCCCCGGCCGCCGTGCCCGCGACGGCCACCGCCCAGGCCGTGAAGCCTGCCAAGGCGGCAAAGGTGAAGGCGCCGGTCGGCGCGGCATGGGCTGGCGTTCGCGAGGAGACGATGATGTTGTTCGCGCTCCTGAGCTGCGTCGGTGCCATGGCGTGGACCCGCCTGCCGAACCATCTCGAATCGGCCATGTGGATGACCATCCTGGTCCTGCAGGCGGTGCCGTACGCGGCATCGGTCATCTGCGCCGGGCTGTCCGCCCTGCCGGAGTTCCGGCGTCGCAGCAATCGCCGCCACAGCCTGCAGGCAGCAGCAGCCTCGGCGGCGCCGCGCCTGCTGGCCACCGCCCGGGCGATCAGCGGGGTCGACGACAGCCGCGGCAGCGGCACGCCATCCAAGGCCTGAGCGGTCCGACGGGAAGGGGCAGGCGCGGCGGTCAGGCCGCGCCCTCCCCGTGGGAGCCGATCGAAGCCCCGCCTCGCAGGCCTTGCGGCTTCCCGGTAGCGGTTTCACGCCCCCCGGCGGATTGCCGCTTAAGCTATAATCGAGAGTTTCCTGCCGCCGATCGCATCCGGTCACCGCAGGTCCTCATCCGACAGAGCAAAGACATGAAAGAAGGCATCCATCCCGCGTACCGCGAAGTGGTATTCCAGGACATGGCCAGCGGGTTCAAGTTCATCACCCGCTCCACGGTCAACAGCCGTGAGAAGATCAAGATGGAGGACGGCAAGGAGTACCCGCTGTTCAAGCTCGACGTGACCTCCGAGTCCCATCCGTTCTACACCGGCGCGCAGCAGCGGATCATCGAGACCGGCCGGGTGGAGAAATTCCGCCAGAAGTTCGCCCGCGGCGGCAAGCCCGCCGAAGCTGCCGGCGACAAGCCGGCCGAGGCTGCTCCGGCAGCCGGCGCGGACCAGGGCGCTGCCAAGGGCGCCGGCAAGGCCAAGTCCTGATCGCACAGCCGAGGCCTGACCCGGCCTCGGCGGGGCCTCGGCAGGCGCCGGATCCTGCGTGAAGCCCTTTCTCGTCACCTCGCTCGAAGCCGGCCGGCTGCCACGCTGGATTCCGCTTCTCCTCTGCGCCGTCTATGTGATCGCGGGCCTGTTCGGCCGCGATCCCTGGCGCACCGACGATGCCGCCGGCTTCGGCATCGCCCATACCATGGCGCTCGGATCGGCCATCGACTGGCTGATCCCGAACGTGCACGGCACGCCGGTGCCGCAGACCGGTCCCCTGCCCTTCTGGCTCGGCGCCATCGGCATCCGCATCGGCGGCGTGCTGACGGTGCTGCTCAACGGGCTCGTCGAGACCGTCCCGGGCAATTTCCTGCCGCGCATCGCCATCGCGCCGGACCTGGCCTTCCGCGCCGTCGCCGCGCTGGGGCTCGCGCTGGCGCTGTCCCTGCTCTGGTACGCCACCTATGCCTTCGCGCGGCGACCGGAAATCCAGCCGGACGATCCGTTCGGGGCCACCGCCAGCCGCAAGGATTTCGCCCGCGCCATCGCCGATAGCGCCCTGCTCGCGATGCTGGCCAGCTTCGGCCTGCTGGCACGGGTCCACGAGACGACGGTGGACGCGGCGCAGGTCACCTGGATCGCGCTGTACTTGTTCGGCCTCGGCCATGCCCTGCAGCGGCCCTGGTCCGGCGGCGCGATCGTCGGACTGGCGATCGCCGCCACCTTGTTGTCGCGCGGCATTCCGCTGGCCGGCGTCCTGGCGTTGACGACGCTGGTGCTGACGGTGGCGGTCCACCCCTTCCGGCTGATCGCGCTCGGCTTCACGCTTGCCTGGCTGCCGATGGCGGCCCTGGCGGCGGGCATCTGGCCGGCCTTGCTGCTGCACTACAGCGACGCCGGCGCCACCATGATCAACTCGATCGGTGCGGTCGGCGCCATCGCCACCGATGGCACCGGTACGCCCGCCGGGGTTGCCGGCGAGACCGTCAATCCTGCCGCAAGCATCGTGACCCGCCGCTTCCTCGACAGCTGGCTGGCATGGAATGCGGGCCTGCTGCAGGGGCCGACGATTGCGTCGCTCAACTACTACGCCCGCACCGCCGCCTGGTTCTTCTGGCCGCTCTGGCCGTTCGTCCTGTGGGCCATCTGGCGCTGGCGCGGCAGCCGCCGCGAAGCGCCGGTAGCGGTGCCGGCGGTGATGCTGGTGCCGCTGCTGTTACTCGCGCTGCTCGACCCGGTCGGTTCGGAGGCTTCGCTGCTGCCGCTGGTGCTGCCGATGACCATGCTGGCGGCGCTTGCCCTGCCGACCATCCGGCGCAGCATCGTCGCGCTGATCGACTGGTTCTCGGTGATGACCTTCTCGGTCGTCGGCTTCGGGATCTGGGCCTACTGGATCGCCTTCATGACCGGCTTTCCGCCGCGCATGGCACAGAAGGCGCAGGAGGCGGTCCCCGGCTTCCAGGCGCCCTTGTCGCTGCTGGAGCTGGGCCTGGGCCTGCTCGCCACCGGCGCCTGGATCGGCCTGGTGCTGTGGCGCATCTCACGCCAGCCGCGCGCCTTCTGGCGCCCGATGGCGCTGTCCTCCGGCGGCATGGTGCTGACCTGGTTCCTGCTGATGACCTTGTGGCTGCCGGCGGCCAACTTCCGCAAGAGCTATCGCGAGGTCGTCGCCCCGACCCGCGACATCCTCGCCGCCGAATCCGGCTGTGTCGTCGGCTACGGCCTCGACGTCGCGCAGCGCGCCCTGTTCGCCTACTTCGGCAACGCCCGCTTCATCCGCCTGCCGCGACTCGACGGTGACGAGCCGCAGATGGATCCGCAGGAGTGCCGCTGGATGCTGGTGTCGGATCGGGAAAGCGTGCCGCACGACATCGCGGCGCTGACCGCCGGCGTCGCCGTCAACGGCGACAACCCGGCGGAAGTCGCCTCGGCGGCCGAGACCGCCCGGGAAGGCTGGACGCTGATCTGGCACGGCCAGCGCCGCGTCAACCGCGGCGAGCGCCTGTTCCTCTATGCGAGGGAAGGCCTGGCGATGAAGTGATCGCGGTAGTAGCGCAATTCCTCGATCGACTCGAGGATGTCGGCCAGCGCGGTGTGGGCGCTGCGCTTGTCGAAGCCCCGCGCCACCGCCGGCGCCCAGCGCTTGCAGAGCTCCTTCAGGGTGCTGACATCGAGATTGCGGTAGTGGAACCAGGCCTCGAGCTCCGGCATGTAGCGCGCCATGAAGCGGCGGTCCTGGCAGATGGAATTGCCGCACATCGGCGACTTGCCCTGCGGCACCCAGTCGCGCAGGAAGTCCAGCAGCTGCGCCTGCGCCACCGCTTCGGTGATGCGCGAGCGGCGCACCTGCTCGGTCAATCCGGAGCGGCCGTGCGTGGCGGTGTTCCAGGCATCCATTGCATCGAGGACGGCATCCGGCTGGTGGATGACCAGCACCGGCCCCTCGGCCAGCGGATTGAGGTCGCTGTCCGTGACCACGATGGCGATCTCGATGATGCGGTCGATTTCCGGTCGCAGGCCGGTCATTTCCATGTCCACCCAGACCAGCCGGGTCTCGTCGGTGCCGCCGGCAACCCCGGTGCGCGACGAGTCCCGGGTGGCGCCGCCGGCGGCATGGGCCGATCCGGCCGCGCCGTTGCCGCCGGCGGCCGCGCCGCCAACCGCCGTCCTGGTCTCACCGGCGGGTGCCGCGGATCCCACGCCTGCTTGCGAAGGGCTATCGGGTTGCTGCGGCGTGTTTCCGTTCATCTCTTGGCCACTGGGAAAGTTCTGCCGAAACAGGTGTCATCGGCCGCGCCGGTCTGCGTCATGCTCTAATTATCACATGCAAGCAATGACACTCAGCGTCGCCTTCGTCCTGTTCCTGGCATTGTCGGTGCTGGTGCGGATGTGGCTGGCTTCGCGGCAGGTGCGTCACGTTGCCCGCCATCGCGACACGGTGCCGCCGCAGTTCGCCGAGCGGATCACGCTGAGCGCGCATCGCCGGGCGGCGGACTACACCATCGCCAAGGTCAAGCTGGGCATCATCGACAGCCTGATTTCGGTGGTCATCGTGCTGGGGCTGACGCTGATGGGCGGCCTGCAGTGGATCGCCGACCGCTGGATCGCCTGGCTGCCGCAGTCGCCGCTGCTGCAGCAGGTCGCCATCGTGGTCTCGGTGGTGCTGTTGACCTCGCTGATCGAGGTGCCGATGGATGCGTACCGCCAGTTCCGCCTGGAAGCCCGCTTCGGCTTCAACCGCATGACGCCCAAGCTGTTCGTCGCGGACTTGCTCAAGAGCACGGCGCTCGGGGCTGCCATCGGCATCCCGCTGCTCGCTGCGGTGGTCTGGCTGATGCAGCAGGCGGGCGACTATTGGTGGCTCTGGGCATGGGCACTCTGGACGGTCTTCAACCTGCTGATCCTGCTGATCTACCCCACGGTGATCGCGCCGCTGTTCAACAAGTTCCAGCCGCTGGAGCCGGGCGACGTGCGCAGTCGGGTGGAGAGCCTCCTACAGCGCTGTGGCTTCGCGTCCAACGGACTGTTCGTGATGGACGGCAGCAAGCGCTCGGCGCACGGCAACGCCTATTTCACCGGCTTCGGCAAGGGCAAGCGGATCGTCTTCTTCGACACCCTGCTGGCGCGGCTGGACGTCGATGAGATCGAGGCGGTGCTCGCCCACGAGCTCGGCCACTTCAAGAAGCGCCACATCATCAAGCGCCTGTTCTTCAGCTTCGTCGCCAGCCTGCTCGGCCTTGCCCTGCTCGGCTACCTGTCGCAGCAGCCCTGGTTCTACCAGGGCCTCGGCGTGACGGTGGATCCGCTAGCCGGCATGCCGGCCGGCATCGCGCTGGTCCTCTTCTTCCTGGCGCTGCCGGCGTTCACCTTCGTGCTGCGACCGCTGGTCACCTGGTTTTCGCGCAAGGATGAGTTCGAGGCCGATGCCTATGCCGCCTCGCTGGCGGACCCCGGCCGCCTCACCAGCGCCCTCGTGAAGCTCTACGAGGACAACGCGTCGACCCTGACGCCGGATCCGGTGCACTCGGCGTTCTATGACTCGCATCCGCCGGCTGCCATCCGCATCGACCGGCTGAGCTCGCTGGCAGCGGTCTGACTCGCCGCCCCGCCACCGCGAGTCCGCGCCCCCGCCTGCTCCTCGGATCCGCCTCTTGGCCGCGTCCGCCGAACCCGAGGTGGCAAGAGTCCTGGCCGCCTACGGCCGGCAGTTCCTGCTCGATCCAGGGCCGGGCGAGCGGCCGCTGAGGGCAGTGGCACGCGGCCGCCGCAGCGACTGCGTCGTGGGCGACCGCGTGACCTGCCGCCGGCTCAACGACGAGCAGGCCATCATCGAGGAAGTGCTGCCGCGAGCCAACCGGGTCACGCGCAGCGACAACTTTCGCTCGAAGACCATCGCCGCCAACGTCGACCTCGCCGGCATCGTCATCAGCGGCCATCCCCACTTCGACGAGGCGCTGCTGGTCCGCATCCTGATTGCGCTCGAAGCCGAAGGCATCCCGAGCCTGCTGGTCGTGACCAAGCAGGATCTCGCTCTGTCCCGGCAGGCGATGGCGGCGCGTGAAGCCGTGTATCGCGCCGCCGGCTATCCGGTGATCGGGACGGCGGCGAAGGCGCAGCCGGAATCCCTGCAACCGCTGCGCGAGCGCCTGCTCGGCAAGCGCACCCTGCTCCTCGGGCAGAGCGGCATGGGCAAGTCGACCCTGGTCAACGCGCTGATCCCGGGCGTCGAGCAGCAGACAGCGGCGATATCGGAGGCGCTCGCCAGCGGCCGCCACACCACCACCTTCACCCGCGCATTCGAGTTGCCGGCAGGCGGCTGGATCGTCGACTCACCCGGTTTCCAGACCTTCGAGATTGCCCACCTGAGCCGCTGGCAGATGATGCATGCCATGCCCGAGTTCCGCCCGCTGCTCGGCCAATGCCGCTTCAACGACTGCAGTCATCGCGAGGAGCCCGGCTGCGCCATCCGCGCCGCCGCCGGGGCCGGCCGCATCGATGCGCTGCGCTACAAGCTGTTCACGGAGATCGAATCGTCCTGAAGGGCAAGCCGTGACGGGCATCGCCGCGCTTGCGCCGGCCGCCCTGCGCTGCCGCTGCCCTGCCGCTGCCTGCCGCTCAGCGCAGCAGCACCACCAGCAGCCAGGCGCCTGCGGCGACGACGCCGGCGCGCAGCAGCAGGCCGGACACCGGGCGAAGCGAGGCGGCCTCTGGCTCGCCACCCGGCAGGTCGAGGTCCGGCGCCTGGCGGCGCAAGTGATCATCGACGCCGGCGTCCGCCAGCCGCAGCCCCAGCGCGCCGCCCGCGACCGGCAGCAGCACCAGGCGCTGGTGGAGGTATGGATCAGACCCGGCGGCCGGCCGGATCGGGCTGACTGCGCGCAGGGCGTACATGGTGTCCTCGAAACGTCCCACCAGCGCGAAGATCAGGGACAACAGGCGCAGCGGTATCCAGTCGATCCACTCGTAGGCCGTGCGGGCGAACGGCCATGAGTGGCAGGCGGCGAAGCGGGCGAAAAGGTAGAACACCGGTCCGATCGCGCCGGGCAGGACCAGGTACCACAGCAGCGGCGCGAAGACGTCGCGATAGGCGGCCAGCACCGCATGGCCTGCCGCCGCCGAAGCGAGTGTCGGCGCCGACCCATCCGCGGGTTGCCCGCCGGCGACCGTGCGCCGCGGCAGAACGATTGGCGCACCCCCGGCGCCGATCCAGCGCGAGAGGACCACGCGGGCCGAATCCTCCTCACCCGCACCGACCAGCAGTTGCAGCTCCGAGAACTGCCGATGGAAGGCACCGAGACCCACCGCCAGGTAGAGGACCGCCACGTGCAGCAGGAAGACGAAGAAGCCGGTCACGGCCCCGAGCAGCCACTGCGCGAGCGCCACCAGCACCACCGGCAGGCCGACGACCACCAGCCATCCGGGTGCCGTCACTGTCCGCGGGACGGCGCGCCTTCCATCCCGGGCGGCCGCCGTGTCGACGGCAACCCAGTCGATCAGCCGCAACGCATGCCGCAGCAGCGGATGGGTGGTGTAGCCGGCCGCTTTGCGCGGAGGCTCGGCGGACAGCGGATCGGCAGTCAACGGATCAGCAGGCAGCGGGGTGCCGGACAGCGGATCGGGCAATGGGTCCGTCAGAGGATCGTAGGGCGGGTCGGCCAGCGGATCGGCGGCTTCCGGATCCGCGGTGGCGCCGGCAGCGACCGGATCGCGGACACCGGCCTCGAACGAGAAGTCCTGTGGACGGCCGCGCAACGGCCAGACCGCGTCGATGACGACGCTGAAGATCAATGCGATCAAACCCATGGGTTCCGGCTTCCCGGCTGCAGGAGCCCTATTCTGCCGCCAAAAAGCGGTAGAGATTGCGCAGCATGGCCGCGGTTGCGCCCCAGATGAAGTACTCCCGCTCGGCCGACGGGTCGGGACGCCAGGGCATGCTGAAGAACGTGCGCTCGAAGTGCATCTCGTCCTGTCGCCAGCTGAACAGGCGGCGCTGATGGTTGGCGGGATCCATCAGGAAACTCAGCGGCACTTCGAACACCTCTGCCACCTCGGCCGGCTCGAGCCTGAGCGACTGCAGTTCCATGCGCGAGTCGAGCAGCCCGACCACCGGGGTGATGACATAGCCGGTGCCGGTGCGGTAATGCGGCAGTTCCCCGAGGACCTCGATCGACTCCGGATCGACGCCGATCTCCTCCTCGGTCTCGCGCAAGGCGGTCGCCTTGGCATCGGCATCGGTGTCATCGACCCGGCCGCCGGGAAAGGCCACTTGACCGCTGTGCTTGAGCAAGGCCTCGCTGCGCAAGGTCAGGAGCAGCGTGAGACCCGCGGCGCGCTCGATCAGCGGGATGAGGACGGCCGCCGGCCGCTCGGCCGTGCCTTCGATGCGATAGGAATCGTCGAGGAACTCCGGCTGCCAGTGCCGAGGTTGCGCAAAGCGGAGCCGCACCTCCTGCGCCGTCAGCCGATGCGTCGGCAGCGCCGGCGACTGCTCCGCCTCCGGCGCGAGCGGGACGCCGCGTGGATCGAGGATGGCAGGCCGCTTCATCGACAGGCCGGTGCGGGGCAGGCCATGCCCCTCACCGCGAGGCGGATCAGGCTTCGGCGTTGTCGGCGACGCTGCCCGCGTCCGCCGCTTCGTCACCAGCACCGCGGCCGCGAGCCACGCCGCCGCGAGCCTGCAGCTTCTCCTTGATGCGCGCCTTCTTGCCGGAGAGGTTGCGCAGGAAGTAGAGCTTGGCACGGCGCACGTCGCCGCGGCGCTTGACCTCGATCGACGCGATCAGGGGGGAGTAGAGCTGGAGAGTACGCTCGACGCCCTCGCCGGACGAGATCTTGCGCACCGTGAAGGCGCTGTTGAGGCCGCGGTTGCGGCGGGCGATGACCACGCCCTCGTAGATCTGGACGCGCTTGCGCGTGCCTTCGACCACGTTGACGGCAACGGCGACGGTGTCGCCGGGCGCGAATGACGGCACGGTCTTGCCGAGGCGAGCGATTTCTTCCTGCTCGAGTTGTGCGATCAGATCCATACAAGGCTCCTGTGCATCTTGGACGGGACTGTCGACTCCTGCCGGACGTGCCTGGCAGGGCGGGCGTCACGGGCAATTCGGTCGACGGCTTGGTCGGGTCGGTCGGCTCCCGGGTCTGGAAGCGCTCTTCCGTTCCGCTGGATGTTCTCGTCCCGCCAGAGGATGCGGTTGGGTTACTTGCCGCATGGGCAAGCCCGTCAGTATAACCTGTTCGGCGCCGTCAGGACGATTCGTCAAGGAAGCGCCGATCCTCGGCGGTGAGCCGGCCGTCGCGCGCCGCCTGCTCGAGCAGGTCCGGTCGCTTCCGGCGCGTCGCCAGGAGCGACTGTCGGCGGCGCCAGCGGCCGATCTCGAGGTGGTTGCCGGACATCAGCACCGGTGGGACCGGGACGTCGAGGGCGACCTCCGGCCGGGTGTAGTGCGGGCAGTCGAGCAGGCCGTCGACGAAGGAATCCTGCTGCGACGATTGCTCGTCGTTGAGCACGCCGGGCAGCAGGCGAACCACCGCATCGATCAGCAGCAGCGCCGGCAGCTCGCCGCCCGAGGCGACGAAGTCGCCGACCGAGATCTCCTCGTCGACATGCGCATCGAGGAAGCGCTGGTCGATGCCTTCGTAGCGCCCGCAAAGCAGGACCAGGCCCGCCCCCTGGCTGATCGACTGCACCTTGGCCTGGGTCAGCGGCGCGCCTTGCGGCGACAGGCAGGCCACCCGCAACGGCGGAACCGCCTCCGCCGCGCGCCGCTCGCGGATCGCCTGCAGGCAGCGCGCCAGCGGCTCCGCCATCATCACCATGCCCGGCCCGCCGCCGTAGGGGCGGTCATCGATGCGGCGGTAGTTGTCGCTGGTGACGTCGCGCGGGTTCCAGCTGCGGACCCGATAGCGCGCCTCGCTCAAGGCGCGGCCGGTGACGCCATAGGGCAGGACGCCGGCGACGAGTTCCGGGAATACGGTGATGACTTCGAAATCCACTGGCTGCCCCGCCCTGTTCCGCGCTGTTCCGTTCCGCGCTGTTCCGTTCCGCGCTGTTCCGTGCCGCCCTGTTCCGTCACCGCCCCGTTTTCTGCGATCTGCCCCGGTGCCCGGCGCCGCCCGCTCAGCGCCAGTCCGCGGACCAGTCGGCGACGATCCGCCTCTGCGCCGGGATCACCTCGAGAACGATCGCGGCCACGAACGGGATCAGGATGCCGCTGTCGAGCCGCAATACCGCCTGTGCGCCATTGTCATCGAGCGCAAGTACCTGGCCGAGCGTTTCGCCGGCGGGATTCGAGACGGTGCAGCCGATCAGGTCGGCCCAGTAGTATTCGTCCGGCTCGGTAGCCGGAAACAGAGTCCGGTCCGCCAGCACCTCGGCTCCCTTCAGCGCCATGGCCTGCTCGCGGCTGATGGCCGGCTCGATGGTCGCGATCAGCAGGCCGCCATGCTGGCGACGGCCCTGCACCGCGACCTGGGCTGGCAGCGGGAAAGGCAGCCGATGATCGGCAACGGTGGGAGTCGCCTCGATGCGCCACTGGTCGAGGCGGTTCAATACGGTGGATTCGATGTCGGTATACGGCTCGACCTTCAGCGCCCCGTGGACCCCGAAGGCGCCGCGGATGACGCCGACGGCGATCCAGTCTCCGGGTGGCTGGGTCGGCCGCCCCGCGCGGCTGGCGGGCGTCATCGGATGGGAACCGCCGGCCGGCGCGGGCGGATCCTTCTGTCGAGACGTTACTGCGCAGCGGCAGCCGCGTCCGCCGTGCCGGAAGCTGCGAACTGCTTGACCAGGCGGGCGACGGTGGGCGACACCTGGGCGCCCTTCGACTGCCAGTGGGCGACGCGCTGCAGGTCGACGCGCAGCGCCTGCTTTTCCTTCTCCGAAGCCGCCGGGTTGTAGAACCCGAGCCGCTCGATGAAGCTGCCGTCACGACGGTTGCGCTTGTCGCTCACGACGATGTTGAAGAAGGGGCGCTTCTTGGCACCGCCGCGCGAAAGACGAACAACGACCATTGAGATTCTCCAGCCGCTTCAGGCACCGGCGCACGACGCGACGTCGACGGGCAGGCATCCGCGAAGGCGGCAACAAAAGGTGGGTGATCCGGGAAACCCTTGATTATAGCCTGGCGGCCAGGGAGCCGACAATCCATGCGGTTGCCCCCTGCGCGGGAGCAAAAAAAACGGCACCCGAGAGTGCCGTGATCCAACCATGGAAGCAACCTTCCTCCAGGACATCCGTCGCGCGTGCCGACAGGCACCTCGATCTGGGCCTTCTGCGTGCCGACGCCCCGGGTTCCTCGTTGTCGGTTTTTCGCCCCTGAGATGCGCCCGCCCTTACCTGCCTGATCCGGGACCGCCCGGGCCGGGCTTCCCTGGGCCGGGCTTTCCTGGTCCGGGGCCGCCTGGTCCGTGGCCGCCTCCGTGGCTGCCTGACCCTTGGCCGGCGCTGGAGGCCGTGCTGAAACCGCTGCCGATGAAGCCGCTGCTGCGGCCGTTGACGGCGCCCGGCGAGCTAGCGTAGACCTTCGGCACGAACCTTGGCGGGACCAGCGGCCTGCCGGCATCGTGGCCGTAGAGGCTGGCGAGAGGCCGGTACTCGTCCTCATACAGGGCGACGTCGTCGCCCGCCACCGCCGCCGCCCGGCGGCGCGGCACATCGGCCGCGTCGCGGCGCTGCTGCCGCTGGTTGAAGCCATCCGACTGCCGGCGCCAGTAGTCGCGCTCCGCCTCGGCTGCACCCCGCGGCGCGGTCAGCACGATGGTGTCGGTCGCGACCGACCGCGCGCCGGCGGACGGCTTGTCGCCCAGCACGACGCTGCCATCGGGCATCACCGAGCGATAGATCTTGACCGTCTCAGCCGCGATCGCCGTTCCTGCCAACGCCGATGCCGCCACGAGCAGCAATGCGCCGGTCAAGCGCCTGCCGCTTCCCACTGCCGACTTGCTCGCTTTCATCACCCACCTCGACGGTTGATATCGGGATCCGGTCTGGACCCGCAGGCTCTGCTGCTCTCGCCTCGGGTTCGATTGTTGGAGATGCGCCACGACCTTTCAAGCGCCGCCGTCGTCCGCCTGTCGGAACGTCGGTGCAATGTACACCTCCGGATCTTGAGAAGATGGATGAACAAGCAAGGCCTGATCCCGGCACCGTCCGGGCGGCGCAGGCGCAGGCGCCGGGCCGAAAGGGCCCTCGCCAGGAGGCCGGCTAGATCAGGCTCAGCTGTTCGGCCAGCCCTGGCAGCCCGCTTCCAGGCCCCCCCGCCTGCCCCGCCTGCCCCGCCTGCCCCGCCTGCCCACCGCTTGCCGATCGGACCGGCCGAACGAACAGATCGCTGCGCAACCGTGGCCGCTCGCGGTCGAGGCCGAGCTTGCGGACCGTGTTCTCGAAGCGCATCCGGATCAGGTTGGCGAGAGCGCCTTCGCCGCGCATGCGATTGAAGTAGCGGGAGTCGTAGTTGCGACCATCGCGCATGTCCTGGATGCGGTGCATCACCCGTCGCGCCCGATCGGGGAAATGCGCCTCCAGCCACTGCTCGAACAGCGGACTGACTTCCAGCGGCAGCCGGATGATGGTGTAGTGCGCGCCCCTGGCCCCCGCCTCGCGGCAACCGGCCAGCACCGACTCGATCTCGTGGTCGTTGATGAAGGGAATGATGGGGCCCAGCGACACCCCGACCGGAATGCCGGCTGCGGACAGCCTGCGCACGGTCTCCAGCCGTCGCCACGGCGCGCTTGCCCGCGGCTCCAGGCGGCGGGCAAGCTGGCCATCCAGGGTGGTCACGGTGAGAAACACGGTGGTCAGCTCCAGGCGGGCGAGCTCCGCCAGCAGGTCCATGTCCCGCTCGACCAGGCTGCCTTTGGTGATCAGAGTGACCGGCTGGCGGTGTTCCAGGGCGACTTCCAGCAGTTGCCGGGTGATCCGGTACTGCCGTTCGACTGGCTGGTACGGATCCGTGACGCCGCCGATATGGATCGGTTCGCACCGGTAACCCGGGTGGCCGAGCTCCACGCGAAACAGCTCTGCCGCGTTGACCTTGGCGAACAGCCGGGTTTCGAAGTCCAGCCCCGGCGACAGGCCGACGTAGGCGTGGTTGGGCCTGGCGTAGCAGTAGATGCAGCCATGCTCGCAGCCGCGGTAAGGGTTCAGCGACAGGTTGAAGAAGACGTCCGGCGAGCGATTGCGGGTAATGATGCTGCGCGCCTTCTCGATAAGGACCTGGGTCTGCGGGCCCGGGCGATGATCCGCCTCGTCATCCGCATCCAGCGGTTGCCAGCCGTCATCCACGTTCTCGCGGCGCAACGGCTCGAAGCGACCCGCGATCTCGAGCGCGGTGCCGCGTCCCTTGATGGCGCCCGCGACAGCACTGGACTGGATGCGGTGCACGCTCGCCGCATCGGCGTCCAACCCTGCCGTTGCCGCCTTCCCGACCGCCTGCCCGAACGCTTGACCGGCCTCTTGCCCGTCCTTCCGCCCGGCGGCTTGCCCCGCCGGCTGGCCGCGGGGCTGCCGGCCGGGTTGCCGCATTTCCGATTGCGTCTTCATGACTGCCTGCCCTTGGATGACGCCGCGCTTCGCGCCTCGGCATACTGTGATTTTATACAGTACGGCTGCGATTGCAACGAGCAACATGACCGCGCAATGGGTCATACGGCGACGCAGCTTCCGCGCTAGGATCGGGGGCAATCTTCCCGGATCCAGACTGTGCCACCACCTGTCCCTGCTTCGCCCCTCCCCCCACCGCCCGCAGACGCGCGCCCCCGCCCGGTGCTGGCCAACGATGCCGCCGACTGGGCCGGAAGGCGGGTGCTGATCACCGGCGGCCTCGGCTTCATCGGCTCGAGCCTGGCGCGGCGCCTGGTCGAGCTCGATGCCGACGTGCTGATCGTCGACAGCCTGATTCCCGAGTACGGCGGCAACTGGTTCAACCTCGATGGCATCCAGGACCGGCTCACCGTCAACCTCTCCGACCTGCGCGACCGCCACGTCCTGCCCCACCTGGTGCGCGGGCGGGACGTGATCTTCAACCTGGTGGGCCAGACCAGCCATCTCGACTCGATGACCGATCCGCTGACCGACCTGGCCATCAACACCGAGGCGCAGCTGCACCTGCTGGAGGCCTGTCGCAAGACCGCGCCGGATACGCGCATCGTTTTCGCCAGCACTCGCCAGATCTACGGCGCACCGTCCTACCTGCCGGTGGACGAGAAGCACCCGCTGGTGCCGCCGGACGTGAACGGCATCAACAAGCTCGCCGGCGAGTTCTACCACCTGCTCTACCATCGCGTCCATGGCCTGCGCGCCTGCAGCTTGCGGCTCACCAACACCTACGGACCGCGCATGCGGATCAAGGATGCGCGCCAGACCTTCCTCGGCATCTGGATCCGGCTCGCCCTGCAGGGCAAGCCGTTCGAGGTGTGGGGTGGCGAGCAGCTGCGCGACTTCACCTACGTCGACGATGCCGTCGACGCATTCCTGGCCGCGGTGACGCCTGCCACCGAAGGCCGTGCCTTCAACATCGGCGGCTTCCCGCCGATCAGCCTGGCGCGTCTGGCGGAGGCGCTGATCGCCGCCAACGGCGGCGGCGCGTCGGTGATCAAGCCATTTCCATCGGAGCGCAAGAAAATCGACATCGGCGACTATCACGCAGACGACTCCGCCTTCCGCGCAGCAACCGGCTGGCGGCCGCGCGTCGACATGAGCGAAGGCCTGAGGCGCACGCTCGACTGGTTCCGTCCCAACCTCGCGCACTATTGCGACGGAGAAGGAGCATGAGCGGCCCGTTGCGTATCCCGCAGGCCGACCCCGGCGCCGGCTACCGCGCCCACAAGGCCGAGATCGATGCGGCGGTGACGGCGGCGCTGGACAGCGGCTGGTACATCCTCGGCAAGGAGGTGTCGGCTTTCGAAGCGGAATTCGCCGCCTTCATCGGCGTCGGCCACGGGATCGGCGTCGCCAACGGCACCGATGCGCTGGCGCTGGCGCTGCGGGCGCTGGGTATCGGCCAAGGGGATACGGTCGCCACCGTCTCGCATACCGCGGTCGCCACCGTCGCCGCCATCGAAATGGTCGGCGCCACGCCGCTGCTCATCGACATCGAGGACGAGTTCTTCACGATGGATCCGCAGGCGTTCGAGCAGGCGGTCCTCGATCGCCAGTCAACAGCGCCGGTCCGCGCCGTGATCCCGGTGCATCTCTACGGGCAGGCGGCAGCGATGGACCGGATCCTGGCGATCGCGCGCCGCCACCGCATCCGGGTCGTCGAGGACTGCGCGCAGGCACACGGCGCGACCTTCGAGGGACGCAGGCTCGGCAGCCTCGGCGACATCGCCGCCTACAGTCTCTACCCGACGAAGAACCTCGGCGCCCTCGGCGATGGTGGCATCGTCACCACCGCCGATCCCGGGCTGGCCGCGGACCTGGGCGCGCTGCGCCAGTACGGCTGGCGCGACCGCTATGTCAGCGACATGGTCGGCGTCAACAGCCGTCTCGATGAAGTCCAGGCGGCGCTGCTGCGGGTGAGGTTGCGTCACCTGGAGGACGACAACCGGCGGCGCCAGGCGATCGCCGCCATCTACGATGAGGAACTCGCCGGCTGCGGCACGCTGCGGTTGCCGGCTCGTCGCCAGGGCGCCAGCCACGTCTTCCATCAGTACGTGGTGCGCACGCCGGATCGCGACGGCCTGCAGCAGCGGCTACGGTCCGCAGGCATCGGCAGCAACGTGCACTATCCCGTGCCGGTCCACCTGCAGCCTGCCTACAGGGATCGGATCGCCTCGGGACCCGGGGGCCTGCCGCATTCGGAAGCCGCGGCGCGGACGGTGCTGAGCCTGCCGATGTTCCCGCAACTCACCGACGAGCAGGCGCGCGAAGTCGGCGCTGCCGTGCGGCAGCATGCCCGCTGAGCAGCCGGTGAGCTACACCCGATAGAGCAGGACCACACCGGTGCAGATCAGCGCGATGCCGGCGACCTGCGCCCAGCCCAGCGGCTCCGACCAGAGCAGGTAGCCGAGCAGCGCTATCACGGCATAGCTGACCGATACGCTGGGAAAGGCTAGCGATACCGGGATGCGCCGCAAGGCGATGACGTACAGCACGGCCGAGACGGCGTAGAAGCCGAGGCCGACCAGCGTCGGCAGGCGCATGAACTGGTCGATGGTGCTCTGCGCGCCCACCGAGCCGGCCTTGAGCAGCAGCTGCCCGCCGATTCCGCCCAGGATGGCCGCCGCCAGCGCCAGGTAGTACGGCAGGAGCGGATTCTGGCCGAACAGTCCGGCCATCAGATCGTTTCCCGCTTCGCGGCCTGCAGCTTGCCGGGCTGCGGCCTCGCCGGCTCGTCCATCGCCTGCACTGCCTGGAAGCGGCGCGCTTCCTCGGCCGCCGGCGGAACCACCTCGCGCACCAGCGATTGCGGCTTGCGGTTGGCGGTGAGGAAGAGCCGGCCAAGGTATTCGCCAATGATGCCCAGCATCACCATCTGCACGCCGGAGATCAGCAGGGTGGCCGCCATCAGCGACGCCCAGCCCGGCGGCGGCGTGTTCAGTAGGGCCTCCAGCACCACCATGATGCAGCCGATCACGCCCAGCAGGCCGATCACGAAGCCGGCCACGACGCTGAGCCGCAGCGGCATGGCCGAGAAGTTGATGAACAGGCTGAGCCAGAGGCGGATCAGTCGCCGGATGGTGTAGTTGCTCTGCCCGGCTGCCCGCGCCATATGCTCGACCGGAATGCTGTCGATATGCTGCGTGGACTGCATGATCAGGCCATCGACGTACGGGAACGGACCTTCGTAGCGGGTCACGCAGCGGACGACGAAGGCGCTCATGCAGCGAAAGCTGGAAAGGTACAGGCCGCGCGGCTTGTCGAGCAGGACGTCGGCGACCATGTTGGCGAAGCGGCTGCCGAGGTTGCGCCAGGCGGCATGCTTCTTCTCGGCGTAGTAGGTGTAGACCACGTCCCAGCCGCCCGACCGCGCATGCTCGAAGAGCTTGACCACCTCCGAGATCGGGTTCTGCAGGTCGTCGTCCATGGTGATCACGTAGTCGCCCCGGGCATGGCGCAAGCCCGCCATGACCGCGTTGTGCTCGCCGAAGTTGCGCGACAGGTCGACGAAGGTGACCGGCAAGTCGGTGCGGGCGGCAAGCGCGCGGCAGACTTCGGCACTGTTGTCGGGGCTGCCGTCGTTGACGAGGATTACTTCGTGTCCGCCGGGGATCGTCAGCGCCGCCAGGGCGTCGACCAGGATGCCCACGGAAGCTGCGCCGCGGTACACCGGCACGACGATGGACAAGGCGTAGGTGCGCATGGCCTGCCTCATTTGGTTGCAACGGCGAGCAGCGAGCCGCCGAAGGGGTAGCGCAGGCCGAGCCGCAGCCCCGCCCTTTCGACAGCCAGGATGCCGCCGAAGACGCTGTTGACGAGCGGCGAGAATTCCCCGACATCGCTTCGTGAAGGATTGCGGGCCGGCAGCTTGCGGTGCAGGGCCATCAGCGGGAACAGGATGCTGTTCCAGTAGGTGGTGCGAAAACGGCTGAAGCCGGCGCCTGCCAGCAGCCGGGCGAGGCCGGGACGGTCGAAACGGCGGGCATTGTGGACTTCACGGTCATGGAAGGAGGCCATCCACTGGTAGGCGGGCACGTTGATGATCAGCGATCCTCCGGGCATCAGGCAGCGTCTTGCTTCGGCCAAGGCGGTTGCCGGGTCCACGTTGCGATGGCAGATGACGTCGACGCTGAAGATCGTGCCAAGCGAGGCATCGCGGAACGGCAGGACGTTGGCGCTGGCGACCGCGACCGGGCAACCGCTCTTGCCGCGTGCCACGGCGGCGGCCGGCTCGAAGATGTCGATGCCCACCGGCAGCCGGCCGGGTGCAGCGGCGGCGAGGCGTCGCAGCAAGCCGCCCGTTCCGCAGCCGGCATCGAGCAACGGGCTGCCGGGCGGCGGCGACGATCCGAGCAGGGCATCCAGCATGTTGGCATGGGCTGCACGGTACCACCACATGCGGTCCTCGACCGCATCCATGCGGTCGTATTCGGCAGGTTCCATGGCAGGCGGTTCAGGTTCTTGGGCCGGTACGCCCCCGCTGGCACCTCACCGGTCGACCGGACATCGGACAGGACTGCAGCACTCTGAAACTTTCCGAATATAACCCATCGATATACTGGCAGCGTGGCGGTCGCCTGCCGCCGCGCTGTCCCGGCGAAGTTTGCCGGGTGTCGCACTCGCCGCTGTCAGCAGTGACGGAACTGGGCCACCAGTCTTCCGCTGGGGGTTTTCTTCCGTCCGAAACCGTCGTTCCGAATGCAGAAGGCTCCGATGACATGATATCCATCCGCCGGCGCAAGCCTTGACCTCCAAGAACCGAGCCTACCTCCGCCTGCTCCTGGAAGGACGTGTCCCCGAGGGCAACATCGCGGACGCCGGGACGGGCATCGCCGATGCGGCCCCTGCTCCGGCAGGCGTGCATGCCTTCGCGGCCGACCCGTCGCGGGCGGCGATGCTGGCGTTCGCCTTCTTCCTGCTCGCGCCCCTGCCCTGGGTGATCGTCTACCTCCTGCCGCCGTTGAATCATGATTCGGCGGCGCTGCTGCACTACGCGCAGCGCTGGCTGGCCGGGGAACGACTGTACGTCGACCTGATCGATGTCAATCCGCCCCTGGTGTTCGTGCTCGACCTGTTCCCGGCCGTGATCGCGCGGCTGACGCCGATCCCGGCACCGAGCGCCCTGATCCTGTGCGTGCTCGCCTGGATCGGCTTCAGCTTCGTGCTTTGCTGGCGCCTGCTCCGGGTCGTGCCCGGGTCCGTGAGCGGCATCCATCGCTACCTGTTGCCGCCGCTGCTGCTGTTCCTGATGATCGTGTACCCCGGCAGCGAATTCACGCAGCGCGAGCACCTGATGATCGTCGCGACGCTGCCCTACCTGCTGCTGGCGCAGGCGCGGCTCGAGCGTCGGGAGACGGTGCCGAGCGTACGGTTCGCCACCACCCTGTTCGCGGGCATCGCTTTCGCGCTCAAGCCGCACTTCCTGCTGATCCCGCTGCTGGTCGAGGCGCTGGTTGCCGCAAATCTCGGCTGGCGCCGGGCGGCGCGCGATCCCGCGCCGTGGATCCTGGCGGCCATCCTGGTTGCCTACGGGGCCTTCATCCTCTTCGTCACCCCGTCGTACCTCACGGTGGTGGTGCCGCTGGCGATGGAAAGCTACGTCGGCCTCGGCGACCGCGGCCCCTGGGGCGTCCTGTTCGATTCACAGCTCACGCCGTCGGCGATACTGCTCGTGCCGCTGGCGATCGCGTCGCTGCACATGCGCCGCCCGCTCGCCCGGGTCGTCGCCGTCGCGGCCATCGCGGCCACCATCGTCGCGCTGGCGCAGGGCAAGGGCTGGCCCTACCACGTGCTGCCGACGGAATCGTTCGTCCTGCTGCTGGCCGCGGTCCTGCTGAGCGAGTTGCTCGACTCGCAGGTGGCGGAGGTCCACGAGCGGCGCTCGTTGTCGCTGATGGTGTTCCTGGTGGCGCTGATGCTGGGCGTCTACTACCTTTCCGCGCTCACCCGCCCCACCTTCTGGCGGCAGGCGCGATTCACCGACAGCCCAGCCGGGCAGCTGCTGCAGCGCTTCGGCAAGCCGGCATCCGAAGGCCCGGTGCTGATCCTCTCTCCCGGCATCTATCCCCACTTCCCGCTGGTCAACTACGCCAAGACCAAGATGGCCACCCGCTTCATGAGCCTGTGGCCGATCCAGGGCGCGTATCCCAGGTGCCTGCCCGACGGCCGCATGTTCCGCAACCCGTCCGAGATGTCGTTCGCCGAGTCCTACGCCTACCACGCGGTCGCCGAGGACTTCAACCGCAACCGCCCGAAGCTGGTGATCGTCGACAAGGAGCCCGGCATCATCATGTGCGGCGGCAAGGATTTCGACTACCTCGCCTACTTCCGCCGCAACCCGTTGTTCGAAGCGAACTGGCAGCGGTACCGGTTGTTGACCGAGTACGATCGGTATCGGGTCTACATTCGACGCTAACCGTTTCTATCGCAGGGCCGCGCGGGGGGCGATTGAGGCGCAGGGGCGAAGTCGCTTGGCGGGGGCGCTTGCAAGCGCCCCCTTGCTCCGGGCTCGCGGAGCGGTGCTCCGCGTCGCCTGACGGCGACCGCCCTCCGCCCGGCCGCGTGTGCCGCTGGCCGGGCCGCGACCAACGTGGCGTGCGGGGCACGCCCCGAAGGTCGCTAGGCCTAGCGCGGAGCAGTGCTCCGCGTC
>JAEZQX010000015.1 GCA_023441105.1 Pseudomonadota bacterium | reverse complement strand
ACCACCAGCGCGATTGCCGACGAGATGAACATCAGTCCCGGCAATCTCTACTACCACTTCCGCAACAAGGAAGACATCGTCAACGCGCTGTTCGAGGACTTCGAGCGCGAGATCGACAAGGTGCTCGACGTCGCGGCCGGCAACGAGCGGGCGTCGGTCGAGGACGCCTGGTTCCTGCTGCACCTGCTGTTCGAAACCATCTGGAAGCACCGCTTCCTGTACCGCGACCTGAACGACCTGCTGTCGCGCAACCGCCGGCTCGAGAGCTACTTCAACCAGCTGCTCGAACGCAAGACCAAGGCGGCACGGGCGCTGTGCAAGGCGCTGGCGGCGCGCGGCGAGCTGATGGCGTCGCCGCGCGAGATCGAGGCCCTCGCGACCAACATGGTGGTGGTTGCCACCTACTGGCTGTCGTACGAATACGTGAGCAACGCGCGCCGCTTCTCGGACGCCGCCTACCAGGGTGCCGCGATCGCCCGCGGCGCCTACCAGGTGCTGTCCCTGACCGGTGCCTACCTGACCGGGCCGTCGCGGCAGCTCTGGCAGCGGCTGGCCGACCAGTACCTGCCGGCCGGCTGAGGCTGCCCCGGCATCTTCCGGAGGAGACGAAGTGAGGATTGCGATCATGGGCGCCGGCGGACTCGGCGGCTACTTCGGCGCGCGGCTGGTCGAGGGCGGGGCAGACGTCCGTTTCATCGCCCGCGGCAGGCATCTCGAGGCAATGCGCCGCGACGGCCTGCGCGTGGTCGGACCGGAACCGATCCACGCGCGGAAGGTCTTCGCCACCGACGATGCCCGCGAAGCGGGGCCAGCCGACGTCGTGATGCTGTGCGTCAAGCTCTGGGACACCGACCAGGCGATCGCGCAGATCGGCCCGCTGGTCGGACCCGACACGGTGGTCATCTCCTTCCAGAACGGCGTGCTGAAGGACCAGTACTTGCGCGCCGCCTTCGAGCCGCGCCAGCTGATGGGCGGCGTCGGCTACGTCGCCACCACCATCGAGGCGCCCGGCGTCATCCGCCAGACCGGGCCGATGCAGCGGCTGCTCTTCGGTGAGTTCGACGGCACGCGCTCCGAGCGCGGCAAGGCCCTGCTCGCCGCCTGCCTGGCGGGTGGCATCAAGGCCGAGCTTTGCGACGACATCGTGCGCGAGATCTGGCAGAAGTACGTCTTCCTGGTCGGCCTGTCCGGAACCACGACCACCATGCGCCAGACGATCGGCCCGATCCGTTCGAATCCGCAGACCCGGGCCTTCCTGCTCGACGTGATGCGCGAGGTCGTCGCCGTCGGCCGCGCCCACGGCGTGGCGCTGCCGGAAGACTACGCGCAGCTGCGGCTGCAGCTTGCCGACGACGTCGCGCCGGAGATGACCTCGTCGATGCATCACGACCTGCAGCGCGGCAACCGGCTCGAGGTCCGCTGGCTCGCCGGCGGCGTGGTCGAGCTCGGCCGGGCCAAGGGCCTGGCGACGCCGCTCAACCGGGCGATTGCCGACATCCTTGCCCTCTACGCCGAGGGCGCGCCGCATGAATGAGCCTGCCGACCGGGCGCTGCGGCCGGCCGCGTCGCAGCCCCGGCTGACCTTGCGCGGCGTCGGCTGCACGCTGGTCGAGGTACCGCTGCGGCGGGTGCTCGGAACCAGCGCCGCCACCGTGCGGTCGGCGCCCCTGCTGCTGGTCGAGCTGCTGACCGAGGAGGGCGTGACCGGACGCTCCTATGTCTTCTGCTACCGGCGCAGCGGCGGCCGCTCGATTGCCCATGTCCTCGAGGACATGGCCGAGGTGGTGAAGGGCCAACGCCTCGCTCCGCTCGCCCAGTCCGCCCTGCTGCAGCGTCGCTTCGCCCTGCTGGGGGTCACCGGCGTCGTGCGCATGGCCCTGTCGGCATTCGACATGGCATCGTGGGACGCGCTGGCGATGGCCGCCGGGCTGCCGCTGGTGCGGCTGCTGGGCGGCGAGCCACGGCCGGTACGCGCCTACAACTCGTGCGGCCTCGGGCTGATGGGCCCGCAGGCGGCGGCCGACGAAGCCCTGGCCTTGCTGGACGGCGGCTTCGAGGCGGTCAAGCTGCGGCTCGGCTACGCGACGCTCGCGGAGGACCTGGCGGTCACCCGCGCGGTGCGGGCGGCGCTGCCGGATCCGGTGCAACTGCTGGTCGACTACAACCAGGCCTTGTCGCGCGCGCAAGCGCTGGCGCGCGGCCGGGCCCTGCAGGGCGAAGGCGTGGCCTGGCTCGAGGAACCGATCCGCCACGACGACCTGGCGGGCAATGCCGAGATCGCGCGGTCGCTGGAGCTGCCGCTGCAGATCGGCGAGAACTTCGACGGGCCGAAGGACCTGCTGCGGGCGCTGCAGGCCGGCGCCTGCGATTTGGTGATGCCCGATGTCGCGCGGATCGGCGGGGTGAGCGGCTGGATGCAGGCCGCAGGCGTCGCGGAAGCGCATGGGGTGCCGATGAGCTCCCATCTCATGCCCGAAGCCAGCGCCCACCTGCTGGCGGCGACGCCCACGTGTCATTGGCTCGAGTACGTCGACTGGACGGATGCGATCGCCAGCGACCCGGTGAGGATCACCGGCGGCTGCTGGCCGCTCGATGATCGCCCGGGCACCGGACTGGCGTGGGATCCGGCCAAGGTCGCAGCCTGCCGGCTGCCCTGACCCCTGCCGCGGCGGGCCCGGGGAGTCGGCGCGCCGGGGCAAGCCGGACGGCGGCCGCGACGGCCCGGCGCTTCAGGCCAGCCCTTCGGCCGCCTTGTCGAAGGTGAGCTCGACCGTCAGGCCGGCCGGGTCGGTGACGAAGACCTGCACCAGCGGGTTGCCGGGACGTTCCTGCTCGCGATAGGGATGGGTGCCGGCCGCCAGCCGGGCCCGCGTCTGTGCCAGGCCGCGCATCCGGAAGCAGACATGGTTGAAGCGGCCAGTGGGCTGCGCCAGCGCCAGGTCGTCTTCCTGGTAGGTGGCCAGATGCAGGACCGCGATGGGCGAGGATTCGCAATAGAGAAAGTGGCCAGGAAAGGGCAACGGCGGACGCTCGCCCTCGCGCAGCCCGACGATGCCGGTGTAGAAGGCAAGCATTTCCGGCAGCCGGGCCGACGGCACCGAGACGTTGACGTGGTCGATGGCAACTGCGGTCATGGAAGGCTCCTCTCCTCGCGAAGCGCGACAGAGCCTATCACAGCCGCAGGAAGTCGAGATCCTGGTTGTCGCCGGCGAAGGCGGCCAGGGTCGGCAGGATGGCGGACTTGTCGACCAGTCCGGGGTTGAACCAGTCGATCAGCTTGCCGGCATACTGCGCCACCGCGATGCCCGGGATCCAGCGCCCCTGCTGCTCCCACTGGTTGACGGCCGCGTCGTCCGGGCCGCCGACGACCAGCGAGGGGTAGCGCCCGAAGCCGCGGCCGCCGTTGACCGCGCCGCCGATCACGAAATGCTGGTTGCCCCACGCATGATCGGTGCCGCCGCTGGCATTCGGCTTGAAGGTGCGGCCGAAATCGGACTCGGTGAACAGGGTCGCCATGTCCTGCGCGCCGATCGCCTTGAGCGCGTTCCAGAAGGCGGCGAGGCCGGTGCCCAGCTGCCCGAGCAGCGCTGCCTGCTGGCGCAGCTGGTCGCCGTGATGGTCGAAGCCGCCGAGCGACACGAAGAAGAGCTGCCGCGACCCGCCCACCGCGCCACGGTGCTTGATGAACTTGGCCACCTGGTAGAGCTGCTGGCACAACGGACCGGCGTGCGCGCCGGCGAGATGGCCGAAGGCCGCGGAGATCTCCGGATTCGCCGCATCCGGCTGCCCGTTGGCCGGCGCCTGGGCCAGGATCGCGCCCAGGGCGCTGCCCTTGGCGATGGCCTCGCGCTGCGATCTCGCGTAGTGCTGGTGCAGCAGCTGCGTGCCGGAGTCGGCCAGCAGCGCGTCGAGCGCGGCGCGGCGTGCGCTGGTCTGGCGCCCTTCCCAGTAGCCTTCGAGCTCGAGGGTCGAGCCCGGGCCGCCCGGCAGCGTCAGCTCCTGCAGCGTCCTGCCGGCGCCGAACCGGCTGTTGCCGCCGAAGGAGATCGCCTGCTGGCCGCCGCCCACCGCCTCCATCAGCCGCCCGCCCCAGCCGCCGCGCAGCTGGACCGTTTCGGAGCCGGCGTTCTCCCACAGGATCTGCTGGTCGGAATGCGAGAACAGCTTGTCGGGCACCAGGCTGTGGTCGCTGCGTGCCCGCCAGTCCTGGTACTGCGCCAGCGTCATCGGCCCCGACAGCGGCCCGACGTTGAACAGCAGCGCCATGCGCTTTTCATCCCAGATCGGCTTGAGCGGCGCCAGCGCCGGATGCAGGCCGTAGGAGGCGTCGAGCTGCACGATGTCGCCGCGCGGCAGCGCCAGGCCGCGGCGCACGCTGCTGTAGCGGGCGTAGCCGTCGGCGTCGACCGGTGGGACGCTGTTGATGCCGTCGTTGCCGCCGAACAGGAACAGGCACACCAGCGCCCGGTAGCTGCCGGCCTGCGCGTCGGCGTCGCCGGCCCGCAAGAGCGAGCAGCCGGCAGCGAGCGGCACCACCGCCGTCCGCAGGAATTCGCGTCGATTCATCATCGGTTCCAGGTCGGTGCGCTTAGCGCTGGATGTGGTAGTGCGGCGAGGCGAGCACGAGGTAGAGCGCCGTCTTGGCCCGTTCGCGCTGCCAGGAGCTGCCGTCGCGGGCCAGCCAGGTCATCGCCGGCGTCCACTCGTCCATGGCGGCGACGATCGCCTGGCGTTGCGCCGCGCCGAGGCGGCCGCCCACCAGCAGTTCGTCGAGCCGCTCGACCAGGCCCGCGGAACCGGCGGAATCGATCAACGCCTCCCAGCGGCGCAAGTCGATGCGCGTGCCGAACGATCCCGCAATGGTCGGGTTGGCCTTGGACCCCGTGATCCCCCACCAGTAGATCAGCGCGTTGGCGAAGTTGATGCGCTTGAGGCTTGCGGAGACGCTGTCGATGCCGAACTGAGGCGCCACCAGGTTGCTGCCGACCAGCGGGAAGTCCGGCGGGTAGTAGTTGAAGACCGACGGCGAATGGAACGGCGCCTGGCTCATCTGGCCGCTCCAGCCCCAGTCGGCGACCAGGCCGTCGCCGTCGGTGATGCCGTCGGCGGCGCGCAGCGCACCCGCGATGTAGTGCACCGGCTCGCGCAGGCGGCCGTACGCGGTCGCTTGCGCCAGCGCCGGATCGCGCGCCTCGTCGTCGAGCAGCACCGCCGCCATGGTGGCCCGCATGTCGCCGACCACGCCGCTGCCGATCGAACCGTACGCATCGCTGTAGACGCCGCTGCGGAAGGCCCGGCCGACGCGCCCGACATAGCTCGGCGTCGGATTGCTGGTGACGAAGAACTGGATCAGCTGCCTGCCGATGGCCGGGCCGAGGTTCGGATGGGCCATCAGCGAATCGAGCACCGCGGCGAGGCCCTGCTGCGGCGTGCGGTTGGCGGGCGCGACCGCGCCGGCCAGCAGCGGGCGCGGCTGCTGGTCGTGGTGCGAAGCCTTGGCCACCATCGGGCCGCGGTAGTGGCGCGGGTTGGTCCAGCGGTCGCGGCTGCAGTTGCCGTCGCACCAGGGATCGACGCCGCCGACCGGATAGGTCCAGCCGGTGAGCGCGTAGGCATAGTTGCGCACGATCTCGTTGCTGTAGGTGGCGATGCACTTGCCGCTGCGCAGCGAGCCGTCCGCCTCCAGCTCGCAGGCGCCGATCGTGAACAGCTGCAGCATCTCGCGGGCGAAGTTCTCGTTCGGATCGGCCGGATCGTTGTCGGCCATGTTCAGGTACGCGCCCATGAACGGCGAGGTGATCACCTTCTCGAGCAGCGCGCGGTAGTTGCCGAAGGCATGGTCGCGCAGCATCTGGTGGTACTCGGCGAAGCCGTAGGTGCCGTCGAGCTCGCGATCCGAGGTCACCATGATCTGCGACAGGGCGAAGGCCAGTCGTTGCCGCAACTGGTCCGGATTGCTCACCGCATGGCGGAAGAATTCCCACTGCACCGGCAGCGAGGAGAAGTAGTCGCGCCAGCATTCCTCCTGGCCGCCGGCGATCGTCTGGCAGAAGTCCATCGCCCCGGAGGTATGGATGGCGCTGCGCCGCTGGCTCGCCGTGCCGGTGTAGCTGTAGCGCGAGACCGGCTGGTCCATCTGGGCGAGCAGGTACTTGCGCGGCCCCTGCCGCGCCGCCTCCGCCAGCGCATCCTCCGACGGCCCGAACGACGCCTGGTCGAGCAGGCGGGCGGCATCCTTGGTGCTGGTCGGGCGGTCCGGCTCGAGCGCGGCAAGGCCGCCCGAGCCGCCATCGGGCGCGGCCTGCGCCTGCGCCTGCGCATCGCGACCGGGAGCGCCGCCGCTGCCGGATGAAGAGCCGCCGCAGGCGGACACGAGCGCAGCCGCCAGCAGCAGTGCCAGCGGGCCGGACGCGCGGCGCAGGATCTTGGGCAGCCGATCGTGCATCGAGAAGGTTCCTTTGGAGGGGAACTGCTGGATCGTCACCGACCGTGGCCGGCGGTGCCGGCCGGACCTGCCCGATGCCGCAGAGCTTGTCGGTGAAAAGTTGCGCAATCTTAGGA
>JAEZQX010000218.1 GCA_023441105.1 Pseudomonadota bacterium | reverse complement strand
GCCCGCCAGTTCTTGAGGTCGATCTCCTTGTGGGCGACGTTCCAGTCGCCGCACAGGATGATCTCGCGCCCGCTGGCCTTCAATTCGAGCAGGTGGCGCTTGAACTGCTCCATGAAGATGAACTTGGCTTTCGCACGCACCTCGCCGGAGCTGCCCGACGGCACGTAGATCGAGATCACGGTGTAGGCGCCGAAGTCCAACTCGATGTAGCGGCCTTCGCTGTCGAATTCGGAGCTGCCGAAACCGTTGCGGACCAGCCGGGGCTTTCTCCTGGCATACACGCCGACGCCGCTGTAGCCCTTCTTCTCGGCGAAATGGAAGTGGCCGCGCGCCCGCCCCAGCGACTTCATGTCGCCGTCGAGGTCGTCGAGGCCGGCCTTGATCTCCTGGACGCAGACGACGTGGGCGTCCTGGCCGTTGATCCATTCCAGCCAGCCCTTGCGGGCGGCGGAACGGATGCCGTTAAGATTCTGGGTGATGACACGCAACATCCGGAAGCTTCCAATGATCCAGTCGCACGAGTTTATAAAGTTCGCCGTCGACACCGGCGTGCTGAAATTCGGCGAGTTCAAGACCAAGGCCGGCCGCCTGTCGCCCTACTTCTTCAACGCCGGCCTGTTCAACGACGGCCGGTCGCTCGGCCGCCTGGCGGGCTTCTATGCCGACCGGCTGCTGCAGGCCGAGGCGGAGGAAGGCGGCTTGCCTTTCGACATGCTCTACGGCCCGGCCTACAAGGGGATTGCGCTGGCGTCGGCGATGGCGGTGGCGCTGGCGGCGCGGGGGCGCAACGTGCCCTTCGCCTTCAATCGCAAGGAAGCCAAGGATCACGGCGAAGGCGGCAGCGTCATCGGCGCACCGCTGGCCGGGCGGGTGATGATCGTCGATGACGTCATCTCCGCGGGTACGTCGGTCGGCGAATCGGTAGCGATCATCCGGGCGCATGGGGCGACGCCGGCGGCGGTGCTGATCGCCCTCGACCGGATGGAGCGCGGCGGCGATGCGGTCAATCCGACCGGGCTGTCGGCGGTGCAGCAGGTCCGGGAAACCTGGGCGCTGCCGGTCTATGCGATCGCCACCCTCGACGACTTGCTGGCCTATTTGGACGATCCGCAACAACGTGATCAAAGTCACACCGCTCATCGCGCGCGGATCGCCGACTATCGCAGCCGCTTTGGTACCTGAACACCCGGCTGTCTAACCTTCACGGCATGAAGCCAGAAGGATCCCGACGGTTGCCGTCCGCATGCCTCGGGGCGGCGCTTGCGCTCGCCGGCGTCGGCGCGTCGGCGCAGCCGGTGATCAGCTCCCCGCCCGCGATCTACAGTTGCACCGACGACGACGGCCGGACCATCACATCCGACCGGCCGATCCCGGCCTGTGCCCGCCGGCCGATGCGGGAGCTTAATCCCGATGGATCGTTGCGCCGCATCATCCAGCCGCCCCTTACCAAGGAGCAGGAGCGGGAGCGTGCGGTGCGCGAGAAGCAGCGCCAGGATGAAATCTGGGCCCGCAAGGTGCAGCAGGCCCGCGACCGCAACCTGCTGCTGACCTTCGAGGATGAAGGCTCGCTGGAATCCATGCGGCGCCGCGGCCTGGCCGATATCGACCACGAGATCCGCCTCGCCACCCAGCGGATCCTGTCGCTCGACAAGGACCTGAAGCACGCCCAGGACGCCGCCGAAGGCTGGAAGGCTTCGAATCCGCGCAAGCAGCTGCCGTTCGCCTTCCAGCAGCGCATCACCGACGCCGCCAATGCCATCCTCGCCGAGGATGCCCTGATCGCCGACCGCAACGCCGAGCGCGAGCGGGTCAACAGCCGCTTCGATGCCGATGCCCGGCGGCTGCGCGAGCTGCTTGGCAATCCGGCGGTCAGCCAGGAACGGACCCGCTCGCCGAACGGCTGAATTTCCCCTACCCGGGCGCGCCCAGCTTCGACCGCAGCAGCTCGTTCACCTGCTGCGGGTTGGCCTTGCCGCGGCTGGCCTTCATCACCTGGCCGACCAGCGCATTGAAGGCCTTCTCCTTGCCGGCGCGGTACTCCTGCACCGACTTCTCGTTGGCGGCCAGCACCTGCTCGACCAGCGGCTCGAGCGCCGAGCTGTCGCTGATCTGCCGCAGGCCCTTCTCGTCGATGATCCGGTCGACGGCATCGGGCGACGCCAGCTCGGCCCCGCCGCCGGCAGAGCCGGCAGCTCCGCCAACCTCGGCCCACAAGGCCTGGAAGATGTCGCGGGCGATCTTGCCGGAGATGGTGCCGTCGCCGATCCGGGTGACCAGCCGCGCCAGCTGCGCCGGCTTGACGCGGGCGTCCACGATGTCGCTGCCGTCGCGGTTCAGCTGTGCCGCGAGCTCCACCATGATCCAGTTGGCGGCCTGCTTGATCGCGCCGGCATCGGCAGGCTTGGCGGACGACGACAGGGCGGCCACCGTGGCCTCGAAATAGCCGGCCGTGTCGCGCGACGCGGTGAGCGCGAGGGTGTCGTAGTCGCCGAGGGCATATTCGGCGGCATAGCGGCGGCGCTTCTCGGCCGGCAGCTCGGGCATCGCCGCCCGCACCGCCTCGATCCGTTCCGGCTCGATGACCAGCGCCGGCAGGTCGGGATCGGGGAAGTAGCGGTAGTCGTGCGCGTCTTCCTTGCTGCGCATCGAACGGGTCTGGTCGGCGTCCGGATCGTAGAGGCGCGTCTCCTGCACCACCGTGCCGCCGTCCTCGATCAGCTCGATCTGCCGGCGCACCTCGAAATTGATCGCCCGCTCGAGGAAGCGGAACGAGTTGAGGTTCTTGATCTCGCAGCGGGTACCGAATGCCGCCTGGCCCTGCGGACGCACCGAGACGTTGGCATCGACCCGGAACGACCCTTCCTGCATGTTGCCGTCGCAGATCCCGAGCCAGGTGACCAGGCCATGCAGGGTGCGCGCATAGGCGACGGCTTCGGCGGCCGAGCGCATGTCAGGCTCGCTGACGATCTCCAGCAGCGGCGTGCCGGCGCGGTTCAAGTCGATGCCGGACTGGCCCGCGTAGTCCTCGTGCAGCGACTTGCCGGCATCCTCCTCGAGATGGGCGCGGGTCAGCCGGATGGTCTTGACCGCGGGCTCGCCGCCCTTGGCCGCCGGCACCAGGATGTCCAGGGTGCCGCCGGCCACCACCGGCGTTTCGTACTGGCTGATCTGGTAGCCCTTGGGCAGGTCGGGATAGAAGTAGTTCTTGCGCGCGAAGACCGAGGTCGAGGCGATGGTCGAACCGAGGGCAAGGCCGAGGCGGATGGCGCAGTCCACCACCGCCCGGTTGAGGACCGGCAGCACACCCGGCAGCGCCAGGTCCACCGCGCTGGCCTGGGTATTGGGCGCAGCCCCGAAGGCAGTCGCGGCGCCGGAGAAGATCTTCGAGCGCGTCGCCAGTTGGGTATGGGTTTCCAGCCCAATGACCACTTCCCACTGCATGGTTGTCGACTCTCCCGCCCGTTCAGCGATTCAGGTTGGCGCAGCCACCGCTGCGCGGATCGAACATCACAGGCCAGGCCTCCTCGTGGATGCCGTTGGTGCAGCGGCGCTCGCAACCGGCATGGCCCAGGGTCACCCGGCGCGGATCCTGGTAGACCACCAGCTTGCAGCCGCTGCGGTCGAGGGCCTGCAGCTCGATGTGCGGGCTCGACTTCGTCTGCCGGAACTCGTCCAGCCGGAAGCTGCAGGTTCCTTTGCGGCCGACCCAGATCTGCCAGTCGAGCGCCCGCACCGCGTCGCGCTCGACGTCGAGGCGCGCCTGCTCGCGGAAGCCGTCGTCGTCGACCTGCGAGCAACTGCCCTGCAAGGTGAGCGGGCCGCTGGCCGGCACGGGCGTGCGC
>JAEZQX010000560.1 GCA_023441105.1 Pseudomonadota bacterium | reverse complement strand
GTGCGGGGGCGGGGGGGGGGGCGCGCCGCCGCCGCCTGAATCCAAGAGGAGACTGAAGTCATGAAACATGCAACCGCGCGGTGCAACCGCAGCGTCCTGTCCACCCTGATCGGCGCCGCACTTGCGGCCCTGGTCGCGCCCGCCCAGGCACAGACCATCAGCGACGACGTCGTCAAGATCGGCGTGCTCACGGACATGGGCGGGCCGAACTCGGACTTCTCCGGCCAGGGGTCGGTCGAGGCGGCACGGCTGGCGATCGAGGAGGTGGGCGGCAGCGTGCGCGGCAAGAAGATCGAGCTGATCTCGTCGGACCACCAGAACAAGGCGGACATCGCGTCGGCAACCGCGCGCCGCTGGTACGACGCCGAGAAGGTGGACATGATCACCGACCTGGTGGGCTCGCCGAATTCGCTGGCGGTGGTGGAGCTCGGCAAGCAGCTCAAGCGCGTGACCATGGTGACCGGCGGCTATTCCTCGCGCCTGACCAACGACGCCTGCTCCCCCTACAACGTGCACTACCAGATCGACACGGTGGCGCTGTCGAGCACGCCCCGGCTGCTGACCCAGCGCGGTGCCGGCACCTGGTTCTTCGTGACCGCCGACTATGCCTTCGGCCGCTCGATGGAGAAGGATGCGACGGCGGCGATCGAAGAGGCGAAAGGCAAGGTCATCGGCGGCGTCAAGCATCCGTTCAACAATCCCGACTTCTCCTCGTTCATGCTGCAGGCCCAGGCCTCGGGCGCGAAGATGGTGGCGCTGGCCAACGCCGGCGGCGACATGATCAATTCGGTCAAGTCGGCCAACGAATTCGGCCTCACCCGGTCCGACAAGCAGAGCGTGATGGCGATGGCCTTCCTCATCACCGACGTCCACGCGCTGGGTCTGGAGATGGCGCAGTCCCTCTACACCATCGAGGGCTTCTACTGGGACATGGATGAACAGACCCGGGAATTCGCCCAGCGCTACTACAAGCGGATGAACAAGATGCCGTCCGCGATCCAGGCTGCCACCTATTCGGCGACGCTGACCTACCTGAAGGCCATCGAGGCGACCGGCAGCGACGACGCCGCGGCCGTCATGAAGCAGATGCAGTCGACGCCGGTGAACGACGTCTACGCCCGCAACGCGACCATTCGCAAGGACGGGCGCCTGCTCAAGGACCTCTACCTGGTCCAGGTCAAGAAGCCGGCCGAGTCGACCAAGCCCTGGGACTACTACCACATCCGCGCCACCGTACCGGCCGAGGAAGCATTCCAGCCGTTGTCGAAGTCGACGTGTCCCGGCATCGCCGCGCCCGCGGCGGCCAACTGAGCCGGGTCCACGGAGCCGGAATGCGCATAGCGATGGAGTTTCGATGAGTTTCGTGCCCTCTGGTCTTTCCAACGCAGCTTCGGTCCTTCCCCTGCAGGAGGCTGCGGACGAGCCCTTTGCCCGCATCAGGGAGATCGTGGGGCCCGGCGGTTGGCTCGCTGCGGCCACCGATATCGAGCCCTACCTGGTCGAGCAGCGAGGCATCTATCGCGGCGCCACCAGCATGGTCGTGCGGCCGGCGTCGGTGGCGGAGGTGTCGCGCGTCGTGGCCGTCTGTGCTGCCGCCGGCATTGCGATCGTCCCGCAGGGCGGGAACACCGGCCTCTGCGGAGCCGCCGTACCGCCGGGCAACCGACCCAACATCGTGCTGTCGCTGGCGCGCATGCGGAGCATCCGCTCCATCGATCCCGACAACTTCACGATCACGGTGGATGCCGGCTGCGTGCTGGCGGAGATCCAGGAGGCAGCCGATGCCCATGACCGGTTCTTTCCCCTGAGCCTCGGCGCGGAGGGCACCTGCCAGATCGGCGGCAACCTCTCCACCAACGCCGGCGGCATCCAGGTGCTGAGGTACGGCAACATGCGCGAGCTGACCCTTGGCTTGGAAGTGGTGCTGCCGGATGGCCGCGTGCTGGACGGCCTGCGTTCCTTGCGCAAGGACAACACCGGCTATGACCTCAAGCACCTGTTCATCGGCGCCGAGGGAACGCTGGGCATCATCACCGGCGCGACCTTGCGGCTCTTTCCCAAGCCGGTCGCGGTGGCGACCGCCTATGCGGCCCTGCCTTCGCTGGAGGCGGTCATTGCCTTCCTGAGCCTGTCGCGCAAGGAAACCGGGGACCAGGCAACGGCCTTCGAGTTCATGCCGCGCTTCGGCGTCGACATCGCCGCGCGCCACATACCCGGCGTGCGGGATCCGCTGGCCGGCGATGCGCCGTGGTACGTGCTGATGGACCTGTCGAGCTCGATTGCCGATGGCAAGCTCGATCCGGTGCTCGAGTCGGTCCTGGAGAAGGCGATGACGGCCGGGCTGGTGACCGACGCCGTGATCGCGAGCAACGAGGCCCAGCGCAGTGCCCTGTGGCGCGTGCGGGAGGCGCTCGTCGAGGCCCAGCGCTTCGAAGGCAGCTCGATCAAGTACGACGTCTCCGTGCCCATCATGTCCATTCCGGCATTCGTCGACCAGGCGATTGCCGCCTGCCGGCAGGTGCTGCCGACGGTGCGACCTCTCGCCTTCGGCCATTGCGGCGACGGCAACGTGCATTTCAACCTCACCGCTCCGGTCGGCGACGACGGCTCGTTCTTCGGGCTGTCGCCGACCTTCGATCGCGTCGTCTTCGACCTCGTCAAGGCGCACCGCGGCTCCATCAGCGCCGAGCACGGAATCGGGCTCACCAAGCGGGCCGCCCTCGAGCGCTACAAGTCGGCGGTCGAGCTCGACGTGATGGGGCGGATCAAGGCGGCGCTCGACCCGCTGCGGCTGCTCAACCCCGACAAGGTCCTGCCCGGGCCCGATACCAGGCGCTGAACGGCGCGTACCGAACCATGACTGGAGACGCCAACACCATGACCATCGACGTGAGACCCCTGCATCCGACCTTCGCCGCAGAAGTCACCGGCCTTGATATCGCCAGGGGCGTGGGGGCCGCGGACCTCGAGGCCCTGGCCAGGCTGATCGACGAGAAAGCGGTGGTGGTGATCCGGGGCCAGCAGATCTCGGATGCGGAGCAGATTGCCTTCGCCGGCCGTTTCGGTCCCATCGAACCCTCGGTCACCCGCTATCGGCCGGACAACAAGCAGCGCATCGAGCAGCGCGAGATCGTCGATGTCTCGAACCTCGACGAGAACAATCGCCCCCGTCCGATGAACGACCGGCTGCGCATGCTGCTGCTGGGGAACCGGCTCTGGCATACCGACAGCTCGTTTCGCGCCGTCCCCGGGGCGCTGTCCATGCTGCTCTCGCGGTCGATCCCGCCGGAGGGCGGGGAGACGGAATTCGCGGACCTGCGCACCGCCTACGAGACCCTGCCGCCGGCGCTGCAGCGTCGCATCGAGGACGCCCGCGCCGTGCATTCGCTCATGCATTCGCGCGAGCAGCTGGGCTTTGCCGATTTCTCCGCGGAAGAGCGCGCCGCGCTGCCGCCGGTCGAGCATCCGGTGGTGCACCGGTCACCGGCGCACGGACGCAAGGCGCTCTATATCGGTTCGCATGCGTCGCATGTTGTCGGCTTGCCGGTGCCCGAAGGCCGGATGCTGTTGCGCGACCTGCTCGACCACGCCACCCGGCGCGAGCATGTGTACGCCCACTCGTGGCGGGTCGGCGACCTCGTCATCTGGGACAATCGCTGCACGATGCACCGTGGCATGGCCTACGACGAAGCGTTCCCGCGCGACATGCGGCGGGTCACCACGTCGCATGTCGAGGAACTGTCGAATGTCGACCAGGTCCGCAAGCAGGCGGCCGAACCGGCCACCGCCTGACCGGCATCCCATCCAGTAGCAATGTTGAAGAGGTAACCCGCCATGAGCCCCGCCCACGACAGCAGCAGCAACGAACCATTTCGCGCAGATTTCAGGCAGACGGTCCCGCCCGGCTACAGCGGCATCAGGCATGGCGCCGTCGTCCTCATCTTCGGCGTGGTGGTGCTCGCGGCCTGCGCGGCCGCCCTGCGCTCGCCGATCCTGTGGTGGGAATGGGCGATGGTGATCCCGGTCCTGCTGCTGTGGAACCTCGGCGAATGGCAGGGCCATCGCTACCTGCATCGTCCCGGGAAGACGGCGCTTTCCAAGGCGCTCTACACCCGCCATACCCTGACGCACCACCGCTTCTTCACGCACCAGGATCCCTGCCTGAGGGACTCGCGTGACCTGGCGATCGTCTTCTTCCCGACTTTCGCGCTGCCGGTCATCACGGCGCTTGCCGCCGTGCCGGCGGCGCTGGTCTGGCTGGTGCTTTCGCTCAACGCCGGCCTGATCGTGCTGATGACGGTGGTGTCGCTGTACCTGCTGTTCGAGATCCTGCACCTCGGCGCGCACCTTCCGGAAGGCAACTGGTTCACCCGCCTGCCGCTCGTCGCCCTGATGCGCCGCCATCACCAGGCGCACCACGATCCCAGGCTGATGATGTCGAAGAACATGAACTTCACCCTGCCGTGGGCCGACCAGCTGATCGGCACCTGCGACCGGGGCGAATCGGCGCGCACCCGCGACTTCGAACACGATTCCACCCGGCGCACCTAGGCGCGCGCGCGGCGGAAGGACGGCCTCGCGCCCCGGACCGGGGAAGCGCGGCCGTCAGCTCGCCGGCGGCGCCTTGCAGCCCATCACCAGCGACAGCTCGCGGGCGGAGGAAAGCAGCTGCTCGATGATGAGCCCGCCCTTGGGTTCGGAGCGTTCCGAGGGCGCGGCGATGATCAGGGCGGCGACCGCATCGCCGTGACGCGAGAAGATCGGCGTGGCCCAGGCGGAGACGCCGACGTGGGTGTCGTTGGAGGTGGTGGCGATGCGGCGCCTGCGAGTCTCGGCGATCATGGCGGCCAGGGCCTTGCGATCGATGATGGATTCGCGCGCCGTCTTGCGCGGCTTGAATGCCTTGAGGTAGGCCTGCTGCTCCGGCTCGGGCATGTAGGCGAGCAGCGCCCTGCCGCCGGATGAGGAATAGAGCGGCCGACGCTCGCCGATCTGCGCCATGAAGCGGATCGGGTGCCGGCTTTCGGCGCGGGCGATGTAGACCGCTTCCTGCCGGTCGTCGGTCAACGTCGAGATGAAGACCGTCTCGCCGGATCGTTCGGCCAGCTGGCGGATGAAGGGCGCTGCAAGGTCCGGCAGCTCGTCGAGGTCGACGGTGCCCCGCTGCGCGGCGTTGATCATCGTGGCCAGGGCGAAGGCCGCATCGTCGAGGAAGTAGGTCGAGCCCTTCATCCGGACGTAGCCCTCGTGGCAGAGCGCCTTGATCAGCGAGAAGGTGCTGGTCTTGGGTGCCCCGAGCGCCAGGCTGATGCCGGAGAGGTGCCGGCCCTCCGGGCTTTGCGCGAGGATCTGCAGGATCTTCAGCAGCCGGGCCGGCGAGCGCAGTTGCGGCTCGAGCCGGCCCTCGAGCTCCTGGCGGTCGACTTTCTGATCCATGCGTCCTTGGTCGCGACGGTTAGCGGATGCTGCCCATGAAGTTCTGGATGGGCGCCTCTGCCACCGAGAACCACTGGTTCACGTCGTTGCGGAAGCGCAGCCAGGGCTCCAGGATCTTGGCGAACTTGGGATTGCGAGCCGCCTCCTGCTTGTAGAGATCGTTGGAGGCCTTGAACGACTCGGTCATGATCTCCTTGGAGAACCAGCGCAGCTGGCCGCCGTTCTTCAGGATGCGGGCGAGGGCCGCCGGATTGGCAGCGTCGTACTGGGCCTGGATGGTCACGTGCGTCTCGTAGGTGGCGACTTCGAGGATTGCCTTGTACTCGGCGGGCAGCTTCTCCCAGGCCTTGATGCCGACGTAGAGGGATTCCTGCGGGCCTGCATCCCACCAGCCGGGGGCGTAGTAGTAGGGCGCCACCTTGTTGAAGCCGAGCTTCTCGTCGTCGTAGGGACCGACGAACTCGGCGGCGTCGATTGTACCTTTCTCGAGTGCGGCGTAGACGTCGCTGGCGGGGATCTGCTGCGGCACTGCGCCCATGCGCTCGAAGATCCGTCCGGCAAGTCCACCGATCCGGAACTTGAGGCCCTGCAGGTCCTTGACCGTATTCACTTCCTTGCGGAAGAAGCCACCCATCTGCGTGCCGGTGTTGCCGCCCAGGAAGTTGATGATGCCGAACTCGCGGAAGAATTCGCGCAGCAGCTCCTTGCCGCCGCCTTTCTCGAACCAGGCGGTCTGCTGGCGGGCGTTGAGTCCGAAGGGCAGGCCGGAGTCGAAGTTGAAGGTGGTGTCGATGCCGGAGAAGTACTGGGAGACCGTATGGCACATCTCGACCGTGCCGTTCTGCACCGCGTTCATCACTTCGAAGGCCGGAACGATTTCGCCGCCGGGGAACGCGCGGATGTTGAACTTGCCGCCGGTGAGTTCGGCAACCCGGCGACCGAGTCGCTCCGAGCCGCCGAAAAGCGTGTCCAGCGACTTCGGAAAGCTCGAGGCAAGACGCCAGTTGATGACCGGTTGCGTCTGGGCCATGGCGGGAACCGCAAGCGTGGCCAGGGATGCGGTCGCGCCTGCTGCGGCGTTGTGAAGGAAGTTCCGACGACTCATTGATGTCCCCTTTGGATTGACGGGGAATTATCGTCCAAGTCGTTCTTATAGACAAACGCGGCACTGATGGTTCTTATATCAGAACGCTCTGCCGGACGCGCCGTCGCCACCCGCGGGCAGGGCGGGGGGCGCCCGCCCTGCCGCTCAATCCCGGTCCGGCGCACCCAGCGGAAATAAGTGCCGGTAGGGCCGTGCCTCGTCCACCGCCCGGGCGAAGGATGGGCGCTCGAGCAGACGGCTGCGGTAGGCGCGGACGTGGCCGAACGCGGCATCGATCGGGTGGCTCCAGTCGGCATAGAACAGAGCCGGTGCCGCGGCGCAATCGGCGAGGCTGAAGCCATCGCCCGCTGCCCACTGCCGCGTCGCGAGGGCGGCCTCGAGCCAGCGATAGGACTTCTCGAGCATCGCCTTTGCGTCGGCGACGCCTTTGCGGGTCGCGCGCCGCCGGGTCGCGGAGGCTGTCGAGCACGATCTTCTGCTGCGGGCTCGAGACGTAGTTGTCGAAGAACCGGTCCATCATCCGGACCGCGAGCGCGGCGTCTCCATCCGGCGGAATCAGCTGCGCCGGCCCCGGGTGATGAAGGGCCAGGTGCTCGATGATGATGCTCGCCTCGGGCACCATCCGGCTGCCATCCAGCAGCACCGGGAAGCGTCCGATCGGCCAGAGCTCGGCGAACTCGGCCATGACGTCCGGGTTCTCCGGCGCCAGCAGGCGCAGCTCGAAGGGCGTGGCGTTCTCGTACAGCGCCACCAGCACCTTCTGGCAGTAGGACGAGAACGGATGGGCGTAGAGCTTCAGCGTCAAGCGCACCTCCTGTCGATCTTCCGGTCATTGCGGCCGCGCCGGGATCGGCGCGTCGCTGCGGGGAGTCAGCCGGCACCGCTGCCGAAAGCGTCGGGGCCCTGTTCGGCTGCGGCCGGGTCCATCCACATGAGCTCCCAGATGTGGCCGTCGGGGTCCTCGACGCTGCGGCCGTACATGAAGCCGTAGTCCTGCTGCGGATTCGGATCGGCGGCGCCCCCCGGGGCGGGGGCCCCCCC
>JAEZQX010000489.1 GCA_023441105.1 Pseudomonadota bacterium | reverse complement strand
CGCCTGGGAGGCGCAGGAACGGCAGGTCCATCCGGCGCCGCGCCGCCGGCTTGGCGGGCGTCTCGCCGGCTGGCTCCTCGGCGCCTGCGCCATCCTGGCGCTGCTGCTGCCGGTGCGCCTGTCGGCGCTCGCGCCGGCGGAGGTGGTTGCACTGGATGCGACGGCCGTCACCGTGCCGCTCGACGGCGTGGTGCAGGCGTTCGCCGTGCAGCCCAACGCCAGCGTCAGGCGCGGGGACCTGCTGTTCACGCTCGACGACACCACGCTCAGGAACCGGCGCGACATCGCCCGCCGCCAGCTGCAGGTGGCGCGCGCCGACGCGCTGGCGGCGGCGCAGAAGGCCTTTGCCAGCGAGGCGAGCCGCGCCGAGCTGGCGGCGCTCGACGGCCGGGTGGCCGAACGCCAGGCCGAGCTTGCCTGGCTCGACGAGCAGGCGGCCCGCGTCGAGGTGCGCGCGGCGGCCGACGGCGTGGTCATGTTCGGCGACGTCAACGACTGGATCGGCAAGCCGGTCGTCACCGGCGAGCGCGTGGCGCTGCTGGGCGATCCGGCCAGCGCGGGCGTGCTGATCTGGCTGCCGGTCGCCGACGCGATCGCCGTCGATCCCGGCGCCGAGATCCGGCTGTTCCTGCAGGTGGCGCCGCTCGAGCCCCTGCCTGCGGTCCTCTCGCAGACCAGCTACCAGGCGACGCAGTCGCCCGACGGCGTCTCCTCCTATCGCCTGGAGGCACGCCTGGAGGGGCTGACGCCGGCGCAACGGCAGCTGGCCCGCATCGGCCTGCGGGGTACCGCCAAGGTCCACGGCGAGCGGGCCCTGCTGGGCTACTACCTGTTCCGGCGGCCGTTGACGGCCGTGCGGGAATGGACCGGCTGGTGACGGCAGAAGACGCCGATTGCGCCGCGCCGGCGGGTCCCGGCCGCCGCGGCCAGCTGCTGCCGCCGCTGCGCGAGGACCTGCAGCTCCACGAGGCGGCGGCGGAGCGCGACGGCGCGCCGGCCTGGATGATCCACGACCCGGTCGGCAACCGCTTCTTTCGCATCGGCTGGCTCGAGTTCGAGATGCTGGCGCACTGGCGCCTGCGCGAGCCGGCGCGGGTGCTCGAGGCGATCGCCGCCACCACGCCGCTGGTGCCGCGCCCGGAGGAGTTGTTCGCGTTGCGCGACTTCCTTCGCCGGCACCAGTTGCTGCGGGTCGCAACGGCCGCGGAGACGCAGGCCCTGGAGCAGCAGCGGCTGGCCACCGCCGGATCGCGCTGGCAATGGCTGCTGCACAACTACCTCTTCATCCGCGTGCCGCTGGTCCGGCCGCAGGACTGGCTGCAGCGGTTGCTGCCGCGCGTGGCCTTCCTCTACAGCCGCGGTTTTGCCGTCTTCACCGTTGCCTGCACGCTGCTGGGGCTGCTGCTGGCGCTGCGGCAGTGGGACCGCTTTACGCACACCTTCCAGGACTTCCTGACTCCCGCGGGCTTGCTCGGCTTTGCACTGGCGCTGCTGCTCGCCAAGACGCTGCACGAGCTCGGCCATGCGCTGACCGCGACCCGCTACGGCGTTCGCGTGGCCCACATGGGCATCGCCTTCCTGGTGCTGTGGCCGATGCTCTATACCGACACCGCCGGGTCGTGGAAGCTTGCCGACCGGCGCCAACGCTTCGCCATCGCGGCCGCGGGGATCGCGGCCGAGCTGGCGCTGGCCGGTTTCGCAACGCTGGCCTGGAGCCTCGCCGACGACGGGCCGGTGCGCAGCGCGCTCTTCTTCCTGGCCACCACCAGCTGGCTGGTGACGCTGGCGATCAACCTCAGCCCGTTCATGCGCTTCGACGGCTATTTCCTGCTGTCGGACGCGCTCGACCTGCCGAACCTGCACCAGCGCTCCTTCGCGCTCGCCCGGGTCGCGCTGCGCCGCGGCCTGCTCGGCTGGCGGGAGCCGGACCCCGAGCCCTTCACGCCGGCGCTGCGACGGGCGCTCATCGTCTTCGCCTGGAGCACCTGGATAGTCCGGCTGGTCGTCTTCGTGGTCATCGCCGTCGCGATCTACCACTTCTGCTTCAAGGCGCTGGGGATCCTGTTGCTGCTGCTCGAGCTGGGATGGTTCGTCGCGCGGCCGGTGGCGGCCGAGGTCGGCCTCTGGATCGGCGGACGACGGCACAGCCAGGCGGGCCACGTCCGCCGCTCGCTGATCCTGCTGCTGGCGGCCGCCGGCCTGTTCGCCATGCCCTGGCAGGCGGACATCCGCGCCGAAGGCTGGCTGCACGCGGCGCGCCAGCAGGTGCTCTACACCCCCCTGCCGGCCCGGCTGGTGTCGCTGGCCGCGCCGGGCGCGGTGCGCGCCGGCCAGCCGCTGGCGGTGCTGGAGTCGCCCGACGCGCTCGCCCGGCTCGAGCGTTCGTCGCTGGCCGCCGCCGCCCTCGCACTGCAGCTGGACCAGACGGTCGGCCGTGCCGAAGGCCTGGACCGGCGCAGCCGCCTGGTCGAGCAGCTGGCGCAGCAGCGCCAGGAAGTCACGGCCCAACGACAGGAGCTGGCGCGCCTGACGCTGCCGGCTGCCTTCTCCGGCCGGCTGGCCGACATCGACCCGCACCTCCGGCCGGGAACCTGGATGAACCCCGGGCAGCCGATCGGCGTGCTGTTCGACGGCGACGACTGGCTGGTCGAGGCGCTGGTGGACCAGGAGGCGATCGGCCGCTTCGCCGTCGGCGCGCCGGCGCGCTTTCATGCCCGCGGCCAGTGGCGGGCACCGCTGCCCGGCGAGGTCGTCGCCATCGATCGGTCGCGGGCGCAGCGCCTGCCGCATCCGATGCTGGCTGCAGCCCATGGCGGCCGACTCGAAGCGGATGCCCAGGCCGACGGGTCGCTCGCGCCGCGCGGCGCGTTCTATCGGGTGAGGATCAGGCTGGATC
>JAEZQX010000313.1 GCA_023441105.1 Pseudomonadota bacterium | reverse complement strand
GGGCGGGCCGACACCCGCCGCCACCGCTGCCACCAGCCGAGCTGTTGAAGGACTGGAGGGTTTCGGTGACGATCGCCGCGCTGGAGTGCCTGTCTCTTGCGGCTGAGAACGCCTAGAGCATGCAAATTACTTCATCACCGCTCCCCACTTCGCCAGTTCCGAATCGACGAACGAAACGAGCTCCGCGGATGAACTTCCGATCGGATCCGTTCCCCCCGCCTTGAGCTGAGCCTGGATGTCCGGCTGCGCGAGAGCAGCTTTCACTTCCTTGTTCAACTTGTCGACGATCGCCTGCGGCGTCCCCTTTGGCGCGACGAGTCCATACCAGAGCATGAGCTGGTAGGACGGAACGCCCGACTCCGCAACGGTCGGCACGTCCGGCATCAGGCCCGACCGCTTCGGCGAGGTGATCGCCAACGGCCGCAAGCGGCCTGTCTCGAAGTTGCCTGCCGATCCCTGCATGCTGAGGAGCACGGCATCGACCTGGCCGCCGAGCAGATCGGTCAGCGCCGGGCCCATGCCTTTGTAGGGGATGTGATTGAGCTTGATACCTGCTGCGGAAGCAAAGAGCTCCATCGCGAGATGAACAGCGCTCCCCTCTCCGGAGGAGGCATACGTGATCTCTCCCGGCCTGCGCTTGGCATCGCCGATGAAGTCGCCGATCGTCTTCGCCTGCATCCTCGGCCCGACCGACAGGTATACCGGCTGCGTGGCAAGCAGGGAGATCTGCGCGAAATCGCCGGCGGCATCGATACGCTTGTCCTGCATCAGGCGGACCGTCGAATCACTGGTGGTCAGCAGGAGGGTATACCCGTCGGGGGCGGAGCGAGCGACGAATTCCGACCCGATGCTGCCGCTCGCTCCGGGTCGATTCTCCACCAGGACTGTCTGGCCGAGGCTCTTGGTCATCTTCTCCGCAAGCATCCGGCCCAGGCGATCGGTGAAGCCGCCGGGGGCCCACGGAACGACGATCTTCACCGGGCGGTCCGGATAGGCTGCGGCCGGCGATTGGGCGAGCGCGCTCGTCGACACCAGTCCGACACAGGCCATGGCGAGAAGGATCTTGCGGATATGCTTCATCGGTCGCTCCAGGTTGAACATGATCAGAATCAACAGGCCAAATCTCGCTCGCCTCGGCCCTTGAGACCAAGGACCTCCAGGCCTTCCGCATCGATCAGGACCCCGTACTCACGCTCGGCCTGAGCCACGGACACGAATCCTGCACGGACGTCGGCGAGCACCGCCTGCGGTGAGCGCTCGAACGGATTGCCATACCCCCCACCGCCCGGCGTATAGTGGGTCACGGTGTCGCCTTCCTCGAGCGGCTCGATGTCGCCGATCGCATGCTCCAGCTGGCGCCCATTCGGCTCTCCTTCGTTGATGACCCAGCGGCCGCCGGCGGCCGCCCTGCCGCCGACGACACCCTGCGGACGCGACACCGATTTCTGCGAGGTATGCTGCAGGCCCGGGTTCTCACCGAGGATCCGGTAGGTCAGGACCTGTCCCACGCCGCCACGATACTTTCCGGGGCCGCCCGAGTCATGCCTGAACTCGCGTCGCAGGTAGCGGACAGGCGACTCCATCTCTATCGCCTCGATGGGCGGAATATGGCAGTTGGTCACGTGGCATGCGACGACATCGATGCCGTCGGCTCGGCTGGTCGCGCCGATGCCACCCGGGACCACTTCCCCGAACACCGTGCGACGTCCCGACACCGGATTGGTGGCGATCGTGTAGTTGTAGAGGCAGCCGCAGGAGTCGGCCATCACCCGATCCGGCACCGCTTGGGCAAGAGCACCCATCACCAGGTCCACGATTGAATGACAGACGATCATCCGCTGGTAGACGGCGGCGGGCGAACGGGCATTGACCAGCGAACCGGGGGGCGCGACGACGCTGATCGGCCGCTTGCAGCCCTCGCTCGCCGGAATCGACGCATCCGTCACGCAGCGCATGACGTAGTACACGGCCGCCAGGGTGGTGGCGAGGGGGCTGTTGATCGGCCCGTCGACCTGCGCATCGGTGCCGGTGAAGTCGAGGATGACGTCGCTTCCGCGCTTCGTCAGCGCCAGCCTGAGATAGAACGGCCCGCCCTTCGCCCCGTCGTCGAGAAGCGGTTCCTCGTGGTGCCAGGTCCCGTCGGGGATCTGCATCAGCTCCTCCCGCGTGCGCCGTTCCGCATAGTCGATCAGCTCGGCGAAGCAGGCCTTCATCGTGTCGGTACCGTACTTGTGAAACAGGTCACCGACATCCTGGGCAGCGACCTTGACGCTCGCGATCTGCGACGTCAGGTCGTTCTCAAGCATCTCCCGCGTGCGGGTATTGGTCAGAATGATCTCGAGGACCTTGCGGTCGAGCTTCCCCTTCTCGCCGATCTTCAGCGGCGGGATCCGCAAACCCTCCTGATATATCTCGGTGCCCCAGCCGCGGGTGCCCATGTTCATTCCGCCGATGTCGAAGTGATGCACCATCAGCCCGGAAAAGGCGACGAGCTCGCCGTTGTGGAAGATCGGATAGAAGGCGAGATAGTCGTTGGTGTGGGTGGCCGCAAGGGACTCGCCGCCAGCATAGGGATCGTTCGTGATGACGACATCGCCCGGCGCCCAGTCTTGCGGCGGGAAGTGATGCTCGAGGATGGTCTTGAGGCAGATCCCGACGGTGTTCAACTGGATCGGCGGACCGGCCTCTTCCGCCAGCAGTTGACCGCTCGCGTCGAGAATGGATGCCGAGCAGTCTTCCATCTCCTTGACGATGAATGAGTTGGCCGAGCGGATCATCCGCCGCGTTATCCGCTGCGCCACGGCCTTGAGGCCGTTGCGGACGATCTCCAAGGTAACCGGATCGACACGCCGCTTCATACGGTGATCTCCTCGCCTGCGTTGGCCGATCGGGTGCTGGCGACCTCATCGGACGAAGCGACCCGCGATAGATGAACGTTCCCGAACTCGTCTACTCGTCCTCGCCATCCGGGAGGCACGAACAAAGTGCCACCCGCATACTCGACGATGCAGGGCGCGTCGAACCGCTGGCCTGCGAGCAGCTCCTCATGCCGGAACACCTCCACCTGGGCGGATCTCCCTGCCTCGATGACAACCAGGCGGCGCATGTGGGGGGAAGCCAGGTCGTTTGCGCCGGCTGCGATCGACGAGATCCGCGGCCAGTCGGCATGGCGGGCGGAGCCGCTCGCGGTCACCCGGACGTTGATCAGCTGGATCGCCCGGCCTTCAAGCCGATAGCCATAGATCTTCAGGTGCGCCTCATCGAACCGCCCGATCAGCGGTCCGAAGCCACTGTCGACGGCGGCCGCGATCTCGTCCTGTCCGATCGGGAGCGACAACTCGTAGTTCTGCCCCTCATAGCGCAGGTCGACCGAGGCCGAGAAACGGTGTGCGTCCGGCGCTATGCCATCGGCGACCAGGGAGTCGGCAGCCTCGACCAGGAGTTCCTCGATCGTCGCGCCGAGCCTTGGCGCAAGGTCGGGGCTCAGGCGGGAAAAGAGCGTCCGGGCATGGTCGTGACGGGTGTCGGAGCACAAGAGCCCCATGGCGGACAGGTTGCCGGGTGCAGGAGGAATCAGGATTTCCCGGATCGACAGGGCCTCGGCGAGCCGCGCGGCGTGCAACGCCCCCGCGCCGCCGAAGGCGACGAGCGTGAAGTCGCGCGGGTCGAGGCCGCGCTCCACCGAAACCAGGCGTATCGCATTGGCCATGTGCGCCTCGGCGATGGCGATGATCCCGAGGGCCGCCTCCTCCTGTGACATGCCAAGGGGCCCGGCAATGCCATCCACCGCCTGGCGCGCCAGCGAAAGATCGAGCCGGCGGGCACCGGCGAGAAAGTAGTCTCCGTTGAGCCGGCCTGTCACCAGGTTCGCATCGGTGACCGTGGCAGCCTTGCCACCCTGCGCGTAGCAGGCGGGCCCGGGCGTCGAGCCTGCGCTTTGCGGGCCGACGCGCAATGCCGTGCCACCGTCGATCCACGCAATCGAGCCGCCTCCGGCGCCGATGGTGATCATGTCCAGCGTCGGAGCCAGGAGCGGATATGGGCCGATGGAGCTGCGATGCGAGAGGGTGGGCTGACCGCCCGCAATCAGGGAGACATCAGCGCTCGTGCCACCCATATCGAGTGTTATCAGGTCGCGGGTACCGCTACGGACACCCAGCGCCGCCGCGCCCACGATACCTCCCATCACGCCTGAATGCGTGATGGAAGTGGGCGCCTGTGACGCCGTCTCGAAACGGGAGATGCCGCCGTTGCCCTGCATGATCGCGGGCCGCGCGGGCACGCCACGTTCACGCAAGGCCGCAGCCAACGACTGCAGGTGCCGCCGTATCGGCGCCTTGATGAAGGCATTGATGCAGGTCGTGCTGGTTCGCTCGTACTCCCGGAACTCACGCACCACGTCGGATGACAACGAGATGTCGATCGAGGGGCAGGACTCAGCGGCAATCTCGGCGATACGTCGCTCATGGGCCGGATTCGAGTAAGCATGCAGGAGGCAGACCGCGATGCTGCCCACGCCTGCTGCTGCCAGGGTATTCAAAGCCTCACGAACGCCGGACTCGTCCAGCTCCACGAGCACAGTCCCGCGATGATCGATGCGCTCCCTCACCCCCAGGCGAAGATGGCGCGGGACGAGGGGCTTGGCCGGCCGCCAGTGGATGTCGTAGACGTCGGGCTTCCGAGAGGCACGGCCGATCTCGAGCACATCCCGGAAGCCCTGGGTGGTGATCAACCCGACAGGTGCCTGCTTTCCTTCGATGAACAGGTTGGTGACGAAGGTGCTGGCGTAGACAAAGCGGTCGACCTGGGAAAGGGCGACGCCAGCCGACTCCGCCAGTCTGACAACCCCTTCCAGAATGCCGGTGGTCAGGTCTTCGGTGGTGCTGGGTACCTTCAGCGTGAGAAGCCTGCCCCCGTCGGCGAGGACAAGGTCCGTATGTGTGCCGCCGGTGTCCACGCCGATGGCGACACCCGAGCGCGAAGGTGATGCGGCGGCAGCTGCCGAGTCGTGCTTCGGGTCCCGTTCAATCGGCAGTTTCGAATTCATGCGAAGTACTCCGTACTAGATGATCGTCCGCGTCGGCATCCGTAGCTCGTATTCATTACCAGGCGCTCCGATTCGCCGTGTCAGAAGCGACTGGCGAGGTAAGGGGAAGGGTCGATGGTGGCATTGGCCGCGACCAGCCAGTGCGCCACCAGCTCCGCGGTCAAGGGTGCGCCGGTGAGGCCGGAGTGCCCGTGCCCAAAGGCATAGACGACGTTGGGTGCATTGCGGGCAGGCCCCACGATGGGAAGGCTGTCAGGCGTCGATGGGCGGCATCCCATCCAGACCGTGGCCCCCTCTGCCTCCAGTCGCGGATACATCCTCCTCGCCTGCTCGAGCAGGCCCCAGGCACGCTTCTCGTTGAAAGAGGCATCCGGATCGGCGATCTCGACCGTTCCGGCAATCCGGACACCGTGTTCCATCGGTGTCATGCCGAACATGTGGTCACGATTGCTGATCTTCACGACCGGTCGCACGCGAGGGTTCGGCAGCATCACGTGATATCCACGCTCCGCCTGCAGCGGCACGCGATCCCCCAGCTGACGCGCAAATGCCTTCGCATCGATGCCGGTCGCCAGCACCATCGCGCCAACCTGGAGCCGGGTGCCGGACTCCAGCACGAGGCGCCCGACCCGCCCATCGACCCGTTCAAGGCCCAGGACGTTGTCCCGCCGCACCGAACCGCCGGCGTCGCTCAAGGAGGCAACCAGCGTCTGCACCAGGCGTTGCGGATTCAGCGTGTGCCCGTTGTCAGGGAAGAAGAGGCCCCGCTTGAAGCCTGGTGCGAGCTCGGGGTCGATCGCGTAGATCTCGTTCGCATCGAGAGCGCGAGATTCGACGCCATTGCGCGAGCGAAGATCGCGGGCAAGATGCTCGGTGGGTCCGGCGCTCTCGCTGCTCCACACGTACAACTGTCCGGTACGCTCGATGAGCCCGGCCGCTTCGGCGCCCAGCATGGCCGAGTACCGCATGAGGCTCGGGCCATGCAGCGCCCGCAGGGCCTGGGCAATGCGTACGACTCGATCCATGCGTCCGGCCCTGATCCATCGGATCAGCCACGGCAGAGCGGACGGCAGCGACTCCCATCGAACCACAAGAGGCCCGAGCGGATCCGCAAACCAGCGCGGAACTCGCTGCAGCATGCCAGGGAGTGCCACTGGCACGCACAGATCCGGGCTGATGGCACCTCCGTTGCCGAACGAACAGCCCGAGCCGGGCTCTGCGCGATCGATCAGCACGACATCCAGCCCAAGCCGGCGCAGGCCGAGAGCAGTCACTGCGCCGATGATGCCGGCGCCGATGACGGCGATGGTGCCTCCTGCAGCGACACCTGGCGCGTGGATGCTAGTCATGGGATCGCCCTGGAAACGAGATCGCGCGTGTCGTCATCTGTCCAGCGCCTGGCCCAACACTCGGGCGGCCGCGACGGTTGCTTCGACATTCAACGAAGCCTGCTGTGCAAACCGTTCCGATGGCGCAATCACCGCGAGCCCGGCAACGACCCGCCCTTGCCTGCGCACCGGCGCAGAAACGCCGGATGTACCCAGCACATGGCTGTCGGAGATGGTCGCGAAGCCATTGCGCCGGGCCTTGGCAACCGCCCTGCGAATCGCCGCTTCGTCGGTTACGGTCTTGGATGTCAGCTGGACCAGGTCCCGGCCCTGGAAGTAGCGGTCGAGCAGATCGTTGCTCAGCCCCGCCAGAAGGACCAGCCCAATCGACGTGCAGTACGCCGGACGGATGAGCGAAAGGTCGGCGTCGTAACGCAGCGCACTTTCGCTGACGACCTTCTCGACGTACTGGACCTCGAAGGTTCGGGTCGGCGTGCCGAGAAAGCACGATTCGCCGGTCTGCCGGCTCAAGCGCTGCATTGCCGGGCGCGCCTGCCGAAGCAGATGGGCCATCTCGCCCCCCACCCATCCGCCATCCCGAAAGGCATCGACCAGCACAACACCGTCCGGACCACTCCGGACATAGCCGCGGCCTTCCAGCGTCGCGATCAGTGCGGACGCGCTGCTCTTCGGTATATCCAGACGACGGGCCAACTCGTTCAGACCGATTCCCTCCTGGAGCCCCGCAAGCATCTCGAGAACATCGAGGATCCTTGCGGCCGACTTCACAGATACCGTTCGCATACGTGCACACTGATCCTCAGTGCGAACAGTCTATCGTTGGTCTGGCGGTCGGGTCAACAGGTCGGTGCTGGCGCTGGCGCGGGCGGAGTCGGCGGGTGTCGACTCCGCTAACACCCCCCGGCTTGTTGCAGGGCTTGACGGTTGCGGTCGCGATCGCCGGGTTGAAGTGCCCGTTGCTCAGTCGGTGCGTGCGTCGTCACTCGTCACGGCGCTGATCAACGACGTGCCCGCCACGGCAACCCTCTCCGCCAGCACGAGCCGCGCGGGGGTGATTGGGAGGCGGGAGCGTCGGGGCGCGTTGCCGGGCGAGAGGCGGCCGGCGTAGCCGACGCGGCATGCGCCGCGAGTCAGGGAGCAAGGACGCGCTTGCAGGCGCGTCCGCCAGGCGACTTCGCCCCTGCTCCCCAATCATCCCGCGCGGGGCCCTCCACTCACACCATGGGCGTCACGTCTGTCGGATGGACGGTGGCCTCGGCCAGCTTCGGCACGTAGCCGTAGTAGGCGTTGTTGCGCTGGACTCCCTCGCGCTGGTACTCGGCCTTCATCAGCGCGATCTGGTCGGCCGTGAAGCCGCCCTGTGCCGTCCTCACCGGATGTCGATAAAGCCGCGCCGAGTTCTCACCCAGGATCTGGCGCTTGACCGGGCTGTCGGGACCGCCGAGCCGGGTCTCCCATTTCATTTTCGTCATCAGGTCGTCCGGGATTTCGAGTCGCCGCATGGCCTCGATCTGCCACTGCGGTGAGCCATACCAAACCGAGTCCGACCCGTAGACAACATGGTCGGCGCCGACCATGTTCACCATCTGGCCGATGAAGGCGGCGGCGAAACGGGGATGGGTCACGGCCGAATTGGCGAACGACGTGCCGATCTCGGCGTAGATGTTCTTGAGCCCCTTTTCGCTGACCATCCGGCCGATGTCGGTGGACCACTTCATGTAGCCGGTCTTCTCGAACTCCGCCAGGTCCTCGGCCGGCGATTCGGTGAACGGGCGCAGCGCCGTGTGGTAGATGATGAAGTTGATCTCCGGCCAGTCGCGCGCGGCTTTCTCCAGGTCCCACACGGTGTTGTACTGCCAGATGTCCTTCCAGGATTTCTCGTAGTCCGCCGGCAGCAGGCCCTTGTGGATGCACACGTTTCGCACGTCGGTCTTCATGATCCGCTCGTAGAACGGATATGCCAGCTTCTCGTCGTCGAGACGCCAGTAGGTGCCCTTGGTGCTGGGGGAAAGCGGATCGCCGACGGTGTAGCCCTTCCAGCCGTCCGGCGCGAGCTCGGCGATGCCGCGCTCAACCTCCTCCATCCAGTTCGGATACCGCGGCGTGAACACGAAATGCCCGTACATCCGGCGCGTGCCCGCGATCCGGTTCACCGAGTCGCGCACGGCGGCGATCTGGTCGTTCGACATCAGCCACCAAGTCGGGTCGTCGAACGGCGCCCCGCTCAGCAGCGCCACCTTGGTATCGCTGTCGAGGAAGATCTCCTTCAGGTAGTTCTGCATCTTGTAGCGCGCGAGTGTCATCGGCACGCCGCCCTTGGCCGGATCGACCATCGCCGGATTCCAGTGCTCGGCCGCATACTTTCCAAGGCCCAGCAGCCCCTCCTTGTCGAAGTCGTCGCGCACCATGTGCGTCTGGTCATCGAAGATGAACTGCTTCGACAGTTCGCCGGCGCGCTCGGCAGCGCGGTCGGGATCCGCCGCCTCCGCTTCGCTCACCATCCATACCGGACCGAACACCGCATTGGACGCCAGGAAGCCGGCCGCCATGCCCGATGCCGAGCGCAGGAACTGGCGTCGGTCGAGGCCGAGCTTGCGCCCGTACTTGTCGGCGTAATCGTTGATGAGGCCGGCGACCTGGCGCTGCTGCTCGGTCTGCGGCAATGGATTGAACTCGCCGTTCGAGATGATCTGCGTCGGCATCGGCATGCCTGAGGCCGATCGCTCGGCGCCGACGACGCGCTGCAGCTCGGCCTCGCTCAGATGAACCCCCTTCTGTCGCGCTCTGTTCATGCTCCGCTCCCAGGTAGGTCATGCCGCCTGGTACTGCCCGGGCATCGGTCCTCGGCGGTTCAAGACCGATTCCACTCGATCGCGACCGTTCTCTTCGGTGCCCACACTACGCCTGCGGGTTGGCAGCGTCAATGGATCCGGCCCGCGGCTGCGGGCGGGCGGTGGCGGCGGGTGTCGAGGATTGCAGGTGACGATCGCCGCGGTAGCTGCCCGTCGTTATCCGCCGAGAACATCGCGCAGGCAGCGTTTCGCCGCTTGAAGCGTCCGTCAGCCGGCGCCATCCGCAAGGACGGGCAAGCAAGCTTGTTGCGCAAGTCATTTTGTCTTACAGTTCGTCTTACGTACTTCAACAAGGGCTTTCCATTGAGCAGCCTCACCATTCGGGTCGACCCGGAGTTGGACAAAAAGCTCGGCGAGATCGCAGCAGACCGGGAGCTCACGCGTTCGGAAGTTGTGCGTGAAGCCCTCCAGCGTCTGGTGAGAGACCATGAGCGCGAGTTGCTGTTGAAGCAGATGATCGCGGAGTACCAAGTGAACTCCCGCGCCGAGTCGATTGCAATCGCTGAAGAGGCGCTGCCGACCGACAACGAAGCGCTGGGCAGGGCGGAAGGGATGAAGCCCAAGCGAGTGCGCCGAGCCGCGAAGCGATGAAGCGCGGGGAGGTATGGATCGCCAACTTAAACCCGAACCGCGGCGCGGAAGTCGGCAAGATCAGCCTCGTTGTCGTCCTCCAGGAAACCGCGCTGATCGAGGCAGGATGGGAAACCATCATCGTCCTGCCGCTGTCGACTCAAGGGCAACCTGATTCGGCAGCACTACGTCTTCACATTCCGGCTCGAGGCGACCTCCGCCACGACTGCTTCGTTCTTGTCGATCAGCCTCGCACTCTGGAACGTAAGCGCTTCGCCGACAAGCCGCTCACGATGCTTACGGCCGACGAGCTCGGTCGTCTCGAGCGCTCCCTGCGCGCGGTCCTTGGCTTCCACCCCTGAGAACCTCCCGCCGGGCGGTGGCAGCGGGTGTAGAGGGCACAGGCAACAGTGGTCCCACGCCCCTTTTCCCTGATCACCCCCGCGGCTCGTGCTGGCGAAGAGGTTACGGCGACCAGTCCGTCGCTGATCATCAACGTGACTATCGGAGACGCCGCATCGCCTGACGCTGGAGCGGCGAAGGCTGCCTGCCTGATCTTCTCGGCCATCAACGACCGGCAATCAAGCGCGGCGATCGACACTGCAACCCTCAACCCTCCAACAGCTCGGCTGGTGGCAGCGGAGGCGGCAGGTGTCGAGGCCGCAGGCCGTTTGTGGGAGCCGTCCGCTGACGAAGGG
>JAEZQX010000261.1 GCA_023441105.1 Pseudomonadota bacterium | reverse complement strand
GCGCCGTCGCGAGCAGGGCGCAGGCGGTGGCGAGACCGGCCAGCAGGCGCGGCCCCGGCAGGAAGGAAAGGAAGTCGTTGCGCTGGTTCATGACGTCGTCTCCAGAATGGTGGGGGCGCGGCCCGCGGATCAATGGCGGGTGATCACGATCTGCAGGTACTCGCTCGGCACGACCATGGTGCCGTCCTTCGCCCGGTTGAACTCGCCGATCAGCGCCAGCAGGTCGCGCTCGAGCGCTTCCTGCTGCACCCGGTCGAGGGCGGCAAACGCCTTGTGCACCGGGCCGTACCAGGTCCTGAAGATGTCGACCCAGTGCGCCGGCGTGCGGTAGCGGAATACGAAGTGACGTTGCGACGAAGTGACCGACGCCGCATGTGCCTCGAACAGCTCCGACAGCCGCCCGCGCGTGCCCCACGACGCCGGGGACTTGACGCCGGCGGGCGGCGGCACATAGCGGCCGATGGTCTTGAAGAGCTGGCCGATGAAGCCCTCCGGCGTCCAGTTGGCGAGGCCGATCTTGCCGCCGTGCCGGCAGACCCGCACCAGCTCGGCTGCGGCGCGCTCCTGGTCCGGCGTGAACATCACCCCGAAGGTGGACAGCACCACGTCGAAGGATGCGTCGTCGAAGGCGAGCGCCTCGGCATCGGCCTGTCGGAACTCGATCGCCAGCCGCTCCGCCTGCGCCCGCTCCCGGGCGCGCTCGAGCAACGCCGGCACGTAGTCGGTGGCCATGACCTCGCAGCCGCGGCGCGCCGCCGCGAGCGATGCGTTGCCGTTGCCGGCCGCGACGTCGAGCACCCGCTGGCCGGCGCGAACGTCGACCGCCTCGCACAGCTCCTCGCCGACGATCTGCAGCGTGGTACCGATGAGGGCATAATCGCCCGAGGACCAGGCCGCCTGCTGGCGGGTCTTGACCGCCGCAAGGTCGGGCTTGACTGCAGCTTGCGCGCCTTGCTCCGGACTGCGTGTGCCAGCGGCGGGTTCGCGGGTGGGGGTTGCTGCCGTTGCATCCATTGTCTTCGCTCCTGTGGATTCAGAGTTCGGTGACTCCGCGGCTGCGGAGGTCACCTTGCGGGGCCCGGTGCCATGGGCGTCGAGGCCGTCGGATGCAAAAGTAGGCTCCGGACGTAGGGACGAACGTGGTAGCCGACGTGGAATTTCCCGTGGAATCGCAGGACGGCGGCCTCGGCGGAACGCCGGCGCTCGAGCTGCGCCTGCTCGGCCCGATTGCCGTCGCGCGTGCCGGACGCCCGGTTGCCTTGCCCGCCTCGCGCAAGGTGCGCGCGCTGCTGGCCTACCTTGCGCTGGCGGCGCGACCGGTCACCAGGAGCCAGCTCTGCGAGCTGCTCTGGGACGTTCCGAACGATCCCCGCGGCGAGCTGCGCTGGTGCCTCAGCAAGCTCCGGGGCATCGTCGACGAGCCGGCTCGCCGCCGCGTCCAGGCGGCGGACGATCTCGTGCGGCTGGAGCTCGAGGATTGCGCCGTCGATGCGTTGGACGTCATCCGGGCAAGCGACCGCGGGTTGCAGACGCTGCCGCCGGCGCGTCTCCAGGCGCTGGCCAGATCGTTTGCCGGCGATTTCCTGGAAGGACTCGAGATCGACCGCAACCCCGCGTTCAACGGCTGGTTGACGGCGCAGCGCCGCCGCCTGCGCGGCTGCCAGGCTGGTGTGCTGGAGCAGCTGGTACGCCACGCGCCGGACGCCGAGGCCTTCTCGTACCTGGAGCAATGGCTGCAGCTGACGCCGTTCGACCGGCACGTGCACGAAGCCTTGCTCGACCGGCTTGGCCGCCAGGGTCGCATCCGGGAGGCGGAGGAGCACCTCGCCACCACCAGCCGGCTGTTCGAGTCCGAAGGCATGGACGCCGGTCCGCTGCACGCCGCCTGGCGAGCCATCCATGCCAGGGGGCAGGCGCCGGCGGCAGCTGCCATCGAGGTCGTCGAGCCTGCCGCCGACGCCACCGCCACGCCGCCCTCCCCCGGCCGGCGCGCATCGATCGCGGTCATGCCGCTGGCTGATCTCACGCTGGCAGCGGCGACGCGCGGGGGCATCGCGGACGCACTGGCACACGACATCATCACCCGGCTCGCCAAGCTGCGGAGCATGTTCGTCATCGCGCAGGGGACGGTGTTTGCCTTGCACGAGCGCCGCATCGGTGCGCAGGAGGCAGGCCGCATCCTCGACGTTGACTATGTCGTCGGCGGCTCGGTACGGTTGAAGGGCGGGCGGCTGACGGTCGGCGTCGAGCTCGCGGAAACCCGCAGCGGCAGAATCATCTGGGCGGAGACCTTCAGCGAAGGCAGCGACGATGCCCTCCTGGTCCTCGACGAGATCGGCAACCGGATCGTCGCGTCCATCGCCAGCGAGGTCGAGACCACCGAGCGCAACCGCGCCATCCTGCGGCCGCCGAGCTCGCTCGACGCCTGGGAGGCTCATCATCGCGGCCTGTGGCACATGTACCGGTTCAGCAAGGCGGACAACGACCGGGCGCTGCACTTCTTCGAGACCGCCATCCGGCTCGATCCGACGTTCGCCCGAGCCCACGCCGGCCTGTCGTTCGCTCACTGGCAGAACGCATTCCAGGGCTGGCGAGGACGGGAACGGGAAACCGAGCTTGCCTACGCGGCGGCCGGCCAGAGCCTGATGGCCGACGACCGCGATCCTGCGGCGCATTGGGCGATGGGCCGCGCGCTGTGGCTGCGGGGCCAGCATGACCAGGCGGTGGCGGAGCTGGAGCACACCGTCGATCTCAGCCCCAACTTCGCGCTCGGCCACTACACGCTGTCGTTCGTGCATTCGCAGACCGGCAATCCCCAGGCAGCGATCTCGGCCTCGGATCATTCACGCCAGCTCAGCCCCTTCGATCCGCTGCTCTTCGGCATGCTGGGTACGCGGGCTATGGCGCTGGCCCGGCTCGGCGACTTCGCCCAGGCCGCCGATTGGGCGGTGAAGGCCGCCACGCGACCCAATGCGCATCCGCACATCCTCGCCATCGCCGCCTTCTGTCTTTCGCTGGCGGACCAGCCCGACCAGGCGCAGGACTACGCTGCCGCCATCCGGCGGGTGCTGCCGCAGTACTCCCTCGCCGACTTCCTCGGCGCCTTCCGCTTCGATGCGGAAGGCGAGGCGCTGTTCCGCAAGGGCGCCGCGCGGATCGGCATGGCATAGGTTCGCGCAGCAATGGAAGATACGATCGAACTGGACGTCTGCGGCCTCGAGCCGCCCGAGCCCCTGCAGCGCACCCTCGACGCCCTGTCCCGGCTGCGCCAGGAGCAGCGCTTGCGCATGCTCATCGACCGCGAGCCGCGCCCGCTTTACCGCATCCTCGAGAAGAACGGCCATCGCTACCAGGCCCAGCTGCGCCCGGACTACGTCTACGAGATCACCATCTGGTCGCGGGAATAGCCGGGCGGCCGGGCCGGCTCCTCCTGGCTACTTGTCGTAGCCCCGCAGCTTTACCGCATCGACGATGGTGATGCCCCGGCCGTGCACCTCGATGAGGCCATGCTCCGCCAGGTCGTGAAGGATGCGCGAGAAATGCTCCGGCGTCAGGTTGAGGCGGGACGCCACGATCGCCTTGCTCGCATGCAGGATCACTTCCTCGCCATCGGCAAGACCCTCTCGCGACAGGTAACCGATCACCCGTTGCGTACCCGAGTTGAGGGAGTACGACTCGACATCGCTGATCAGGCCATGCAGCCGCCGGCTGAGGCCGGCCAGCATCTTGCGTGCGAACCGCGGCGTGCGGTCGAGCTCCTCGAAGACCGCCTCCTTGGCGACATGAAGCAGCATCGTGTCGACCAGCGCCTGCGACGACACGATGTAGGGGCTGCCCATGAACATCACCGCCTCGCCGAAGCTCTGGCCCGGTCCGACGATCTCCACCACCTTCTCTCCGCCATGCGGCGAGGAGAAAGCGAGCTTCACGCGCCCGAACACGACGCAGTGAAAGCCGGTGGCCGGATCGCCCTGGCGGAAGATCGTCTCGCCCTTGGGGACGCGCAGCTGGGTGGTGCTGGCGGCGATGCGATCGAGCTCGGTCGGTTCGAGCTCCTTGAAGAGCGGCAGGTTCGCCAGGAAATCGACAACCTTGATCTTGCTGCTGGGCGGCATCGGGCAGAGGGCGTATCGTCGGACTGCAGCATCGAAGGCACTGGCTCGCCTGCACCGGCCTGCTGCCGCAGGCCCGGCTCGCCAGGCACAGGCGTATCTTAGTGGATGATCGAGCCAATGCGCCGCTCACGCTGTCGCCACACCTCATGAACCCGGATGCCTCCCTGCGCGCGGCGATCGCCGAGCCCGTCGAGCTGTGCCAGCACGACCCGGCCTGGCCGGCGATGTTCCTCGCCGAACGCCAACGCCTGCTCTCGGCACTCCCCTGCGCCTTCCTCGATATCCAGCACATCGGCAGCACCGCCGTCAGCGGGCTCGCGGCCAAGCCGATCGTCGATCTGCTGGCTGGCGTGGAGTCGATGGCCGGCGCGCGCTCGCTGGGCGAACCGTTGGGCCGGATCGGCTATGCGACATCCGAGGCATTCAACGCCTCGCTCGCAGACCGGCAATGGTTCATGCGCTGGGCCGATGGAAGACGCACCCATCATCTGCACGTCGTCGTACATGGCTCGTCCGCCTGGCAGGAGCGTCTCGCCTTCCGCGATGCCTTGCGCGATGATCCGGCGCTTGCCGCCCGCTACGCGGCGCTCAAGCAAGCACTCGCCGCGGCCCACCGCCAGGATCGGGAGAGCTACACCGCGGCCAAGTCCGATTTCGTCCGCGCGGTGCTGGACGCCCGCTGACGCGCGCCGGCGGCCGCCAGGAATCTCGCTTCCGCCGTCGTCGCTCGAACGGCAGTCAGGCGCTGATCCTGGTGCCCGGCTCGTTGAGGCAGATGAGCGTCTGCTGGCCCACCGCGACGTTGACGAGCTTGCCGGCCTGCTCGGCGAACACCTCCAGCTGGCAGACAGTGAGCGTGCGCCCGGCCTTCAGCACCCGGCCGATAGCCAGCAGGGCATCGCCCTTGGCCGGGGCCACGAGGTTGATCTTGAACTCCACCGTCAGCACCGCGCTGCCGCGCGGAAAGACCGTCAGGCCCGCATAACCGCCCGCGGTGTCGGCGATGGCGCTGGTGCCGCCAGCATGGAAAAAGCCATGCTGCTGGGTGAGCTCCGGCCTGAACGGCAGGCGGATATGGACCTCCCCCGCCCGGACCTCCTCCATGGTGGCGCCGAGGTGGCCCATGAGCCCCTGCTTGGCGAAGCTCTCCCGCACCAGTTGCTCGATCGCGGGATCGACCGGCTGCGTCATCGCCTGCCGGCCCTCGGATCCCTCGCATCCGGCAAATCCACCCCAGGCGGCGCCGATCCGCTCGAGCCTTCGATCAAGGTCATCAGTTGCTCGAGGTGGACGGGCTTGACCAGATGGGCGCGAAAGCCGGCCCTCCTGCTCTGTTCCTGCTCGCTCTTCATGCCGTATCCGGTCAAGGCGACATAGATGCAGTCGTGACCACCGCGCAGATCGCACATCCGCGCCTGCAGCTCATAGCCGTCCATCACCGGCAGGCCGATGTCCAGCACCGCCACCTGCGGCTGCAGGTCTTCGAACAGCCGCAGCGCCTCCTGGGCCGCGGTCGCGATGCCCACCTCGTGGCCGCTCATCGACAGCAACTCTGCCAATGCCTCCGCGGCGTCGGGATCGTCGTCGACCACCAGGACCCGCCGACCGCGCCGCTCCTCGTCCATCGAATCCGGCGGCAGGGCCGTTTCTTCGTCAGCCCTTCTCTCAAAATTTTGATTCATAGGCTCAATGTTTGCTCAACCCGGCCGGCCCAGCAATGGTTTTCGGGCTTGCAATCCTTCAACCCGCAGGTCGACTCGGAGATCGATGATGAATCCCACTTGGCTGGCACGCCGGTCCGGAACTGACGCGGGCCTCGCAGTGCCTGGTCGCATCGTGAAGAGAACAACCCAGGGAGCCCGCTGGACTGCGCTCGTGGCACTCGGCTTGATTGCCGTCGCGCCGATGGCAATCCAGGCGCAGCCAGCAGCGCCGGCAAGGGAGTCGGTGCCTGGCCCGGGGGAGTTGTCGCCGGCCACCATCCGCATGCTGCAACATTCGCTGATCCAGGGCGGCTACGCAGTGGATGCGGCCGATGGCGTCTGGGGTCCCAAGACGTCGGCGGCGGTTCGCGAGTTCCAGCGGATGAAGGGGCTCAGGCAGACCGGCCAGGCGGACGCTGTCACGCTCGAAGCGCTGGGCGTCACCAGCGACGGTCGGCCCAGGCCCGCAGCCGAAGCCCCGGTGCGCCATCCTGCGCCTGAGATACGTACCAGGACACCCGCGGATCTGCACCCAGCGACCATCCGCGCCATCCAGCAAGCGCTCGACAAGCAAGGCTTCAAGGTCGGGGCAGCCGACGGCGTCTGGGGCCAGCGCACCGAAAGCGCCATCGGCAACTTCCAGCGAGCGCGCGGAATGCCGGCCTCCGGGGAACTCGACGCGCATACGCTGGCGGCGCTCGGGCTGCTGCCGGCAGGCACCGAACGGCCGGTGCCGCGCCGGGCGGGCGAGCCGCTGGGCTCCGCCGATCTCGATCCCGCGGCCATCAGGATCATCCAGCAGGCGCTCAACTCGACCGGGTACGAAGTCGGCTCGCCCGACGGTGTCTGGGGCGACCGCACGGTTCGGTCGTTGCGCGACTTCCAGCGTGCGCAAGGAATCGAGCCGCGCGGCGAGCCGGACGTCTATACCCTCACCGCGCTCGGACTCCTGCCAGGCGGCGCCACCAGGCCGAGCCGGAGGCCCTGAGCAAAAGCCTGGGGACAACGGGGCCGTCGATAAAGAGGCCCCGGAGGCGGGGCCCTCAGGAGGCCTCGGTCTTGCCGCTCTTGTCGGATGGCGCAGCCCCGGGCTTCTTCACCACCTTGGTGACATTCACCGACACGGGATCGCTGGCCGGGAAGGATTCCTCGATACCCTCGTCGAGCTTGGACTCGGCGGGCTTCTTCGGCACCGGCTTGGGCTCACCCGGCGCCTTGCCATGGTTATCGGAGGTCGGAAATGGGGTCGGGTTCTTGGTCGTCATGAATCCGATCCGGCAAATGCCATACCTGGACCGTCAGCGCCGCAGGACGATGGCCACCTCGGACATCAGGAACGGTTTCATCAGAAAGTGGAATTCTCCCGGCTCGCCGGCGTGCAGGTCCATTGCCGACGCCGGAAAGCCCGACACCAGGACCACATTGATCCCGGGAATGAGCCGGCGCGCCTCGCGTCCGAGATGCACGCCATCCATGCGCGGCATGAAGACATCGGTGAACAGCACTTCGATGTCCGGGATCCGGCCAAGCAACTGGAGAGCATCCTCGCCACTGCCTGCCTGCAACACGTCGTAGCCCATCTCGCGGAACAGGTCCACCGTCGACTGCAGCGCTTCCGGCTGGTCGTCGACCACCAGCACCTTGCGGCCACTGCGGCGTCGCGAAGGTCGATCCGGGGGGAAGGTGTCCTGCGTTCGGAAGATATCGCGGGTCCGGCCGTCGAGAGCCAGATATCGGGACCCCGCATGGACGTCCTGACCGTGACCGGGTGCCTGCACCGTCCTCATCGTGCAACCGCGCGTCGCCGACCGGCACTCACGCGAAGCCCGGCACTGGAAATCACGGCGACGGCCTGTATCGGCTCTGCAAGAGCCCTTGTTGAAAGCATCATTAGTCTCGAGTCTCACCGTTCACAATACGTTACGCCGTGAAAATCTGCTTGTCAAAGCGTTCACTGCGAACGGTCGTCAGCGTCCGCGCGGCCTGGCCTGCGCACCCTCGCCGGTCAAGGGCACGAATCTTACCGGGATCACCGTGCGTGTCTGCAGCGTTCCGTCGTCCCGCTTGGTAATCAGCAGCATCTCCTGCCCCTGATCGCGCGCGCCTACCGGTATGACCATCCGCCCGCCGGGCTTGAGCTGCGCGATCAGGGGCTCGGGGACGTGAGGCGCGGCCGCGGTCACCACGATCGCATCGAACGGTGCCCGCTCTGCCCACCCCTGGTAGCCGTCGCCGATCCGGACTTCGACATTGCGATAGCCCAGCACGGCCAGCCGATCGGCCGCCTGCCGCCCCAGCGGCTCGATGATCTCGATCGAATAGACGCGGGCGACCAGCTCGGCAAGCACCGCAGCCTGGTAGCCGGAGCCGGTACCGACCTCCAGTACGACGTCGCCGGGCTGGGGATCGATCAATTCCGCCGACAACGCCACGATGTAGGGCTGCGAGATGGTCTGTCCGTCGCCGATCGACAGCGGTCGGTTGCGATAGGCGGATCCGACCGCGACATCCGGTACGAAGCGATGCCGCGGAACGCGCTCCATGGCGCGCAGCACCGGGTCGGAAAAACGCTGGCGACCGGTTTCGGGGGCGGTGGCGGCCCCCCCGCGCCGCCCCAGCC
>JAEZQX010000230.1 GCA_023441105.1 Pseudomonadota bacterium | reverse complement strand
CGGCGATCGGCTGCACGCAGCCGATGAAGCGGCTCTTGCGGATGGTCAGGTCGCTGTGGACGGGACCGGCAAGCGTCACCGGCTCAGCCATGGCCCCCGGGCACCGTCGCCACCTCGGAGCACGGCCCGCGGGTCGGCGGCAGTCGGCGCCTTGCCCGCGGTGACCGTGCCGGGCGCGTTACGATAGTCGTTTTCCCCCTTGCTTCCCGGCGACATTCCAGATGCATCTGCTTCGTTCAAAGTACACCTCGAGGATCACCCTGCTGCTCGGCTGCGGCCTGCTGGCTGCCTGCGCCGCCACCGACGGCGGCTCGGGCCAGGATCCATGGGCCGATTCCGGCCCGCTGCGCGTCCCGGCAGCCGAACGTCCGGCGTCGGCCGGCGGTGGGGGCGGTGGCGGCGGTGCCGATGCGCGCCGCGGCGGCACGCCTGCTGCCGAACCCGGGACTGTCGCCGAGACCGCCCGGCCGGCCGGGAAGGTCGAATGGGTGGCAGTCTACGAAAGCCCTCCCGGCACGCGCTACAACGAGCAGCGTGTCATCTACGTCGACCGCAACAACGTCGAGCCCCACTCGCTGGACAAGCTGACCTACTACCTGGCGCGAACCCGCGAGGTCAGCCGGACGGGCGCCAAGCCGAAGATCCAGGAAATCGCGGTGCTGTGCGAAGGCGCGCCCGTCGCGCCGGCCACCTCCCTGCGCGGCGAGGGCACCGAGGAAAGCAGCGGCAGCTATTCGCTCAAGCGTGCCGCCACGCCCATCACGTCGGTGTCCCAGTTTTCGACGCAGCGCCTGCGGGTGGACGCGAACAATCCCAATACCTTCATCGTCAGGGCGATCTGCATGCTGGGCACCGGCGGCTGACGCGTGCCGGCAGCAGGAAGGGAGGTCACGTCGCCGGCAGGGAGCGCGACGCGCGCCGGCGGCGCCGCAATCAGCGATCCGGATCGTCGCTGACCGGGCCTGAATCGTCGACCCCGTCGAGGTCGCGCAGGTCCCGCAGGACCTGCAGGTCCTCGATGTCGTCGAGGTCCGAAAGGTCCTCCTCGAGATCCGAATCCTCGTCGCCGGCGTCTTCATCCGAGTCCGGCGCATCGTCGTCGTCATCCGGGCGGATCTCCGCCAGCCCCTCGACCCGGCCGACGAACTCCTCGATGGGCATCTCGCCGTCGATGAAGCGCTCACGCAGCGCGCGGTATTCCGCATCCGCAAGCAGGTCCACGCCCTCGCGCTTGAGCTTGGCCTCGGCCTCGAGAACCTGCTCGAGGTCCTTCAGATACTTGCTGTCCATGCCAGCCATGCGCCGATTGTAGCAACTGGCGGACCAGGCGTGGCGGCCGGCAAGGGGCTCCTGCGGCACGGATTCACGCGCCGGCCAGCTTCCTCAGCAGGATCTGCTGCGGGTCGCGATCGGCCGAGAACGGCGGGCCGCCGAGCTTGTAGCCACCGGCCGCGTCCATCTCCCAGACCGACATGCCGGGCTCGAGGTAGATCCGCAGCCCCTCGTCGAGCACGCGCTGCTTCAGCTTGCGCTCGCGCACCGGGAAGGCCACCTCCACCCGGCGGAAGAAATTGCGGTCCATCCAGTCGGCCGAGCCGAGCCAGACGTCTTCCGAGCCGTCGGCCCAGAAGTAGTAGATCCGGCTGTGCTCCAGGAAGCGGCCGATCAGCGAAACGACGCGGATGTTGTGCGACAGCCCTTCGATGCCGGGCCGCAGGGCGCACACGCCGCGCACGATCAGGTCCACCTTGACACCCGCCTGGCTCGCCTCATAGAGGGCCTCTATGACGCTCTCTTCCAGCAGGGCATTCATCTTCGCCGCGATGTAGGCCTTCTTGCCTGCCTTGGCGGCCTCGGTCTCGCGCTGGATGGCCTTCACGACATAGTCGTGCAGCGTGAACGGCGCCTGCAGCAGGGTCTGCAGCTTGCCGGCCGTGCCCAGCCCGGTGAGCCGCCGGAAGACCTCGTGGACGTCGGCGCAGATCTTCTCCTCGGCGGTGAACAGGCCGAAGTCCTCGTAGAGCCGCGCCGTGCGCTGGTGGTAGTTGCCGGTGCCGAGGTGCGCGTAGCGTCGCAGCCGGCCGTTCTCGCGCCGGGTGATGAGCGCGAGCTTGGCATGCGTCTTGTGCCCGACGACGCCGTAGACGACATGGGCACCGACCTCCTCCAGCCTGGCCGCCCAGTTGATGTTGGCCTCCTCGTCGAAGCGCGCCATCAGCTCCAGCACGACCGTCACTTCCTTGCCGACCTGCGCGGCTTCGACCAGGGCCTCCATTAGCAGGGAATCCGCGCCGGTGCGATAGATCGTCTGCTTGATGGCAACCACCTGCGGATCGGTGGCCGCGCTGCGCAGGAAGTCCATCACCGGGCTGAAGGATTCGTATGGCTGGTGCACCAGCACGTCCGCCTTGGTGATCGCCGCGAACAGGTCCTTCTTGCGGAACGCCGACGGCCGGCCCGGGTCGAAGCGCGGGAACTTGAGGTCCGGCCGGTCGACCATGTCGATGATCTGCGCCAGCCGCACCAGGTTGACCGAGCCTTCGACGAAGTAGCAGTCGATGTCACCGAGATCGAACTCCTTCTTCAGCAACTCCACCACCGCCGGGCTCATGCCGCTCGACAATTCGAGCCGCACGCCGTCGCCGTAATGGCGCTGGCCCAGCTCGCTGCGCAGCGCCTGGCGCAGGTTGGTGACCTCCTCCTCGTCGACGAACAGCTCGCTGTTGCGGGTGAGGCGGAACTGCGAGCGGCTCTTCACCTCCAGCCCCGGGAAGAGCCGCTCGATGAACCCCTGCACGATCGAGGTCAGCAGCATCACGCCGTGGGTCGCGCCGGCGATCGCGGGTGGCACCGCCACCACCCGCGGCAGCACCCGCGGCGCCTGGACGATGGCGATGCCGGGCCGCCGGCCGAAGGCGTCGCGGCCGTCGAGCTCGACCGCGAAGTTGAGCGTCTTGTTCGAGATGCGCGGAAAAGGATGGGCGGGGTCGAGGGCGATCGGCGTGAGCAGCGGCTCGATCTCCTCGATGAACATGCGCTCCGCCCACTCCCGCTGCGCCTGGTTCCAGTCGCTCGACAGCAGGATGACGATGCCTTCGGCCTTCAGCGCCGGCGTCAGCACGTTGAGCAGGATGTGGTACTGGTGCGAGATCAGCAGGCCGGCGCGCACCGCGATGGCGGCGAGCTGCTCGCGCGCCGCGGCCGCGGACGCCGTGTCCACCCGGCCGCTGTCGACCCGCGCCAGCTCCTGCAGCTCGGCGACCCTGATCTCGAAGAATTCGTCGAGGTTGCCCGACACGATGGTCAGGAAGCGCAATCGCTCGAGCAGCGGCACCTGCTCGTTCTCGGCCATCGACAGGACGCGTTCATTGAACGCCAGGATGCCCTGCTCGCGGCTGAGCGGCTCGAGTCCGCGCACCGGCAGCGGCGGGGTGGCCTTGAGCAGGCGGACGACGGCGGCCTTGGCGGCTGAGCGGCTCATCCCGCGATGATGTCGCTTGTTTGTGTCAGACAGATGTCCGTGGTGCTTGCTGTTCATGGGCACAGCCGGGGCAGGTTTCGATTTTCCGGCAGAATCTCCCGATGCTGCAGCCTGCACCGCCGGAAGACCGCTTCCTCGCACCCGCCCGACGCCAGCTGGCATCGGTGGATCTCGGATCCAACAGTTTCCGCCTGCTGGTGGTGGAAGTCCATGAATCGTCGGCCGGGCCGCAAATCCGCCTGCTCGACCAGATCAAGGATACCGTCCGGCTCGGCGCCGGCCTCGACCACGAACGCGAGCTGTCGCCGGAGGCGCAGCAGCGGGCGCTGGCCGCGTTGGCGCGCTTCAGCGAGCGGCTGCGCGGCTTCGAGCTCGATTGCGTGCGGGCGGTGGCCACCAACACCGTCAGGGTGGCGCGCAACAGCGGTCCGTTTCTCGAGCTGGCAAGCCGGGCGCTGGGCTACCCCATCGAGGTCATCGCCGGACGGGAGGAAGCCCGGCTGATCTACGTCGGCGCGGCCCACACGCTGCCGCAGGACCATCGCATGCGGATGATCGTCGACATCGGCGGCGGCTCCACCGAATGCATCGTCGGCGTGGACCACGAGCCGAAGCGGCGCGAATCGCTGCAGATGGGCTGCGTGGCCATGACCCAGGAGTTCTTTGCCGACAGCCGGATAACGAAAGGCGCCTTCCGCAAGGCCCGGCTGCGCTGCGGCGAGCTGCTGGCGGCGCACGCCCGGGCTTTCCGCCGCCTCGATTGGGCGTATGCGGTCGGCACGTCGGGCACCGCCAAGGCGCTGTGGCAGGTGGGCCAGGCCCAGTTCGGGCATCAGCGGATCACCCGCGACAGCTTGGCGGCCATGGAAGCCATGGCGCTGCGGGCCGGCACGGCAGCAGCCCTGCAGGCCCAGGGCCTCAAGCCCGAGCGCAAGCCGGTGTTCTGCGCCGGCCTGGCGGTGATGCAGGCGATCTTCGAGGAGTTCGAGGTCGAATCGATGGACTACTGCGATTCGGCGCTGCGCGAGGGCATCCTCTACGACCTGCTCGGGCGCGCATCCGGCGCCGACCAGCGCGAAATCACCATCAGCCACCTGGTCGAGCGCTACCGGATGGACGATGCGCACGGAAGGCACGTCGCGGCGGTGGCCGGCGACCTGTTCGCCAGCCTGCACGACGGCAAGGCCGACCCCTACTACCTGCAGTTCCTGGCGTGGGCGGCGCGCATCCATGAGATCGGCTCGTTCATCGCCCACGCCGACGCACACAAGCACGGCGGTTATGTCGTTGCCAATGCCGACCTGCCGGGCTTCTCCGGCACCGAGCAAAAGCTGCTGTCGCTGCTGGTGCTGGGGCAGTCGGGCGGGCTGCGCAAGATCCGCGAGAAGGCGACCGGCCCGACCGAATGGCTGCTGGTCCTGTGCCTGCGCCTGGCGGTCATCCTGCAGCGGCGCCGCGACGGCAGGCCGACGCCCATTACGCTGCGGCCGGCGGGGAGCCAACCGTCGCGCGGCTGGAGCATCGCGATTCCGGCGTCGTGGGCCGCCGAGCATCCGCTGACCAACCAGTCGCTGGATGCCGAGACCGAGCTGTGGCGCGAAAGCGGCGTGTTCCCGGAAGTGTCCTACGAGCTGACCTGACGTCCGCTCGGCTGCGCGTCAGCCGGGCTGGCCGGTCGTTTCATCCAGTTGCGCCTGCAGCGCCAGGTACTTCTGGTGCAGCTGTTCCTTCGACTCACGCCACTCGGGGTCGAACGGGATGCAGCTCACCGGGCAGACCTGCTGGCATTGCGGCTCGTCGAAATGGCCGACGCATTCGGTGCACTTGTGCGGGTCGATCCGGTAGATCTCCTCGCCCATGCTGATCGCGCCGTTCGGACATTCCGGCTCGCAGACGTCGCAGTTGATGCATTCGTCGGTGATCAGCAGTGCCATCAGGCGACGCGCTCCTGGCGCTTGCGGATCAGCCGGTCGTTGACCACCGTCGGCACGAAGCGGCTGACGTCGCCGCCGAACATCGCGATCTCGCGCACCAGCGTGCCGGTGACGAACTGGAAGCCGTCGGTGGGCGCCATGAAGATGGTGTCGACGTGAGGCATCAGGTAGTGGTTCATGCCCGCCATCTGGAACTCGTACTCGAAATCGGCGCCGCCGCGCAGGCCGCGCACCACCACTCGCGCACCGACCCGCTCGACGAAATCCTTCAACAGCCCGCTGAATCCCTCCACCCGGACATTGCCGAAAGGCTGCAGGACCTCGCGGGCGATCTCCAGCCGTTCCTGGTAGCTGAACAAGGTTCCCTTCGAGCGGCTGTCGGCCACCGCGACGACCACCGCGTCGAACAGGCCCGCCGCGCGGCGCACCAGGTCCTCATGGCCGCCGGTGATGGGATCGAAGGTGCCGGGATATACCGCGATGGCCATCAAGCCTCTCCGTCATGCTGCTGTCCTGGAGGCTGCGCAGGCGCCGCCTTCCAGCCCAACAGGTGATAATGAACCTGTCCTGCCTTTGCTGCACGGATGACCTCGAGCCCGTCGGCGCCTCCGGCGGCAAGCCGCTCGCCGGTCAGCGCGAATTCGCTTTCGACATAGAGTCGCCCCTGCGGCGCGAGCCAGGCCGGCAGCACCGGCAGCAGGCGGTTGATCCAACCGGCATGGTACGGCGGATCCAGCAGGACCAGGTCGTGCGGCTGCGGTGGCGTCGCCCGCAGCCACTGCACCACGTCCGCCCGCACGATCGCCACTGCCCGGGCATCGAGCCGCGTCTTCACCGCCTCCAGCGACCGCACCAGCTTCGGATGCCGCTCCACCAAGGTCACCCGGGCCGCCCCGCGGCTGGCGGCTTCGAATCCCAGCACGCCGGTGCCGGCGAACAGGTCGAGGCAATGCCAGCCGGTGAGATCCTGGCCGAGCCAGTTGAACAGTGCCTCGCGCACCCGATCCGGCGTCGGACGCAAGCCCTCCAACCCGAGCACCGGCAACCATGACCGCTTCCAGTGCCCGCCAATGATCCGGACGCGTGAATCCATCAGTTCCTTAGAATGGTGTGAACGACCCAGGGCGCAGGCCACGGGCGACCACCTGCAGAGCCCATGTTCGGATTCTTTCGCCGCAAGAAACCCGCCCCGCCGGCAGCGGAACCAGCCGCCGCGCCCGACGCCACGCCGGAGGCCGAGGCCGTCGCGGAGGCTGCCGAGGTAATCGACAAGGCCGCGGCCACACCACAACCGCCC
>JAEZQX010000142.1 GCA_023441105.1 Pseudomonadota bacterium | reverse complement strand
GCCACCCGCTGCGTCGATCATCACCGCCCAGCCGCGTCCGGCGGATCCGGTGCCGATTCCCGATGCGGCCACCATGCGCCCATCCGCCCCGGCTGCGCCGCGACCGGCCAGCCAGCGCCTGCCTGCGCCCGGCGATCAGAGCGCGCAAAGCGCATCCGAGCTGAAGCTGCGCCGCCTGATCGACGAGACGTCGCTCGACGATGCGCCGCGCCGCCCGCTGCGGCTGGAGATCCCGCCGGCCGATCTCGCCCGTGACCTGGCACCGGGCCAGTGGCTCGAGCTGATCACTAGCAAGGGCCGCAAGATCCTCGCCAAGGTGGCCTGGATCAACGAGCGCCGGTCGGTCGTGCTGCTGCTCCAGCATCCCGACCGACTGATCCTGTCGCGCCACGTCGCGGCGCTCAAGGAGCGCGCCGAACGGAAACGCGTCTTCCGGGTGCGTTGAGTTTGGCCTTTGCTATACTGCGAGCCGCAGCAGGCGCGTAGCTCAGTTGGTTAGAGCACCACCTTGACATGGTGGGGGTCGTTGGTTCGAATCCAATCGCGCCTACCAGAATTCCGTCCAGCGCACCTCCGCCCCCTGGACCATCCCCTCCGAGAAGCCGAGCCCGCCTCAATCATCCGTGCCAATCATCACCCTTCCGGACGGGTCCCAGAAGACATTCGATCACCCGGTCACCGTCGCTGAAGTCGCGGCTTCCATCGGTCCGGGTCTCGCAAAGGCGGCCCTCGCCGGCAAGGTCGAGGGCAAGGTCGTGGACCTCTCGCACCGGCTCGAGCAGGACAGCCGCGTCGCCATCGTCACCGACAAGGATCCGGAAGGACTGGATGTCATCCGCCATTCCGCGGCGCACCTGCTGGCCTATGCGGTGAAGGAGCTCTTTCCCGACGCGCAGGTGACCATCGGCCCGGTGATCGCCGACGGCTTCTACTACGACTTCTCCTACAAGCGTCCGTTCACGCCGGAGGATCTCGAGGCGATCGAGGCCAAGATGCGCGAGCTCGCCAGGCTCGACGAGAAGGTCACGCGCGAGGAGTGGGACCGCGACGAGGCGGTGCGCTACTTCGAATCGATCGGCGAGAAGTACAAGGCCGAGATCATCGCGGCGATTCCCGCCGGCGAACCGATCGGCCTCTATCGCGAAGGCCGTTTCGTCGACCTGTGCCGCGGCCCGCACGTGCCGTCCACCGGCAAGCTCAAGGTCTTCAAGCTGATGAAGCTGGCCGGCGCCTACTGGCGCGGCGACTCCAACAACGAGATGCTCCAGCGCATCTACGGCACCGCCTGGACCCGCAAGGAGGACCAGGAGGCCTACCTGCGGATGCTGGAGGAAGCGGAGAAGCGCGACCACCGGCGGCTGGCGAAGGAGCTCGACCTCTTCCATACGCAGGAAGAGGCGCCGGGCATGGTGTTCTGGCATCCCAAGGGATGGGTTGTCTGGCAGCAGGTCGAGCAGTACATGCGCGAGGTCTACGTCGCCAGCGGCTACCAGGAGGTGAGGTGTCCGCAGATCCTGGACGTGAGCCTGTGGAAGCGCTCCGGCCACTGGGACAACTACAAGGAGAACATGTTCTTCACGTCCTCGGAGAAGCGCGACTACGCCGTCAAGCCGATGAACTGTCCGGGGCACGTGCAGATCTTCAACTCCAACCTGCGCAGCTACCGGGACCTGCCGTTGCGCTATGGCGAATTCGGCGGCTGTCATCGCAACGAGCCGTCGGGTGCCCTGCACGGCATCATGCGGGTGCGCGCTTTCACGCAGGACGACGGCCACGTCTTCTGCACCGAGCAGCAGATCGAATCGGAGGTCACCGCCTTCCATCGCCAGGCGATGAAGGTCTACGCCGATTTCGGCTTCCAGGACGTCTCGCTCAAGCTGGCGCTGCGCCCGGACAAGCGGCTGGGCAGCGACGAGACCTGGGACCGCGCCGAGGATGCGCTGCGCGCCGCGCTCCGTGCCTGCGGCGTCGAATGGCAGGAGCTGCCGGGGGAGGGCGCCTTCTACGGTCCCAAGATCGAGTATCACCTGAAGGACTCGATCGGCCGCCCGTGGCAGTTGGGCACCATGCAGGTGGATTTCATGATGCCCGAGCGGCTCGACGCCGAATACGTCGCCGAAGACAACAGCCGCAAGCGGCCGGTCATGCTCCACCGGGCCATCGTCGGGTCGATGGAGCGCTTCATCGGCATCCTGCTGGAGAACTGCGCCGGCGCCCTGCCGACCTGGCTCGCCCCGCTGCAGGTGGTCGTCCTTTCAATCACCGACCAGCAGGCGGAGTACGCCGATGGCATTGCGCAAGCCTTGAAAAAACAAGGGCTTAGGGCGCAAGGGGATTTGCGGGGCGACAAGATCGGCTATAAGATTAGAGAGCACAGCCTACAAAAGATTCCTTATCTCCTCGTGGTCGGGGAGAAGGAGAAGCAGGCCGGGCAAGTGGCTGTTCGCGCCCGCGGGGGCAAGGACCTCGGTGTCATGACGCTGGAGACTTTTCTGAAAGCAATCGGCGCAGACGTCTTGGCCAAGGGCCTCGGAACCGGCAACTGACCGCCAGAGCGCGGCGTCCGCGCCCGCAGGGGGCGGGTCCGGGACCGTACCGCAAGCAAGACAGTCGTTCGATCAATTTCATGGAGAGCTCAGCATCGCTACAGAACGTTCCCATCGCCTGAACGGCGAGATCACCGCCGCGGAAGTCCGGCTGGTCGGCATCAACAACGAACCGCTCGGCATCGTCCGCCTGGGCGAAGCGCGGCGGATGGCCGAAGAAGCGGACGTGGACCTGGTCGAGATTGCGCCCACCGCGGCGCCGCCCGTCTGCCGGCTGATGGACTACGGCAAGTTCCGTTACCAGGAGCAGAAGCGGGCCAACGAGGCAAAGGCGAAGCAGAAGATCGTCCAGATCAAGGAGATCAAGTTCCGCCCCGCCACCGATGAAGGCGACTACGCCATCAAGGTGAGGAACATGCTGAGCTTCCTCGCCGATGGGGACAAGGTCAAGATCACGCTGCGCTTTCGCGGCCGCGAGATGGCTCACCAGGAATTCGGCGTGCGGCTGCTGGAGAGGGTCCGCAGCGATATCGAAGAGGTTGCCGTGGTGGAGTCCATGCCGCGCATGGAAGGCCGCCAGATGGTGATGATGGTCGCTCCGCGCAAGAAGAAGTAGCGCGCCAAGGCCGGCGCATGCGGCGCCGGCGGCAGCGCCGGAAGGCTGGCAGGCGCCGGCCGTCCCCAGGCCGGTGTGCAGGCGCGGCGCCGGGCTGCTATAATCAAAGGCTTACCTTCCGAACGTCGGGCGGGTTCTCCAAGTACGCATCCTGATCGAAGACTGCTGATCGTCCGGCCGCTCCGGCCGTCACCACGCTCCGGCCCGCCGGCAGCCCTTTACCGGGCGCCCGGCCGATGCGGGTGGGCAGCAGCCTCCGCTTCAATGGTCCAGCAGTCCAGGCCCCGCACAGGGCCCGGCAGCGGATGCGGCACCTTGATCGGGCGCGGGGGTAGTGCAAGGCATTTGTCATGGCAAAAATGAAGACCAAGAAGAGCGCGGCCAAGCGGTTTCGCGTTCGTCCCGGCGGCACGGTCAAGCGCGGGCAGGCGTACAAGCGCCACATCCTGACCAAGAA